>JBIOYL010000253.1:0-2000 GCA_044870185.1 Actinomycetes bacterium | reverse complement strand
CCGGAAGACGCCGCGGACGAGGTGACCGACGTCCGCCCCGGCGACGAGGCCGCCGCCGCGCGCGTCGAGGCGTGGCTGCGCGCCTACGCCGTCACCCGGGACCCCCGGCTGCGCAAGCGGATCATCCTTGCCTACCTCGGCCTGGCCGACCGGCTGGCCGAGCGCTACCGAGGCCGGCCGGACGGTGCCTTCGAGGACATGCGCCAGGTCGCCCGGGTCGGCCTGATCCTGGCCGTCGACCACTACGAGCCCCGCCGCGGCGGATCGTTCGTCGCCTATGCGGTCACCACGGTGGTCGGCACGATGAAGCGCTACCGGCGCGACGCGACCTGGCGGCTGCGCGTGCCCCGCTCGCTCCAGGACCGCGCGCTCCAGGTCTGCCAGGCCGCCGAGGAGCTTGTCTGGACCATCGGGCGCTCGCCCACGGTCGCCGAGCTGGCCGAGCACCTGGGCATCACCGATGAGCAGGTGCTCGAGGCGATCGAGGTCGCCGACAGCCCGGGTGATGGTCTCGCTCGAGCAGCCGACCGGCCAGGACGGCGAGGCCACGCTCCGGGAGCTGCTGCCGGCCCCGTCGGCCGGCGAGGAGCTGGAGGACCTGCTCGTGCTGCCCGAGCTGATCGAGCGCCTGCCCGACCTCGAGCGCTCGGTGATCCGGCTGCGCTACCTGCAGGACCTGAAGCAGAGCGAGATCGGCGAGCGGGTCGGCTGCTCGCAGATGCAGGTGTCGCGGCTGCTGCGCCGCGCGCTGGAGCGCATGCGGGCCCAGCTCGTCGACGCCTGAGCGCGTAGGCTGGGGCGCATGCCGATCCCGGCCGGCCTGCAGGCCGCCTTCGACCACGCCGTGACCGACGCCGACACGGCCCTTGCGCTCGGCAGCGGCGACGTGCCGGTGCTCGCCACCCCGCGGGTGCTCGCGCTGGCCGAGCGGGCCACGGTCGCCGCCGTCGCCGACGCCCTGGCCGACGGCGCCACCACGGTCGGCACCCGGGTGGAGCTCGACCACCTGCTGGCCTGCCCGGTGGGGGCGACCGTCCGGGTGACCGCCGTGCTGGAGCGGGTCGACGGCCGCCGGCTGGAGTTCGCCGTGGAGCTGCGTGAGCGTGACCGGCTGGCCGCGTCCGGGCGCGTCATCCGGATGGTGGTCGACCGCAGCCGCTTCCTCGAGGCGACCCGGCGCCGGGCCGGCTGAGCGCGGCGTCCCCGGCGGCGGCCGGCACCGGGCCGGCCGCGCGCGGCGTGGCCGTCAGATCCCGACGGTGCTCCTGGGGTAGGCGACCTCGGGGTCGGTGGCCACGTTGACCAGGTAGGGCACGCCCGCGGCGAACGCCCGGCGCAGCGCCGGCCCGATCCCGCCAGGGGAGGTGACCAGCTCGCCGGCGCCGCCCAGCGCGCGCACCACCTCGTCGTAGCGGCAGCGTGGCTGCAGGTCGGCGGCCACGTCGTAGCCGTACAGCAGCCGCATCGGGTGCTTCTCCAGCCCCCAGACGCCGTTGTTGCCGCAGACCATGACCACGGGCAGGCGGTGGCGGACCAGGGTGTCGGCGTCCATCAGGGAGAAGCCGGCCGCCCCGTCCCCGAGCAGCAGCACGACCTGGGCCGACGGCCGGGCCAGGCGCGCGGCGACGGCGTAGCCGAGCCCGGTGCCGAGACAGCCGTACGGGCCGGGATCCAGCCAGCAGCCGGGCCGGCCGGGCTCGACGTACCGGCCCGCGAAGGACACGAAGTCGCCGCCGTCCCCGATCACCACCGCGTCGTCGGCCAGGACGCGCCGCAGCTCGCCGTAGACGCGGGCCGGGTGGACGGGGTCGGCGTCGCTGGCCAGCAGCTCCCGGTCGCGTTCGCCGGCGGTGCGGGCGGCGCCGCGCAGCCGGTCCAGCCAGTCGTCCCAGACCGGCCGGCGCCCGAGCCGCTCGACCGCGGTCACCAGCCCGTCCAGCACCAGCGTCAGGTCGCCGGCGGCCGCGCCGGCCAGCTCCACGTGGCTGGCGAGCTGGTCC
>JBIOYL010000252.1:0-2688 GCA_044870185.1 Actinomycetes bacterium | reverse complement strand
AGGGGTGCTCGGCGACGGGCAGGAACTCGACGTGGGTGAAGCCCATGTCGCTCACGTACTCGGCCAGCTCCTCGGCCAGCTCCCGGTACGAGAGCCCTTTGCGCCAGGAGCCGAGGTGCACCTCGTAAATGGACACCGGCCCGTGCAGGTGGTCGCGCCGCTCGCGGGCGGCCATCCACGCCTGGTCGCCCCACTGGTAGCCGGAGGCATACACCACGCTGGCCGTCTTGGGCGGTACCTCGACCGCGAACGCCACCGGGTCGGCCTTGAGGGTCAGCGCGCCCTGGGCGGTGAGGAGCTCGTACTTGTAGCGAGTGCCGGTACCGACCCCCGGCACGAACAGCTCCCACACCCCCGAGGCGCCAAGCGCCCGCATGGGGTGCAGCCGCCCGTCCCAGGAGTTGCAGTCGCCGACCACCCGCACCGCCCGCGCGTTCGGCGCCCAGACCGCGAACGCGGTCCCAGCCACGCCGTCCAGGGTCAGCTCGTGCGCGCTCAGCCGCTGCCACAGCCGCTCGTGGCGGCCCTCGCCGAGCAGGTGCTGGTCCAGCTCCCCGATGGTGGGCCAGAAGCGGTACGGATCGTCGACGGTGAAGGTCCGGCCCCGTAGGTGACCTCGAGCCGGTAGGCGGGCAGGTCGCCGCGGGCGAGCACCCCTTCGAACAGGCCGGCCGGATGGATCCGGTCGAGCGTGACCCGCTCGTCGCCGACCAGGGCGACCACGCCGGTGGCGTCCGGCCGCCAGGCCCGGATGGTCACCTGGTCGCCGTCCAGGTGCGCCCCAAGCAGGCGGTGCGGCTCGTGATGCTCCCCACGGACCAGCCGCTCGATCTGGTCGCGCTCAGGGGGTACGGCGGGCATGGTCAGCTCCCAACAGTCCCTCCACGCCAGCGCGGGATGGCACCCGCCCCGACCGGTCGGGAACTCTCTGCATGACACGACTACCTTGCGGAAGGCCTTGTCCAGCTTGAAGGCGCGAACCCGCAGGTCCCCAAGCCTACCTTCCCCGGATACTACCGGCGGCGCGGCACCCGGTCAGCGGCTATCATGGCTCGCCTTGCTTGCTCTGCGCAAACGCCGTTTACTCCCGAAAAGAGGCAAGGGGACGTGGCGGCGGATAGGGCGTTCAACTTCGGTGGCGCAGCCCGATGCGCCCCACGAGGCTGGGCGCAAGGATGCCAAGCCTCTGAGGCGTCCGCTCCCGACGATCCCCTGCTTAACGACGGCGGCGAGGCATCGCCCCCCGCCACCGAGGGTCGCTGGCCGACCGTCGCCGAAGCGGGCCCCGGTGGTGGGGTTTCGGCTGGGTTGGGCGGTCAGGCGGCTCGTGCTGGTGTCGGCTGGGGGTGGGGGTCGGGTAGCGGGATCGGTGGGTGTGGCGGGCGTGCTGGCGCGCCGGGCCAGCCGGCTGGCGTGTGGTCGTCGCGGACGGGCTGCTGGTTGGTGGGGCTGCTGAGCCAGTAGCCCTTGGCCGGGCTGGACCAGGTCCGTGCTCGGGTCGGCGACCAGTGGGCGCCGTCGTGGGTAGCCGGGTCGGTCAGCAACTGCCGGATCGCCGAGGCGGCGGCGCGGTCCAGGTCATCGTGGGCACCGTCGAGACGGTCGAGCGCGCCAGCGACCTCGGTGGGTGGTCCGGCCAGGGCGCCGCCGGGCCAGACGACGATGACGTCGGCGCCGCCCTGGTACAGCGCCCACCGGCCGTGGCGGCTGCGGGCCGAGCAGGTCGGGGTGCCCAGCGGGAGGTCGCCGGTACGATGGGACGACGCCGAGGTGGCGACCAGGACGTTGGTGATCGCGGTCGGCTGGTCGCTGGTGCGAAGCCGCCCAGGCGGGTAGTGGATCACCATGGCGAGCCTCCAGGAAGCAGCTGGCCGTGGCGCTGGGCGCGCGCGTGGGAGTCTGGTTGGGTTGCTGGGGCCAGGAGGGCAGGTTCGTGGACCTGCGTGATCGCCCGCTGCTGGTGGCCGTCTTGGATCCAGCGCGCGCCGCAGCTGGCGCAGAACGACAGCGGGTACAACAGGCCGATGCCGATGGTGACGCAGGCCGATGCGCACAGCGGGCAGCGTGGCATGGAACCCTCTCTCTCCTCGTGTTGGTTGGTGGTGGCGGGGGCAGGAAGCTTGGGCAACGCCACCGGCCGGTCGTACAGCCCCCTGCTGGGTGCCGTTAGGTTGGCCGGGCGGCGGGCGCGCCGTTGGAATCGGTGGTGAAGGCCGCGTCGGGCGCCGGTACCTCGACCTCGACGGCGGGCGCTGCCGGCGTGGCCGGTACGGTGGGTGCTGGGGCTGGGGTGGTGACCGCGGCCTGCTCGCGGGCGAGGAACGCGCCGAGCTCTTGGATGGTGCTCATCAGCGGGGCCGGGAACACCACCGTGGTGTTCTTGTCGACGCCGATCTCGACCAGGCTTTGCAGGTTGCGCAGCTGCAAGGCGAGCGGGTGGGCCATCATGACGTCGGAGGCGGCGCCGAGCTGGTCGGCGGCCAGCGACTCGCCTTGGGCGGCGATGATCTTGGCGCGCTTTTCGCGTTCGGCCTCGGCCTGGCGGGCCATCGCCCGCTTCATACTGTCGGGCAGCTGGATGTCTTTGAGCTCCACCAGGGTGACCACCACCCCCCAGCCCTCGGTGGCCACGTCCAGGATCTCGCGGATGTCGACGTTGATGCGGTCGGTCTCGGCCAGGGTCTGGTC
>JBIOYL010000251.1:0-8832 GCA_044870185.1 Actinomycetes bacterium | reverse complement strand
CGTTGGTGACGATGCGGTTGGGGGCGATGGGGAAGCCGCTGCCGAACACGAGCCCGCCGCAGCCGCTGGCTTGGATCTTGACGGTGGCGGCGGCCGCCCGGCCCACCGCCGAGCTGTCGGGCCTGGCGGGCGGCGGGCCGCTCGCGCTCGGGGGGCGCAGGTGGGCGAACACCTGCGGGAACGGGGAGAGGTTGAACAGGCGGGACAGCTCGGCCATCAGGGCCGGCGGCCGCGGCACGGAGCGGTCGATGGCCCGCAGGATCGCCGACTTCTCGACCTGCTGGGACAGGCCGGGCACGCCGACCAGCATGAGCCCCACGAACCACAGCACGAGCCCCATGGCCAGGGTGGCCACGACCGCGCCGCCGAGCGCGTCGACGCGGCCCAGCAGCGGCCCGGCCAGCACCTGGCGGACGGCCAGCCCGGCCCGGGTGCCGAGCAGATAGCCGAGCCAGATGGCCGCGAACAGCACCACCGCGCCGACCAGCGGCCGGGCCGCGACGTCTCGGGCTGGAAGCAGGAGCCCGGCGCGCGTGGCCGCCCAGGAGCCGACCAGGAGCCCGACGCCCAGCCCGGCGTAGCCGAAGGCGACCACGGCCAGGCCGCGCCGCCAGCCCCGCAGGCCGGCGAGCAGCAGCACGACGAGCAGGATGGCGTCGAGCGCGGACCAGGGCATCTCACGTCGTGACGGCCGCGATCGAGCGGGCCAGGACACCGCCGACGTCGCCGACGAGCAGGTGGCGGCCGTGCTCGACGACGAGCCGGCCGCCGACGACGACGTGGGACACGTCGGCTGCGGTCGCCGCGAACACCAGCGCGGCCACGACGTCGCCGTCGGGCGTGCCGGCCAGCCGGGGCGAGTCGAGCCGGACGGCGACCAGGTCGGCCAGGCGGCCCGGCTCGATCGCCCCGGCGTCGGCCCAGCCGATCGTGCGCATGCCGTCCCGGGTGGCGGCCCGCAGCAGGTCGGCCGGGCGGTGCAGCCCGCGCCGCCGGCTCGCCAGCCGCTCGTCGAGCTCGACCGCCCGGGCCTCCTCGAACAGGTCGATGACGGCCTGGCTGTCGCTGCCCAGCGCCAGCGGCGAGCCGGCGGCGGCGAGCCGGCCGGCGGGGCCGATGCCGTCGCCGAGGTCACGCTCGGTGGTCGGGCACATGCACACGCACGTCGCGCTGCGACCGAGCAGGGCGACGTCACCGGAGTCCAGGTGGGTGGCGTGCACGGCGGTGGTGTGCCGGCCGAGCACGCCGGTGTCGGCGCACAGCTGCGACGGCGTGCGGCCGGTGGCGGCCAGGCACGCCTGGTTCTCGCGTCGCTGCTCCGACAGGTGTAGGTGCAGCGGGGCCTGCCGCTCGGCCGCCCAGCCGGCGACCAGCCGCATCGCCTCGGGCGGCACGGCCCGCACCGAGTGGATGGCCGCCCCCACCCGCGCGCCGGCCTGGCCGTCGCAGGATCCGCCGGCCGGCGCGCCGGCAAGGCGGCCGACCCGCGCGGCCCAGGCGTCGGCGTCGCCGTCGTCGAAGCGGCGCTGCGGCCCCTCGAGCGGCCTGCCGTCGACGTCGGCCTGCAGGTAGCAGGTGTCGAGCAGGGTGATGCGGATGCCGGCGTCGCCGGCGGCGGCGAGCAGGGCGGCGCCGAACGCGTTCGGGTCGGCGTAGCGGCCGCCGCCGGCCGGATGGTGCAGGTAGTGGAACTCCCCGACGGCGGTCACGCCGGCCAGCGCCATCTCCGCAAAGGTCGCGCGGGCCAGCGCATGGTAGGTGTCGGGCTCCAGGCGGGCGGCCAGCGCATACATGCGCTCCCGCCACGACCAGAAGTCCCCCCGCCCGGCCTGGGTGCGCCCACGCAGGGCACGGTGGACGGCGTGCGAGTGGGCGTTGGCCAGCCCGGGCAGCACCACGCCGGGCAGCCGGACGGCGTCGGCCGGCGCCTGGCGGCCCGCCTCGACCGCGGTGATGCGCCCGCGCTCGGTGTCGATGACGACCCGGCCGTCGACGTGGTCGCCGCCGAGCCAGGCCCGCTCCGCCCACCAGCGTGTCACCGGCATGCCCACGCCTCGACGGCCGCGGCCAGCACCGCGCAGCCGAGGATGCAGTCGTCGTCGCTGGCCGCCTCGGCCGGGGTGTGGCTGGCGCCGGTGGGGTTGCGCACGAACAGCATCCCGGTCGGGCGCACCCCGGCCAGGATGCCCGCGTCGTGGCCGGCGGCGGTCGGCAGCTCGGGGGCGGGCAGCCCCTGGCTGCGGAGGACCTCGGTGAGCCGTGCCCGCACGCCGCGGTCGAAGGTGACCGCCGGGTTGCGGGACTCGCCGGTCAGGGTGACCGCCACACCGTGCCGTGTGGCCGCCGCCGCGACCTCGTCCCGCCATGCCCCAACGAGGGTGTCGAGGGTGGCGTCGTCGGGGGCGCGGGCGTCCAGCCAGGCGTCGACGGCGCCGGGGACGACGTTGGTGCCGTTGGGGTCGACCAGCACACGGCCGACGGTGGCGACCGCGCCGAGCTGGCCGGCCAGCTCGCGGGCCGCCTGGATGCCGCGGGCGAGCGCCAGCGTCGGGTCGTGCCGGTCGGCCAGCCGGGTGGTGCCGGCGTGGTTCGCCTCGCCGCGCAGGCCGAGCCGCCAGCGGCCGTGCGGCCAGATGCCGGTGGCGACCGCGAGCGGTGCGGGCACCTCGGCCAGGCCGCGGCCCTGCTCGACGTGCAGCTCGACCACCTCGCCGATGCGGTCGAGCAGCGGCCGGTCCGGGCCGACCCGGTCGGGGTCGAGGCCGCCGGCGCGCATCGCCTCGGCGACGGTCACGCCGGCCGCGTCGCGGCGGCCGAGCGCCTCGGCGGGGTCGAGGGTGCCGGCCAGCAGGCGGCTGCCGAAGGTGGGGACACCGAAGCGGCCACCCTCCTCGTCGGCGAAGGCGGCCACCGCCACCGGGCGGGTGGGGGTGCGGCCGCGGCGGTGCAGCGCCGAGACGGCGACCAGGCCGGCGACCACGCCGAGCGCCCCGTCGTAGGCGCCGCCCTGGGGCACGGTGTCCAGATGGCTGCCGAGCACCAGCGCGTCGCCCGCCTGTGGCTCCCCCCACCAGGCCCACAGGTTGCCGTTGGCGTCCTGTTCGGCGGCCAGAGCGCGGGCGGCGGCCTGCTCGGCGAACCAGCGGCGCGCCGCCCGGTCGGCCGTCGTCCAGGCCAGCCGCTGGTAGCCGCCGGTCGCCGGGTCCCGGCCGACCGCCGCCAGGCCGCCGAAGCAGTCGAGGAAGTCACCGGCCAGCGCCTCGTCCATGCCCGGCAGGCTCCCACGATCCGGCCCCCGCCCGCCAGCGTCGCCGGCCATTGCCCGCGGTCGGCGCCCGACGGCTCGGGAAGGGCCGACGCTGGCGGGGGAGTAGGGCCGCGGCCTGTCTTTCGACCTCGACCGCCGTGGCGGGCGCGGTCAGCCGCTGCCGGCATGCGGGCGCGCGGGCCGCACGTTGCCCGCCCGGCCCGCCAGCAGCATGACCGCCGCCACGGTGCGCCGCCACGACGCCGCCAGGGCGGCCCGCTCGCCGGCCGGCGTCGCCGGGTCGCCGAGCGCGGCGGCGACCGGCAGCACCCGGTAGCTGCCCGGCTCGACCCAGGTCGGGAGGTAGCGGACGCCGCTGGCCACCAACCGGCTGCCGCGCCGCTCGACGCGCACCGCCATGATCACCCCGTCCTGTGTGGCCGCGGGGCAGCAGCGCGCCGACTGGTTGGACAGGAAGTTGCCCAGCCCGTACAGCACGTACTTGTCGCCGATCCGCTCGACCGGCTGCACGACGTGGACGTGGCTGCCGATGAGCAGGTCGATGTCGGGGGAGGCGAGCAGGGTGCGGGCCAGCGTCCGCTGCGCGGCGGTCGGCGCCACCTGGTACTGCTGGCCCCAGTGCAGGCTGACGGCGACGAACCGTGCGCCCGCCGTCTTGGCGGCCCGCGCGTCGGCGAGGATGCGCCGCGCCGCGATGAGGTTGACCAGCCAGGGCTTGCCGGCGGGCAACGCGTTGCCGCCGTTCAGGCCGTAGGTGTAGGCGAGCAGCCCGACGCGGACGCCGTGCACCAGATGCAGCTCGGCCCGGGCGGCCTCGGCCGGGCTGCGGGCGGTGCCCGCGTGGCCCACGCCGACCGCGTCCAGCGCCGCGAGCGTGGCCGCGACCCCCCGCGCCCCCTGGTCCAGCGCATGGTTGGAGGCCACCGAGCAGCTGTCGTAGCCGGCCGCGCGGATCGCGACGGCCAGCTCGTGGGGGGTGTTGAACGTGGGGTAGCCGGTGATGTTGCGGTCGTCGGGCGACAGCGGGGTCTCCAGGTGGCAGACGGCCAGGTCCGCGGCGCGCAACGCCGAGCGGACCGGGCCGAGCATAGGGCGGAAGTCGTAGGCGGCCCGGCTGCCGGCCCCGTACCGCCGTGCCTGGGCGGCGACCGGGCCGTGGACGAGCAGGTCGCCGGTTGCCGCGATCGTGAACGACCCCGCCGGCCGCGTGGCGCCCGGCCGGGTGGCGGCGCCCGGCGGCGTGCTGGCCGGCGCCGCGGTGCGTGGGGGCGCCACCGGCAGCCCGCGCGCGGTCGTGCATGCCGTCAGCGCCACGGCGGCGAGCGCGCACACGAGCAGGCCACGAGCCCGGAACAGCTGCATCGTCCCTCCCCGTGCGATCGCGAAAGCGCGGACGAAATCGACGAACCCCACGACACGGAGCTATAGCTATAGCAGATCGGTAGCCTCGAAGCGGCAATCCCGCGACCGCCCTGCGCGACGGCACTGCCGTCGCGCAGGGCGGACCGGTGGCAACCACCGGCCCGGCGCCGCCACCCGGGCGCCGCCACCCGGGCGATCGCCGTGCGGGCTGACGCCGGCTGGCGGTGAACGCCACTGCTTGATATCGTTATCACACGCTCGACATTTGTCGCCCAACCGGGCCGCTCGAGGTGCGCAAGGAAGCCATGAAGCAGGGCGCCCAACGTCAAGCCGCACAAGCGGCCGAAGCCCTCGGCCCGGAGGCGGAGCTCATCGCGAGCCTGGACCCCGTGTCGTTCGGGCGGGCCCTGGCGGAGATGGCAAACGGCCTGGCACGCCATCCTGGCGCCGCGGCGCTGGCCGGGCTCACCTATGCCGCAGGGCTCGCCGCCGCCACCGCGGTCAGCTGGGCACGGGCGCTCGGCGTGGCCACCAGCCCACCGGCGGCACCTCCCCCGGGGAACCGTCGCTTCGCCGACCCGGCCTGGACCGATAATCCGTGGTTTGCCGGCATCCTCCAGGGCTACCTGCTGGCCGCCAAGCTCGCCGATGATCTGCTCGGCGCGGCCGAGCTCGAGCGGCGCTGGCGTGACAAGGCGGCCCTCGGGGTGCGGCTGCTGGTCGACGCGTCCGCGCCGTCGAACTTCCTGGCGACCAACCCGGTGGCGCTCCGGCGTGCCTTTGACACCGGCGGGCAAAGCGTCGTGCGCGGGCTCGGCCACCTGCTGGACGACGTGGCGCGCAACCATGGCATGCCCCGCCAGGTCGACACCAGGCCGTTCCGGCTGGGGGAGAACCTGGCCGCCACCAAAGGCAAGGTGGTGTTCCGCAACCGGCTCATGGAGCTGCTCCAGTACGCCCCGACCACCGCCACGGTGCACGAGACGCCGCTGCTGTGCAGCCCCCCGTGGATCAACAAGTACTACATCATGGACCTGGCCCCCGGCCGCAGCTTCATCGAGTGGGCGGTCGACCACGGGCACACGGTGTTCGCGATCAGCTACCACAATCCCGACCAGTCGATGCGCGCGGTGAAGCTGGACGACTACCTGCTCCAGGGCCCGGTCGCGGCGCTGGACGTCGTGCGCGACATCACCGGGGCGCCGCAGGCCAACCTCGTCGGGCTGTGCCTGGGGGGCACGCTCACCACCATGCTGCTCGCCTACCTCGACGCGATCGGTGACCGGCGGGTGCGCTCGGCGACGCTGCTGAACACCCTGGTCGACTTCTCCGAGCCCGGCGTGCTCGGCGCGTTCACCGACCAGGCTACGATCGAGCGCCTGGAGCGCAGGATGGCCCGGCGTGGCTTCCTCGACGGGCGGGAGATGGCCAGCACCTTCGACGTGCTGCGGGCCAACGATCTCATCTGGAACTACGCCGTCAGCGGCTGGCTGCTCGGCGAGGACCCGCCGGCGTTCGACATCCTGGCCTGGAACGCCGACTCGACCCGCATGCCGGCCGCCATGCACTCCTTCTACCTGCGCCACTGCTACCTGGAGAACCAGCTCGCCCAGAGCCAGATGGAGCTGGCCGGGGTACGGCTCCGGCTCGACGCGGTCACCCAGGACGTCTACCTGGTCGGCGCCCAAGCCGACCACATCACGCCGTGGCGGTCGTCGTACCGGACCACCCAGCTGATCAAGGGCACCGCCCGCTTCGTGCTGAGCTCGTCCGGCCATGTCGCCGGCATCGTCAACCCGCCCAGCCCCAAGGCCCGCTACTGGACCAACGACGCCACCCCACCCGACCCGGACGCCTGGCTGGCCGCCGCCACCGAGCACCAGGGCTCCTGGTGGCAGGACTGGGCCGAGTGGGCCGAACGGCGCGGCGGGCAGCGCCGCCGGCTGCCGTCCATGGCCAGCGCCCAGCACCCGGCACTCGCCGACGCCCCCGGCGTCTACGTCCACGAGCGCTGATCGGCTCCGCCCGCCTGGCCTGGCGGCCCTGTCCTGTTCCGGCGTGCGGGTGGCTGCTGGAGGCGCCACGAGCCGCCAACGTCCTGGGACCGGCGACTTACCCGCCGGGACCTTTGGCCTTGCACGCGGGGGACCGTTGGCCCTGGCACCAACGACGCGGAAGGCGACAATGGGGACAGCACGTAGCTGGTTTGCTGACCGGCCCAAGAAAAGGGGGTGTGTGATGACGGCCGACGACGACCGGGTCGACATCCTCCTGGATGCCCGCACCCGTGCACTGGTGGACCGCTGCCACGGTCCCGACCCAGCAGGTTCGTGCCCGCTCGCGAGGAGGGACGGTGTTGTGGCCTGCGCAGGCCACTGCATCGCGCCGGCTTCGGCGAACCCCGAGTACTGGCTGCTCCACGTGCCGCCTGGCTCTCGTCACTGCCCGCTCACCTGGCCGCTTGAAGCCGCCTATTGACCGCCGCCGGCCTGGTCAAGGGTCGCGCATGATGGTCGCGGTGCCGGTCAGCCGGTCGCGGTAGCGGAGCACATCCTGCTCCCGCTCGGTCAGCTGGTAGGCGGCGACGATCGCCGGGGCGATCTGGGCGGGGCGGGCTGGCTCGATGACCACCGCGGCCCGCCCGTCCGGACCGTTGGGCCTCGACAGCACCGAGCCGTGCACGACCAGCCATTGGCCGCCGCGGGTGCGCACGCGAGCGCTTGGCAGCCCTCGTCCTGGCCGCGTGCGTCCACCAGCACGGTGCCCGGCACCCCCTGCCCACCCGCGCGGCCGCGGCCAGCAGCGCCGTGCGCAAGCCCTGGGCGACGTGCGCGGCCAGGTCGGCGACGAAGTCGGCCTCGCGGGCCGAGGAGGCCCCCGCTGGCGCAGCAGCGCCGCAACCCCCAGCAGCAGCCGTCGGCGACGAACGCCACCCGCAGCTCGTCGTCGAGGCCGAGCAGCTCGCCGAACGCCCGGTAGCGGGCACTCCTGTGCAGGTCGCTGGCGGTGGCCTGGCTGAGCACGCCGACCGGGCGGGCCGCGCCGGCCAGCGCCACGAACTTGTTGACATCAGGCACCAGCAGCTCGTGGTCGAAGGAAGGCTGGCAGGTCTCCAGCGGCAGGTTGTGGACCAGCCCGCCGGTCGGCAGCAGGGTCGCCGGGTTGGTGGTCGACCAGAACGAGGCGTCGAACGGCACCACCCGTCGAAGAACAGCGCCCGTAGCTCCTGCTCGTTCATGGCACCAACCCTCCCGTGGTGGGCTCCTGCTGTGACGATGTGGCCATGGCCGTGGCCACGGCCGATGGTCGGTGGCCCGACCCGGCAGCCGTGTCCTTGGCCGTGCCGCTGGCCGCGGTGGATGTGCCCGTTGCCGGCGGCGGGCGGGGCCGCAGCCACAGCGACGCCCGGGTCGGCTGCATGGTCTGGTCCACCACCGCCAGCAGCTCGGCGGTCAACGCCTCCAGGTCGAGCTGCTGGCGCAGCCGGGCGCTGAACCCCTCGATCGGGCGGGCGGCGTTGTCGCGGCGCCGGTTGAAGCGCCGGTCGACCGCCTGCTGGACGCGGCGGCGGGCCGGCTGGAACAGCGCGGCCACCGCCAGGGTCGCGCCGGCCACCACCAGGGGCGAGTCCCGGCCGAGCAGCTGGCCAAGCCCCAACACCACGCCGGCATAGCCGCCGCCCAGCAGCACGGTGAGCAGGCCGTAGGCCAGGGTGCGGCTGATGATGCGGTCCAGGTCGTACAGTCGGTAGCGCAGGATCGCCGCGCCGATCGCTGCCGACAGGATCGGCGGGTTGAGACCGCCCGCCAACGGCGCCAGGGCATAGGCGCCCAGCGCCAACGCGGCCAGGTTGACCACGCCCAGCAGGGCGACCACGGCCGTGGCCAACGCCACCCAGCGCAGCTGCTGGCGTTCGAGCCGCGGTCGTGGCGAAAGCGCACCACCAGCGAGGCGGCGGCCACCACGAAGGCGGTGATGGTGACGGCGGCGGTCCTCGCCTGCAGGCGGCCCAGCGGCGCGTGGCCGTCGCCAAGCTGGTGGGGTAGAAGCCCTTATGGTTTGCGTGGATGACACCGCCGTGTCCTTGTAGCGTTCCGGTCGTCGGACGCACCGAGCCGCAGCCGGTGATCGGCAGGTTGGGAGGTGAGGAGGCTGGTGGGCGTGGAAGTCCGACAGGTGCACGCCGCCGACTGGCAGGAGCT
>JBIOYL010000250.1:0-2144 GCA_044870185.1 Actinomycetes bacterium | reverse complement strand
TGGGCGGGCAGCCCGTCCCAGAGCAGGGTCGCCTTCTCGCAGCCGAGGAACTTCCGCAACTCGCCCAGGACTTCGATGAGGGTGTCGGTGTCGTAGTTGCCGGCGGTGACGTGGAAGCAGAGCTGGGCGCCGCCACCGCGCACGCCATAGCACAGCGCGGCCGCCATCGAGGCCTTCTTCCAGTTGAACGGGTGGGTCAGGGTGGGCGGCTGGCCTCTGGGCGCCCAGGTCCGGCGGACATTCGGGGTCAGGCTGAGCGCGGACTCGTCGAAGAAGACCAGGCAGGCTCTGCGCCGATGAGCGTTTGCTTGATCGCCGGCCAGCGCTGCTTGACCCAGCGGTCGATGGCGTCCTGGTCCCGCTCGGCGGCCCGGCGCTTGGGCCGCTGCACGGTCCAGCCCAGCCGATGACGCAGCAGCGCCCAGACATGCGCCGGATGATGCTGGACCCCGGTTAGTACTCCAGCCGCACTTGCTTTTGGTGATGGGGTAGGGTTCCTGCCCGCTGGCCGGGGATGGGCTGGCAGTCGCAGCGCCATGGAGGGCAGGAGGAGCCTGTGCTGGAGGCCGACGAGGCGGCAGACATCCAAGAAGTCCAAGCATGGGCGGTGGGGCTGGATGCCCTGCACGCCCGCATCGCGGGACGGTTTGTCCGTGCCGAGCCGCGCCGGCGGGCGCTGGCCTACCTGCGCGGGCTGCTGGGCAACGTGGGTCGCAAGAACGGCTGGCAGTTGGCCGAGCACGCCGGCGAGCGCACCCCGGACGGCATGCAGCGGCTGCTGGCCACCGCCGACTGGGATCCCGAGCTGGTCCGCGACGACCTGCGCGCCTACGTGGTGGAGCACCTGGGCGACCCGGGCGCGGTGCTGGTGGTGGACGAGACCGGCTTCTTGAAGAAGGGCACGACCTCGGTGGGGGTGCAGCGCCAGTACTCGGGCACGGCCGGGAAGGTCGACAACTGCCAGCTCGGCGTCTTCTTGGCCTATGCCAGCCCCAGGGGGCGGGCGTTCATCGACCGGGAGCTGTATCTGCCCGAGCGCTGGACCGATGACCCTGAGCGCTGCCGGGCCGCGCGGGTGCCCGAGCAGGTCGGGTTTCGGACCAAGCCGCAGCTTGCCCAGCTGATGCTGGAGCGTGCTTTGGACGCCGGGGTGCCGGCGGCGTGGGTGACCGCCGATGAGGTCTATGGCGGCAGCCCGGCCCTGCGGGGCTGGCTGGAGGGCCGCGGCGTGTGGCACGTGCTGGCGGTCAAGTGCACCGAGCCGCTGGAAGTCTCCAGCCCCAACGGGGTGGTACGTGAACGCGCCGAGCAGCTGGCGGCCGCGGTGCCAGCCACCCAGTGGATCGCCTGCAGCGCCGGCCATGGCGCCAAGGGCCGCCGGCTGTATGACTGGACCCGCGTGCCGCTGGCCGCCCCGGTCACCGCCGGCATGGCCAGGTGGCTGCTGGTGCGCCGCAGCCGCAGCGACGGCGAGCTGGCCTTCTACGCCTGCTACGGCCCGGCCGCCACCCCGTTGATCGGGCTGGTGCGGGTGGCCGGGACCAGGTGGGCGGTGGAGGAGAGCTTTGAACAGGCCAAGGGGGAGGTCGGCCTGGACCATTACGAGGTCCGCAAGTGGCCGGGCTGGTATCGCCACATCACCCTGGCGCTGCTGGCGCATGCGTTCTTGGCCGTCACTCGCGCCCAGGCCACCAGCCCCGAGCGGGTAAAGGGGGACGCTGCAGCGTGAACGGCGGGCTCGGCCTGCTGCCGCTGACCGTCCCCGAGGTCCGCCGGCTGCTGGTGGCGCTGGTGTGGACCGCCCCGGTCAGGCCGGGCTTCGTGCTGGCCTGGTCACGGTGGCGTCGACGTCACCAGGCCCGTGCCAGGCGCGCACACTACCACCGTCGCGAAAGGCAAGTGCGGCTGGAGTACTAACCCGGCTGGCCACTGCCTCTGCCTTGAGTGCCAGCCCTGAGCTCTCGGGCCGCAAGGACTGGGATGCCTCACTGTCGCACAGATACTCAAGACCAACCTAGACAAGGCCTAGCGAGTGCGTCATGTTCGACTCCCAAGCAGGCCCATCCGCGCCGCTCGCAGCCATCGCGGGTCAGGGGAGGGTTCGGCATGAGCAGGAGCTTCTCCCAGCTTTGTGTTCCTGGGCC
>JBIOYL010000249.1:0-3316 GCA_044870185.1 Actinomycetes bacterium | reverse complement strand
CTGCACGACCGGCCACACCGGCGCACGTCAAGCCGCAACTCCTCACGCCACGCCAGCCTCCCGGCCATCACACCCCTGGGGCCGCGGGCGTCGCCCGCCGGTCGGAGCCTGGACGGCGCCGCCCTCGTCCCTGATTCCCGCCAACGGTAGTGCAGTAACAGTGAGAGGCAGGTGAACCCTGGCCTGGCGACGCCGCGACCTGCCAGCCCAAGGCCTCGGCGCAGACCGTCACCGGGAGGCCCGCCCGTAGCTTGCCCCGCGCTACGACTGGACTGTTGCAGCGTCGCCAGCCCCCAGGACACGAAGCATCACTGGCGTCCTTTAGCGTGGCGCGTCGCGCGTCGGACGCCTGTCCACTAGATCCGGACACCCAGCTATCCATGGCCATCCACTGTCACGTCCCGTGCGAGAGCAGATGCGGCTTCAAGGTCGCCAGCTGAGCAAGGTTGTTCTCACCGGCCATGCCACCCGTGTGCCGGCTCCGGACTGTCGAACGTGGACTCGCGCCGTAAGGCTGAGGGTGCCCGGAGGTGACGCGGACCGGTTGCGAGCGCGTGCTCGGTGCAAGGCGGCGGTGGCCTGCGAATCTGGCGTCAGTGCAGCAGCAGCCCGGCCAGTGCGCCGGCCGCGACGACCAGCGGCTCGGGAAGCTTGAAGCGCCACAGCAGCCCCAGCGCGACCAGCGCGATGGCGGCGGTGGGCCAGTCGGTGACGGCCTGGCGGGTCAGCACGACGGTGGCGCCGGCGATGGCGCCGGCGGCCGCGGCGGTGGCACCGGCGACGAACGCGGCGACCTGGGGATGGTCGCGGTGGCGGACGAACCAGCGGCCGGGGACGACCACCCCCAGGTAGATCGGGGTGAAGATCGCCACGGTGGCCACCAGCGCACCGGCCAGCCCGCCGACCAGATAGCCGATGAAGGTCGCCGAAATGACCACCGGGCCGGGGGTGAGCAGGCCCATGGCCACCGCGTCCAGGAATTGGCGCTGGTCCAGCCAGTGGTGCTGGTGCACGACCCCTTCGCGCAGGAACGGCACGATCGCCAGGCCGGAGCCGAAGATGAACGCGCCGGCCTTGGCAAAGAACAGCCCCAGGGCGAGCAGGGTGCCGCTGGCGGCGCCGAGGGCGAGCAGCGCGGGGCCGGCGGCCAGCACGGCCGGCCAGGCGTGCGCGCCGGCGCGGCCCGGCCGGCGGGATCGGCGGGTGCGGAGCCAGCGCAGGGGGTGGGGTGGGGCATCCCAGGCGATCATGAGCAGCCCGGCGGCGATGAACAGCAGGGCGATCTCGGCGCCGGTGACCGCGGTGATGGCGCCGATCACCAGAGAGATGGCCCACAGGCGCCGCTCGGTGCGGTTGGTGAGGCGGGCGAGTTTGACCGCGGCCAGCGCGATGATCGCCATGACCGCGGGCGCCACCCCATAAAACAGCGCCTGGACCACCGGCAGGCCCTGGTAGCGGACGTAGAGGACGGCAACGGCCAGCACCGCCAGGAACGAGGGGGCGATGAACGCGGCGGCCACCGCCAGCGCGCCGAGCGCGCCGCGGGAAAGGAAGCCGACCCACATGCAGACCTGGGCGGCCAGCGGGCCAGGCATCGTCTGGCCGAGCGCGACGCCGTCGAGGAAGTCCTGGCGGTCCAGCCAGCGGTGGCGCTCGACCAGGTCGCGTTGCATGTAACCGACGGTGGCGATGGGGCCGCCGAAGCCCCAGGTGCCAAGGCCGAGGAAGTAGCCGAGCACGCACCGCAGCCCCGGTCGTGGGTAGCGGGCAGGCCGCTGCGGCTGGGCCAGTGGAGGAGTGGTCGGCTCGCCAGGTGTGGGCGGGTCGGGCCGACCGGGCGAGGGATCAGGGTTGGCGGGGCTGGTCACGCTGGCGTCGGCTGGTCGGGGTGCCGCTGGCACCAGGCGTACAGCGCGTCGTAGACAAATACGCCGCGCTCCAGCAGCCGCTGGTCGTCGGCCTCCACGTCCAGGCCGCCCTCGCCGATCGCCAGCAGCCCCGTCCCCAGCGGATCACTGTGGAGGCCCGCGGCGATGTCAGCGGCGTGGACGATGCGGGCCAGACGCACCAGCGCCGGGTCGCCGCCGAGTTGGAAGGCGTCGATGAGGACTTCGAAGGTGCACTTGCCACTCTGGTGGGTGAACTGGGCGTCGGGCGCGTCGAACGACCGGGCACCCTCTCGTGCGGCGACCTGGAGGACCTGGTCGGCGGGCACGTAGGCGATCTCGGCGACGGGGTCGATGAAGCGGCGGATCAGCCAGGGGCAGGCGATCCGGTCGGTCTTGGGACGCTCACGCGTGACCCACTTCACGATGCGCCTCCGGGTGTGCTGGTGTCGGCAGGGAGTTGGACAGGGCGGAACAGCCGCCACAGGGCCAGGTCGTAGGCGCTCTTGGCGGTCCCGGCCAGCAGGAACGGCCAGGCGAGGCCCAGCGGTTGCAGCAGCCCGGCCAGCGCCGGCCCGACCGGGCGGGTCACATACCGGGCGGTGTTGGTGGCTGCCGCCGCGGCGGTCCGCTCCGCCGGTGCGACCAGCGCCATCACATACGCCTGCCGGGTCGGCACGTCCATCTGCGATAGGCAGGTGCGCGCCAACAGCAACACGACCGCGACCGGCAGGCTGGGGGCTAGCGGGACGGCGGCCAGCAGCAGGTTGGACGGCAGGTGGGTGAACACCATCGTGGTCAGCAGCCCGACCCTGGCGGCAAGCAGGGGAGCGGCCAGGAACGAGGCGGCCTGCAGCACCCCGATCGCGGCGAACACCACCCCGATGACGCTGGTCGACGCGCCGTAGCGCACGCCGAGCCAGTAGGCGATCCAGGCCTGCACCACCAGCCCGCCGGCCAGGCTGTCGAGGGCGAACAGCGCCGCCAGCCGCGCCACGACCGGGCGGGAGGACCCCAGCGACCGCGGCGCCACACCCGGTTGAGGTCGGGGGACCTCGACGCTGCCGGGCAGCCGGGTGGCCAGCAGCGCCCCGGCCGCCCCGACCACGACCAGGGTGCCGCCCAGCAGGCGCGGGTCGGCCGGCAGGGTGCCCAGCAGGGCACCGGCGGCGCCGGCCAGGGTGGCCACCGCGTTGTAGACGCCGAAGCCGCGGGTGATCCTGGCCTGCGGCGCGCCGGTGGAGGCGAGCATGACCTGCTCCAGGGTGGTGAACGGCCCAGACTCCACCACCTCGACCGACAGCGCCCCAGACAGGGCGACCACGGCCAGCAGCCACACCGGCCCGCCGGCGGCCAGCACCGCGCCGCCCACCGCCAGCAGCACATACAGCAGCCCGTAGGCGCGGGCGCGGCCCCACCGGTCGCCCCAG
>JBIOYL010000248.1:0-6086 GCA_044870185.1 Actinomycetes bacterium | reverse complement strand
GCCTGGACGGCCTGGTCGAGGCGGCGCAGGGTGGCCTGCTGGCAGGAGCACGACCAGCGCCCCTGCCCGGCCGGATCAGCCCAGCGGATATCCTTGAGCTCGGCGGACTGATCTCCGTAGCGGATGGTGATGCTGCGGGTCTGCCAGGCGGTGCGGCGGTGCTCCAGTGCGCCGTTGTCCAGCTGCCGGTGCTCGTCCAGCATGGCGGTCAGTGCCCCGGTTTGCTTGCTGGTGGGGCGCAGGGGGAACTTGGAGGCGCGTCGCATGGCCGGAGTATCGCAGCTGGCTGTGACCGTGGGTGGTCAACCGCAGCGATTGTGGATGGCGAAAGGGGGTGGCGCGCCGATTCCTCTGCCGCCTGACCGCGGCAGTCCCCTCGGCGCGTCATGATGGAGTCCCAGTCGGTGTCCAGCAGCAGCGCCCGGCCGCCGGGGCGCAGCACCCGGTGGATCTCTGCCAGCGCGCCCGGCACGTCCTGGACGTACTCGAGCACCTGGGTGGAGACCGCGACGTCGAAGCTCGCCTCGGGATAGGGCAGCCGCTCCGCGCCGGCCTTGCGGAGCTCGATCGGGGCGCTGCCGGGCCGGGTGGTGCGGGCCCGTGCCAGCGCCAGCATGCTGTCGCTGATGTCGATGGCGCAGACCAGCCCGTCGGGGCCGACCGCTGCCGCCGAGGCACCTGTTGAAAACCTTTTGGTGCCGCCGTGGCCGCGAGGACGCACGCGCCAGCGCTTGACTTTCTGAAGTGGAGCGGGGAGGCTTGCCGCCATGTCGACGCTCGCCGTGACCCCCGCCACCCCGCTGGACGACCTGCTGGCCGAGGCCCGCCGCATCCGCGACGAGCGCTTCGGCACCCGGGTCACCTACTCGCCCAAGGTCTTCATCCCGCTCACCATGCTGTGCCGCGACCACTGCGGCTACTGCACCTTCGCCAAGCCACCTGCGCGCCTGGACGCGGGCGCCTACCTCACCCCCGAGCAGGTGCTCGCCATCGCCCGTGCCGGCGTGGCCGCCGGCTGCCACGAGGCCCTGTTCACCCTGGGCGAGCGGCCCGAGGAGCGCTACCCTGAGGCCAGGCGGGCGCTGGCCGCCCTCGGGTTCGCCAGCACCGTCGACTACCTGGCCGAGGCGTGCCGGCTCGTGGTCGCCGAGACCGGCCTGCTCCCGCATGCCAACGCGGGGGCGCTCTTCCCCGACGAGCTGGCGCGCCTCCGCCCGGTGACGGCCAGCCAGGGCATGATGGTCGAGTCGCTCGCCGGGCGCCTGCACGCGCCCGGCGGTCCGCACGCCCGCTGCCAGACCAAGCTGCCCGCCCGCCGCCTGGCCACCCTGGAGGCGGCCGGCGAGCTGGCCGTCCCGTTCACCACCGGCATCCTGGTCGGCATCGGCGAGACCCGGGCCGAGCGGCTGGAGGCGCTGGCCGCCATCGACGCCGCCCACCGCCGCCACGGCCACGTGCAGGAGGTCATCGTCCAGAACTTCCGGCCCAAGCCGGGCACGGCCATGGCCGACGCGCCGGCGCCGAGCCTGGCGGAGTACCTGTGGACGATCGCGGCCGCCCGGGTGGTGCTCGCCCCGTCGATCCACCTGCAGGCGCCACCCAACCTGACCGAGGACTTCGGCGTCCTGCTGGCGGCCGGGATCGACGACTGGGGCGGGGTCAGCCCGGTGACCGCCGACCACGTCAACCCCGAGCGTCCCTGGCCGGCGCTGGAGCGCCTGCGCGCGGTGACCGAGGCGGCCGGCCGGGCACTCGCCCCCCGGCTGGCCATCTACCCGGAGTACGCCAACGATCCGGGCCGCTGGCTGGACGAGGCCATGCGCTTCCCGGTGCTCGACCGGTCCGACGCCGAAGGGCTCGGCCGCGACGACCGCTGGGCGGCCGGCGAGGTCGACGACCCGCCGGTGCTGATCGAGGCCACCCCGTCCGCCGCGCCACGGCCGGGCGGCCGGATCGCCGAGATCCTGGCCGGGGTGGCCGCCGGCCAGCAGGTCGGCGAGGACGAGATCGTCGACCTGTTCGCCGCCCGCGGCCCGGAGCTGCGGGCGGTCGCCGAGCTGGCCGACGAGCTGCGCCGCCGCACCGTCGGCGACGTAGTGACATTCGTGCGCAACCGCAACATCAACTACACCAATGTGTGCACCTTCCGCTGCAGGTTCTGCGCGTTCTCCAAGGGGCCGCGGTCGCTGAACCTGCGCGGCGCCCCCTACCTGCTGTCGCTGGACGAGGTCAGCCGGCGGGTGGTCGAGGCGCAGCAGCGCGGCGCCACCGAGGTCACCCTGCAGGGCGGCATCCACCCGAGCTTCGACGGCGACTACTACGTGCACGTGGCCAGGGCGGTGCACGAGGCCGTGCCGGCCATGCACATCCACGGGTTCACCGCCCTGGAGGTGCACGAGGGCGCCCGCCGGCTCGGCGAGCCGCTGCGCGACTACCTGCTGCGGCTCAAGGACGCCGGGCTGGCGACTCTGCCCGGCACCGCCGCGGAGATCCTCGACGACGAGGTGCGGGCGATCATCTGCCCGGACAAGGTCGACACCGACCAGTGGCTGGAGGTCCACCGGGTCGCCCACTCGGTCGGGCTGCGTTCCAACATCACGATCATGTTCGGCCATATCGAGCGGCCCCGGAGCTGGGCCCGCCACATGGTCCGCACCCGCACACTGCAGGCCTCCACGGGCGGCTTCACCGAGTTCGTGCCCCTGCCGTTCGTGCACATGGCCGCCCCCATGTACCGCAAGCGCCAGTCGCGCCCGGGGCCGACCTTCCGCGAGGCGATCCTGATGCACGCGGTCGGCCGGATCGCCTACCACGGCCTGGTCGACAACATCCAGGTCTCCTGGGTCAAGATGGGTGCCGCCGGCGTCCGCCAGGCGCTGCTGGCCGGGGTCAACGACCTCGGCGGGACGCTGATGGACGAGAACATCAGCCGGGCAGCCGGCGCCAGCCACGGCCAGATGATGGAGGTCGACGACTTCGCCCGGATCGTCGAGCCGCTCGGCCGCCGGCTCGAGCAGCGCACCACCACCTACGGCCGCACCCACACCGACCCGGCGCCCGTGCCGGCGTAGCGTCGGCTCGCGGGCCGGGCCGGGGGGCCGGCGCCGCCGGGCCGCGGGCTGCCGGGCCGGGCCGCCGGGGGCGCGCGCCTCTGCACTTGTCAGCCTCTTGCCGGCTCGTTATGGTGCCGCCATGGTCGAGACGACGGCGGGCACGACGAAGGTCGCGGTCGTGGGGGCGGGCAGCGTCGGCGCGACGCTCGCCTACGCCTGCCTCATCCGGGGCGTGGGCAAGACCATCGCGCTGTATGACCTCAATGCCGCCAAGACCCGGGCCGAGGTGCTCGACCTCAACCACGGGCTGCAGTTCGTCCCGACGGCCACGGTCATCGGCTCCGACGACATCGAGGTCTGCCGGGACGCCGACCTGGTGGTCGTCACCGCCGGCGCCAAGCAGAAGCCGGGCCAGACCCGCCTGGAGCTGGCCGAGGCCAACGTCACGCTGTGCCGCAACCTCATCCCCCAGCTGCTCGAGGTGGCGCCGGACGCGATCCTGCTGCTGGTCACCAACCCGGTGGACGTGCTCACCTACGCCGCGCTCAAGTACTCCGGTCTGCCGGCGCGCCGTGTCTTCGGCTCGGGCACCGTGCTGGACAGCTCACGGCTGCGCCTGCTCGTCGCCCAGCACTGCGGCGTGGCCGTGCAGAACGTGCACGCCTACATCGCCGGCGAGCACGGCGACTCGGAGATCCCGCTGTGGAGCAGTGCGTCCGTCGGGTCGATCCCGCTGCTGGACTGGAACGTGCCCGGCCGGCCCCCGCTGGACGCGGCCGCGCGCGCCGACATCGTCCGCCGGGTCGTCGGCGCCGCCGGGGAGATCATCCGCGGCAAGGGCGCCACCAACTACGCGGTCGGCCTGGCCGCGGCGCGGATCATCGAGGCGGTGCTGTACAACGAGCGCTGGGTGCTGTCGGTCAGCTCCCTGCTCGACGACTTCGCAGGCATCAGCGACGTCTGCCTGTCGATCCCCTCGGTGGTCGACCGCGCCGGGGTGGAGATCGTGCTCCCCGTGCCGCTCTCCGACGAGGAGACCGACGGCCTGCGCCAGTCGGCCAGCACGGTGCGCGCCGTCATCGGCAAGCTCGGTCTCTAGGACCGGGTGGCGCCAAGGCGTCGGCCGGTGGTCCACGGGCAACCGTTACGACCGCGGCGACCCGGCCAGTGGCTGCTCGGACGCAACGACGCCGGCGAGTCCGCCGAGCTGGCCCGCAACGCCTAGGGCGTCGCGCTCATCGGCGACCCGCGCAACGACCTGCACCTGTTCGTCTGTCAGCTCCACGTGGCGATGCTCGAGGTCCACAACGGGCTGGTCGACCGGCTCCGCGCCGGCCGTGCGCGACCTGCTGCGCGGCCAGGCCTACGGCCTGCCGTCGGGGGAGGCCCTGGCCCGTGCGATGGGCCAGGCGCCGCTCACCCCGGAGGAGAGCGGCCTTGAGGAACTCGGCTGGGCGGCCGAGACGCCGCTCTGGTACTACCTGTGGTCGCCTACCTGGCCGGGCGGACCAGCGGAGGGCGGCCGAGCGCCTTGGCCCGGACCACGTCCGGATCCCTGGGGTCGAGCGGCAACGGCGGCGGGACCGCCTGCCGGCGCCGCACCCGCTTGGCGTCGCTACGCACTTGCCTCATGTTGCCCTCCTACCGGAGGCCAGCATCCTATCGGCTCCCCCCGACAGCGACGGTGCCGCTCGTCACAGCCGGCCGGTGTCGTCCTGCACTGCCAGGGTGGCAAGACCGCCGGGCCGACTACGGCCTCAGCGGCTGCCAACGGCACGGTGGTCGAGGGTGGCAACGTGCCCGGCGTGACCTTGAGTGCAGCCGCACCCGGGTCCAGGCCGGCCGGGGAGCGCCGACGTTCTGCCAGAGCGCAGCCATTCCGGCGGCTAACCTCCAGCGCACAGCTCGCAAGCGACCCGATCAGATTGTGGTCACGAAGGTGGTTGACGGGGACGTCAGGAGTGCGCCGGTGAGCATCGCGGGCAGCAGAGGGCCTACCTACTTCTGCTGAATTCCTCCCGACCGGACCGAGTCATTCCCTGACCATTTCCTGGCCGAACTCGCCAGAAGGTGCTGCATAGCGCACCGCAAGACCAAGACGACGCTCTGTCGTCCCAGTTTGCGCGGCGCGGAGCGATTCGTCGAGACTCCGGTCCTCCATGTCCGGTCCCCAATCTGCGGGGAAGGGAGGCAGTATGCGGGTTCGGGGGAGACAGCTCGTGATGGTCGGGGTGCTCACGCTGCTTGGGGGGATATTCACCGTACGGGTCAGCCAGGCGGACCAGGGCAGGGCCTTGGCCGGGCTCCGGGACACCGGCGGCGCAGCCGTGGGCTTTGCACGCTTCGAGCCGGACGGCGACGCGGTCCATGTGAAGGTCCGGACCTACGGCCTTACGCCCGGCTTCCACGGCTTCCACGTCCACAGCTTCGGGGTCTGTGAGGGGGGGTCGGTCGGCTTTGCCACGGCCCGTGGGCACTACAATCCGGCCGCGACGACGCACGGTCACCACGCCGGCGACATGCCGAGCCTGCTCGTCAAGGACGACGGCACCGCCGAGCTGGACTTCCGGACCAAGACATTCACGGTCTCCGACCTGCTCGACAGCCCCACTGGCACCGCGGTGATCATCCACGCCGGGCCGGACAACTTCGCCAACATCCCAGTCCGCTACCTGCAGAGCGGCTCATTGATTCCGGGCCCCGACGACGAGACGCTCCGCACCGGCGACGCGGGCGCGCGGGTGGCTTGCGGCGTGGTGAGGGCAGCCTGAGGCCAAGCCTGGTGTGCAACTGGGCTGGCTTCGACCTGTTTCGAAGACGTCAGGCTGGGCCAGGCCGTTGGCGGCGTCAAGGCCGCTGCGCGTTGCAGGCGATGCCTGCGGGCCAGCCACGACACCGCTTCCGGCCCCGCACCTGACCGCCGAACGGCGCCCGGTGACCTCGGCGGCGACCGCCGGGAGGGTGCGCGGTCAGCCCTCGACGACCAGGGCCGCCCTGGTGTGCAGGAGCGCCGACGTCCCGGTCTCGGCCTCG
>JBIOYL010000247.1:0-13439 GCA_044870185.1 Actinomycetes bacterium | reverse complement strand
CCGCGCCCAGCAGGCCCTTGCGCGCAAACAACGCGGCTCCAAGCGGCGGGGGAAAGCCAAAGCGCGGGTCGCGGCCATCTACCGCAAGGTCGGCCGGCAGCGCCGCGACCATGCCCACAAGACCGCGCTCGAGCTGGTGCGCGGCGACGACCTGCTCGTGCACGAGGCCCTGCAGATCGGCAACCTGACTCGGTCGGCGTCGGGTACGGTCCAGGCGCCGGGTAGCAATGTGGCGCAGCAGGCGGGGTTGAACCGGTCGATCCTGGATGCGGGCTGGGGGGTGTTGCTGGCGGTCCTTGCGGACAAGGCTGCACGCGCCGGTCGCACGCTGGTCGCGGTGAACCCCCGCACCACCTCCCGCACCTGCCCCGACTGTGGGCAGGTGGCGGCGGAGAGCCGCCGCAGTCAGGCGGTGTTCTGCTGTGTGGCGTGTGGGTGGGCTGCCCACGCGGATGGGAACGCGGCGGGCAACATTCTCCGGGCAGGGCTTGCCCGTCAGGCTGCGCAAGCGGCCTGAGAAGCTGTCGCCTTCAGGCGTCAGAAGAGTCACCGTGGCCAGCGTGGCGCCGTCCGGGCTGAACGAGGCGGTGGTCAGGTGTCCGTCGTGGCCGGCGAGGGACGGGCCGAGCGCCTCGCCGCGATCGGTGTCCCACAAGGTCAGCGTGCCGGCTGCCCCGCCGGCGGCGAGCGTGTGGCCGTCGGGCGAGAACGCGAGCGTGAGCGCGTCGCCGTCCAGGTGCAGCTGCCGCATGATCGCGCCGTCCGCCAGCCGCCAGATGATCACCTCGCCCCCATCGCAGGCGGTGGCGAGCACGGTGCCGTCCGGGCTGAAGGTGAGCTCGTACACCAGGGCCGGCGGCCGCAGCGACACCGTGACGGGGGTGCCGCGGCCGGTGTCCCATAGGGTCACGAAGCCGTGGACGCCGTCGTCGGCCTCGCCGGCGAGCGCGAGCCTGTGGCCGTCGGGGCTGAACGTCGAGTCGCGGGGACGGCCAGCGGGCCCCCGACCTTCCGGTGGGTGGCGGCGTCCCACAGGAAGGTCAGGCGGTCGTAGCCGGTCGTCGTCAGCAGCCTGCGTCGGGGCTGACGGCCATCGGGCCGCCCGGCCCAACCCGCTGCAGGCGGCGGTGGTGCGCGACGTCCCACATGGTCGTGTCGGGCCCGTCCCAGGGAGCGGTCACCACCGTCGTCCCGTCCCTGCCGAAGCCGATCGACCGGATCCGGCCCTGGTGGGTGGCCAGGGGCGGGCCGGCACGGACGCGGCTTGCCGCGTTCCAGAACAGGACGCTGCCGTCGTCGGTGCCGGCGGCCAGGACCCGGCCGTTGGGGCTGAAGGCAAGCGCTCCCACGCCGGGCCGGGGGAGCAGGGCGTCGGCCCGCCGGTCGGAGCGGTACAGCGCCAGCATGAGCTGCGCCCACAGCCGCTCCCGCAGCGGCTGGTCGCGGACCAGGCGTTCCAGCTCGGCGACGAGCTCACGGTGGCGGCCCAGGGCCAGGTCGGCCGGCGGCTGTCAGGCCGGCGAGCAGGGCCGGGCAGCTCGCCCCCGTGGTCCTGCTCGTCGCGGCCGCGCTGCTCACGGCGCTGCTCGTGGCGGTGGCCTGGCCACGACCCCGGCGAGCCACCTGATCCGGGCTGGCGGGCCTGGCTGCCCTGCTCGCCATGTTCGTGCTGCCGCTTCTGCCTGCGGCGAGCTTCGCCGGCTGCACCCGCCGGCCGGACTCGAACGCCGCCTGGGACGCCGAGGTCGCGCTGACGCAGCCGGTGTGCTGCAGCGCCGGGCGTGGCCTCCGGGCGTCGGTGTGGCCGTCGGCGCCGGCGGATCAGTCCAGGACGCCGGTTGACTGGCCGACCTCGATCAGATGGCCGTCGGGGTCGCGCACATAACAGCGGATCTCCCGGCCGTGATCCTTGGGCGGGGTGAGGAACTCGGCGCCCTTCGAGCGCCACTCCTGGTAGGTCGCCTGGATGTCGGCCACGCGGATGTTCAGGAAGGCACTGGCGCGGTGGGGATCGGTCGGCGGCTCCAGCACCACGTCGGGCTTGTCGTCGGTCGGCCCGCCGCCCACGTTGATGATCACCCAGCCGTTGGCCAGCTTGACGATCGTCGGCTCGCCGTCCAGCACCACCGTGCCGCCGAGCACGCCGACGTAGAAGTCGCGCGAGCGTGCCACGTCCGCGGCGACGATGAAGTGGGTGAGCACCAATCCTGTCGTTGGGGCGGGGAAGTCCTCGCGTGCCATGGGCGCTCCTCTCCGGCTCGGTCTCATCGCGGCCTACGCCCACGGCCTATGGTGGAGGGCACGGCAGCGGTTTGGGAAGCGAAAGGGGGCCATCATGCATGGGCCGTCACGGGCGCAGCTCCTGCAGATCTACGCCACGACCAAGACGATCGCCGTGGTCGGGGCGTCGGCCGACGCGGCCAAGCCGGCGCACCAGATCCCCGCCTACCTGCACCGCCAGGGGTATCGGATCGTGCCGGTAAACCCGCGCGGCGGCGAGCTGTTCGGTGCGCGCGTGTTCCGGTCGCTGGGCGAGGTCGACGTGCCGGTGGACGTCGTGGACGTGTTCCGGCCGGCGGAGGAAGCGCCGGGGGTCGCCAGGCAGGCCGCTACCATCGGCGCGAAGGTGTTGTGGCTGCAGCTTGGGATCGTCTCCGCCGAGGCCGAGCGGATCGCCGAGGCGGCCGGGCTCACCGTCGTGATGGACCGGTGCATGGGAGCAACGCACGGCCTGCTCGGGCTGGGGCCAGGACCGGACGCGCCGGTGCGCCCCGCAGGCGGCGGCGGCTGAGCCCCGATTCGGGGCGGGGCGGGAGCTGGCATGCCGCGTGGCCAGCTCCCGCGTCATCCGACAGCGCGGCGGGCGACGCCCACCGCGCCTCAGTCCGCCGCCCGGCAGCCCGGACCGGGCCGTGCGGGTGGGGTGTGCCGATACAGCTTGCTGACCCGGTAGGCACGCCGGTCCAGCCGCAGCGCCTCCGCGCAGACCTTCGCCCTCGCTGCCGGGCCGAGATGGGCGAGCTTGACCAGCACCAGGGTCTCCTGCTCCTGGCCCCCGGCGGGGGTGACCTGCACGTTGCCCACCCTGGGCGCGTACCACTTGTGCTGGTGGCCGGCCTCCGGGTCGAGCGGGCTCCACTCGTCGATCACCAGGACGTTGTGGTAGCAGTCGAACGGGACACAGACCTTCTGGTGCTCCTGGAACACCTTCGCCTTGTCCAGGAAGTCGATGGCAGGCGCGAACCCCTGGACGTAGGCGGGCGTGCCCACCCGCGGCTTGGCGAGCATGGCGATGCCCGCCTTCGCGCGTGCCAGCCCGGCGATCCAGGTGCTCGGCGCCCCGACGAACTTCCCCTCCTCGAACTCCTCGGGGTACTCACCCATGTTCCAGACGTTGCGGTCGTCGTCTTGTGCCTGGAAGGCGAGCTCCGCCTCGGCCAGCTGGCCCTCGTTGATGTCCCGGTCCCACAGCACCCTGGTGCGCACGCCGTTGATCACCTTGGTCACGTCGGTGACGGTGAAGATCACCCGGTGGGGGAGCAGCCCGCCGCCGCCGCCGCCGATGCGGCCCACCAGGACGAACTGCGTGCCCGGCACCAGCGGGTACCACTTGTTGTCGATCCTGGTCGGGTGGGAGAAGTTGTCGCGGTCGAAGTGGGGGATGCCGTTGCCGCCCGAGCTGGCCGAGCCGCGCGCGGCGGGCGCCAGCGGCAACGTCATCGTCGCCAGCGCCACCGCCGCCGCCGCGAAGCCGACGCGAAGCCGTCGCAGCACGACGGCCGGCACGAACCCGACGAGTCGCGTGCTCATGATGCCCTCCTGTTCGTTCCCACGGTGCCTGGTCCTGTCATCTGCGCCTGTCCGTCACGGCGACTGCGGGACGCTATCACCGTCGGGGCGGGAACGCCGATTCCCGCGCCGGCCGAAACGCAGGTACAGCGACGGCACGACGAACAGGTTGAGCAGCGTCGAGGTGAACAGGCCGCCCAGGATGACCACGGCCAGCGGGTGCTCGATCTCGTGCCCGGGAATCGCGCCGGTGATCACCAGGGGCACCACGGCCAGCCCGGTCGCCAGCGCGGTCATCAGGATGGGCGAGAGCCGTTCCTGGGCGCCGCGCAGCACCAGTGCGGGCCCGAAGGTCTCGCCCTCGTAGCGCTCGAGGTGCTGGAAGTGGTTGATCATGAGGATGCCGTTGCGGGCGGCGATCCCCATCACCGTGAAGAACCCCACCAGCGAGCCGAGCGAGATGATGCCGCCGCCGAGCCAGGCCGCCAGCACGCCGCCCACCAGGGCCATGGGCAAGGTGAGAAGGCTCAGCGTCGCCAGGCGGAAGCTCCCGAAGGACGCCTGCAGCAGCAACAGGATCGCGATGGCGGCGCCGACCGCGAAGACCAGCAGGCGCCGCTGGGCGGCCTGGCGCTCCTGGTACTCGCCCAGCACCTGCGCATCGTAGCCGCGCGGGAACTGGATCGCCTTGACACGGCTGTCGATCTCGCGGGCGACCGAGCCGAGGTCGCGCCCGCGCACGTTGGCGCCGACGTCGATGCGGCGCGAGTTGTTGTCCCGTTCGACGAGGTTCGGCGTCGGCTTGACGGCCACCGAGGCCACGTCGCCGAGCCGCACGTGACCGCCGCCGGGCGTGTCGATCAGCAGGTTCTCGACGTTGGTCACGCTCTGGCGCGTGGCGGGCGTGCTCCAGACCTGGACATCGTAGGCCTTCCCGGCGCGGAAGATGTCGGCGACCTCCTCCCCCGCGACCAGCGTCGAGGCCGCCCGGCGGACGTCGCCGGGCTTGATCCCGTAGCGCTTCGCCTTGGCGAGGTCCACCTGGACGTCCAGTTGCGGCACGTCGACGACGAAGTCCGCATGCGCCTCGACGACCCCGTCGATCCCGTGCAGGACCTGCTCCACCTCCGCGGCCTTGCTGCGCAGCACCTCCAGGTCCGGGCCGTAGATGCGTACGACGATGGCCTCGCTCGTGCCGGTCAGCACCTCCTTGATGCGCTCGTTCAGGTAGGTCTGCACATCGGTATAAATGCCGGGGTAGCCGGCGACGGTCTCCTCGAGGGCGCTGACCGTCTTGTTGTAGTCGGCCTTGGGGTCGACGCTGATCCAGTTCTCGCCGAAGTTGACGCCGGCGATCTCCTCCCCCAGCAGGGCCTGCCCGATGTGGGACCCGAAGTTGCGGATCCCGGGGATGGAGCGCAGCTCGCGGCTGCCCTGGGTGACGATGCGCTGCTCCTCTGGGTGGGAGGTGCCGGGGAACGTGATCCAGTGCATCAGGAAGTCGCGCTCCTTGAACTGCGGGAACAGCGACTCCCCGAGGAACGGCACCACCGCCACGCCGGCCGCGATGAACACGGCGACGGTCGCGTACGCCCAGCGCGGCCGCCGGACGACCCGCGCGAGCACGGCGGAGTAGGCCCGCTTCAGCCAGCCGACCAGCGGGGACTCGCGCCGCTGCAGCGGCGCCCCGCGCAACAGCAGCAGCGCCAGCGCCGGCGTGACCGTCAACGCGACCAGCAGGGAGGCCAGCACCGCCAGCCCGTAGGAGAACGCCAGCGGCCGGAAGAACGAGCCCGTCAGCCCCTGCAGGAAGTAGATCGGCACGGCGGCCACCACGATGATCAGCGTCGCGTAGATGATCGGGCCCCGCACCTCGAGCGAGGCCTCCAGCACGATCTTCGCCGTGGACTTGTCGGTCCCCTCTCTGCGGTGCTGGCGCAGGCGCCGCAGGATGTTCTCGATGTCGATGATGGCGTCGTCGACCACCACACCGACGGCGATCACCAGCCCCGCCAGGATCATCGTGTTGATGGTGGCCCCACGCACGAAGAGCACGAACCCGGCCGCCACCAGGGACAACGGGATCGCCACGAGGCTGATCAGGGCGCTGCGCCACTCGAACAGGAAGGCGCCGAGCACCAGGATCACGAACAGGCAGCCGAGCAGCAGCGCGTTGGTGAGGTTGTGCAGCGCCGTCTCGATGAAGCTTGCGGGCCGGAAGATGGTGGGGTCGATGTCGATGCCGGTGAGCCCGGGCTTGAGCTCGTCGAGCGCCTGCTCCACCCCGCGGGTCACGTCGAGGGTGTTGGCCCATGGCAGCTTCTCGACGATGAGCATGAGGCCGGGGCCGTCGTTGATGACCGCGTCCCCGGCGAGCGGCTGGTGGTCCTCCACCACCCGGGCGACGTCACCGAGGCGCAGCGGCTTGCCGTTCTGCTTCTCGATGATCACCTGGGACAGGTCCTTCGGCGTCGCGATGGGCAGGATGTGGCGGACCTGGAGCCGCTGGTTGGGGGTGTCCACGACCCCCCCGGTGCCGATCCTGGCTCCGTTCGAGAACTTCAGCAGACCGACGTCCAGGGCGTCCGCGGTGGTCTCCATGACCTGTTCCAGCGAGACGTCATGCGCTCGCATCCTGTCCGGCTCTGCTTGCACCTGCAGCATCTGCAGCCGCTCGCCCCAGATGGGCACGTTCGCCACGCCGGGGACCCGCAACAGGCGAGCCCTGATCGTCCAGTAGGAGATCATCGACATCTCGATCAGGGAACGGCTCTTGGAGGACAGCCCGATCTTCATGACCCGGCTCGTCGCCGACAGGGGCTGGAGCATGACCGGCGGGCTCGCCCAGGTCGGCAGCGTGGGCAGCACCGTGTCGAGACGTTCCTGGGTCAGTTGCCGCGCCTGCAACAGGTCGGTCCCGAGCTTGAAGATCAGCTCGATCGACGACAGCTGGGGGACCGACGCGGAGCGCATCACGTCCAGTCCCGGAATGCCGTTGAGCGCGTCCTCCAGCGGGACGGTGACGAGCTGCTCCACGTCGGACGCGGACAGCCCGAGGCAGGCGGTCTGGATCTGCACGCGTGGCGGTGCGAACTCGGGGAAGACGTCCACCGGGATGTTGCGGAGCTGCACGACGCCGAAGACCATCATCCCCGCCGCCAGCGCGACGACGATGTAGCGGAACCGCAAGCTCGATCCAACGATCCAACGCATCATGGCCGGAGGTCTCCTGGTGTTGCGCCTAGGGCATGGTCCCGGTCACTCCTCGCCGACCCCGAGCTCGGTGCCGAGCAGCTCGGCCGCGCCGACCGTCACAACCGTGGTGCCGACGGCCGGGCCAGCCGACAGGACCGCCCGGTCCCCTTCGATGAAGTCGACCTTGATGGGCTGCCGGACGAACGTCAGGGCTGCGGGGCTGGTGAACGTCCAGGTGTTGCCGCTCTCGTCGTACAGCACCGCCGCGTAGGGGATGACCTTGCGCACGGTCGCCTTGCCCGCGGCGCCCGCACCAGCGGCCGGCCCTGGCGTCGCCACCCGCAGGGCCTTGACCCGGGCCGTCTGGATGCCGAGCCGCTCAGCCGCCTGCTGGGACAGGGTCACGCGGGCGAGGTCGGTGCCCTTGATCGCCTCGACCTTGGCGTCGCGATAGCCGCCCTCCTCCTCGGCGGCCTGCCCACGTGAGCACGCCGACACGCCCAGGCCGAGCGCGGCGACGAGCAGCAGTGCCGCGGGCTTCCATCGATTGCTGTGCATCGCTTCCCCCTTGCGAGCGTTGAGCATCCCCGCTGGCTTGGTCACGACGAGGCCGTGGTGAGGGCCAGTTCCGCCGCCAACGTGTCAGGCTGCGAGCGTGGTGCGAACTGCAGGTACAGCAGCGGCAGGACCAGGAGGCTCATCAGCGTGGCGGTGACGAGGCCGCCCAGGATGACCACGGCGAGCGGGCGCACGACCTCCAGGCCCGAGACGTTGCCGAGGAACAGGAACGGCAGCAGGGCCAGCCCGGTCGTCAGCGCGGTCAGCGCGATCGGCGCGAACCGTTCCTGCGTGCCGCGCAGGACGAGGTCGGCACCGAGCTCCACGCCTTCCTCCCATTGCAGACGCTGGTAGCGCTTGACCAGCAGGACGCCGTTGCGTGCCGCGATGGCCAGCACCGCGAACAGCCCGGCGAACGAGCCGAGCGCGGTGACCTGGCCGGTGAACACGAGCGCGGCCAGTGCTCCGCCCACCAGTGCCAGGGGCAGGCTCAGGAAGACGGTCGCCGCCAGGCGCCAGCTCCCGAACGCCGCCTGCAGCAGCAACAGGATCCCGATCGCGGCGGCGACCGCGATGCTCAGCAGCCGCAGCTGGGCGCCCCGCCGCTCCGCCGCCACGCCGAGCACCTCCGCGTGGTGCTCGAGCGGGAACTGGATGCTCCGCAGGCGCTGCTCGACGTCGTGCGTCACCGCGCCGAGCGAGCGCCCGCGGGTGCCCGCAGTGACGTCGATGTAGCGCGAGACGTCGGCATGGTTGAGGACTGTCGGATCCGGCGCGATGCGCACGCTGGCCACGTCCCCGAGACGCACCTGGCCGCCACCGGGCGTGTCGATCAGCAGGTTCTGGATGCTGGTCAGGCTGTGGCGCGTCGGCGGCGAGCCCCACACCACCACGTCGAACACCTTCTGCTCTTCAAACAGGTTGCCGACCGTGACGCCCGACAGCAGCGTGGCCGCGGCCCGGCGGACGTCGCCCGGCTTGATCCCATGGCGCTCGGCCGCGGCGAGGCTGACCTGGATCTGGACGGTCGGCTCGGTGGCCTGCACGTCCACGTGCGGCGCGGTGACCCCGTCGATGCCCGCGATGGCGCGGCGCACCTCGTCTGCCTTGCTGCGCAGCACCCGCAGGTCCTGGCCGAAGATCCGCACGATGATGGGATCGTGCTCGCCCGTCTGCACCTGCCTGATCTGCTGCTCGGGATAGGTCAGCAGGTCGTGGGTGAGGCCCGGGTAGCCGGCGATCGTCCGCCTGATGGCGGCAACGGTCCTGCCGTAGTCGGCCTTGGCGTCGATGCTGACCCACAGCTCGCCGGAGTTGACGTTGACCACCTGGTCCGAGGTGATGGCACGCCCGACGTGCGCGCCGGCGTCGCGGACGCCCGGGATGGAGCGCAGCTCGCGCGTGGCCCGCTCGGTGATCCGGTCCATCTCCGGCTGCGACATGCCCGGCGCGCCCTGCCACTGGATCAGCAGGTTCCGGTCCTGCAGCGGCGGGAGCATCGGGCGCCCGCCGAGCTGTGGCAGCACCGCCAGGCCGGCCAGGGCGATGACGCCGACGAGGGCGAGTCCCAGCCAGGGCCGCGCGACGATCCGGGTGAGCGCCGCCGTGTGGCCACGCTGCAGCCAGCGGGCCAGCGGGGACTCGCGGCGCTGCAGCGGCGCCCCGCGCAGCAGCAGCAGCGCCAGCCCTGGCGTGACGACCAGCGCGACGGCCATCGAGGCCAGGACCGCCAGCAGGTAGGAGGTCGCGAGCGGCCCGACGAACGAGCCGGTCAGCCCCTGCACGAAGAACATGGGCACCGTGGCCAGCACGATGATCAGCGTGGCGTACAGCAGCGGGCCGCGCACCTCGAGACAGGCGCGCAGGATGGAGGCGAACGCCCATTCCTCCTCACCCGCCGGCTGGCCTTCGCCGGGGTCCTGGCCTGCCGCCCGGGCCTGCCGCTCCCGGAGCCGGCGCTTGATGTTGTCCACGTCGACGATCGCGTCGTCGACCACCACGGCGAAGGCGAGCACCAGCCCCGCCAGCAGCATCGTGTTGAAGGTCGTCCCGCGCAGGTAGAGCACGTAGGCGGCCGTCACCAGGGACAGCGGGATCGTCACGAAGCTGATCAGCGCGACGCGCCAGTCGAACAGGAAGGCGCCCAGCAGCACGGCCATCAGAACCAGGCCGATGAGCAGCGCCACGGAGAGGTTGCGCTTGGCCGTGTCGATGAACGACGCCGGCCGGTAGAGGCCGGTGTCGATGGTGATGCCGGAGAGCCCGGGCGCCATGTCCTCGAGCGCCTCCTCGACCCCGCGGGTCACCTCCGCGGTGTTGGCCCCGGGGAACTTCTGGATCAGCAGCAGGAGGCTGGGGCCGGCGCCCGCGGTCGCGTCGCCGATGAGCGGCTGGTGGTCCTCCACCACCTGGGAGACGTCGCCGAGGCGCAGCGCCTTGGCGCCGGTGTCCTCGATGGTCACCTGCGCCAGGTCCCTGGCCGTGGTGATGGGCAGGATGTGCTGGATCCCGAGCCGCTGGTTGGAGGTGTCGATGAAGCCGCCGGTGCCGGGCGTCGAGGCCTCGGTGAAGCTCAGCGGCGACACCCACAGTGCGTTCGCGGTGCTCTGGATGATCTGGTCGAGCGAGACGCCCTGCGCCTGCAGCTTCTTGGGGTCGACCTGCACCTGGAGCTGCCGTTCCCGCTGGCCCCAGATGGCCACGTTGGCCACACCGGGCACACCCATCAGGCGTGGCCTGATCTTCCAGCGGGCAAGCACCGACATGTCGATCAGCGACACGTCCTTGGAGGAGAGCCCGATCATCATGACCCGGCCGGTCGACGACAGCGGCTGCAGCATGACCGGAGCCTTGGCCACGTTGGGTGTCCCACCGGGCGCCTGGATCAGGCGCTCCTGCACCAGCTGCCGCGCCTTGAGGACGTCGGTCCCCGGCTCGAAGATCAGCTCGATCCGCGACAGCCCCGGAAGCGACTGCGAGCGGATCTGGTCGAGGAACGCCACCCCGTTGAGCAGGTCCTGCTCGAGCGGGACGGTGACCAGCTGCTCCACCTCTTCGGCCGAGAGGCCCAGCGCTTCGGTCTGGATGTCCACCAGCGGCGGCGTGAACTCCGGCAGGACGTCGACTGGCATGCGGCGAAGCTGGATGAAGCCAAGCAGCAGCAGCGCCGCCGCGACCGGGACCACCAGGAGCCGGAACTTCAGGCTAGCTCCGACGATCCAACGCATCATTGTTGGAGACCTCCCTGCGCAGCCGGCGGCGGAGGACAAGGGCCGGTTCGACCAACACCGAAAGCGTCAAGCAAGCTCATCGCCGGCCTCGAAAGGCTGTCGGCGAACGGCGGTCGGCCTGGGCCGATGCCCGGCCGCGCCGGCGCGATGCGCCCCCCATAGCGGTCCCCCCTGCGTACTCCCTAGGTACGCGACCCTACGCAAAGGCTAGGAGTAAGGGCGTAGCTTGTCTTCCTCCGTGCGAAGCGACTTGCCCTCCTCCTCGCAGCGGAGGGTCGTCCTCCTCAGGGAGGACGGGCACCTCCTCCTTGCGAACGAGCTGGGCGCCGGCTCCGGGGCGGGCTCGGAGCCCGCCCGGCAGCCCGTCCCGGAGCCCGGCTCCTCCAGGCTCCTCCCTGGCGGCGGCCGTGTCGGCAACGTAAGCTCCGGCATATCGTGATCGCCGCACGCATGCTGTACGGCCGGGTTCGCGCACTGAGCCCGCTGGTCGTCGACGGCCTGCTGGCGCTGCTCGTGACCGGCGTCGCCTTCGCCAGCCTGGTCGCCAAACCGTCCCAGGCGCTCCTGGCGCCGGAAGAAGGCGTTCGCTACCGCTCGGTCGACGCCCTCGCGGTCGCCCTGCTGCTGCTCAGCACGCTGCCCATCACCTGGCGTCGACGCTACCCCCTGCTCGTGCTGGTGCTCAGCGGCGCGGCCTTCCTCGCCTACCAGGCGCTCGGCTACGCCGCCCCCGCGCTGCCGTTCGCGCCGCTCATCGCGCTGTACACCGTGGCGGCCAGCTGCACGTCCCCGATCTCGGTGACCGCGGCCGCTGCGCTGGTGGTCGGTATCGCGGTCGTGGAGGTCACCCACCGTGACCCACTCGGCGACGACCAGCTCCTCGCCTACCTGGTGTCGGTGGTCGCCGCCTGGATGCTGGGCTACGGCCTGCAGCTCAGCCGTGTCCGCACGTCCCTGCTGGAAGCGCAGGCCATGCGGCTGGCGCGCGAGCAGGCCGACCAGACCCGGCTGGCCGTCGAGCGGGAGCAGGCGCGCATCGCCCGCGAGCTGCACGACATCGTCGCCCACCACGTCAGCGTGATCGTGGCCCAGGCAGGCGCCGCGCAGCGGGTGTTCGACGCCGAGCCCGCACAGGCCCGCCAGGCGCTCGGCTGGATCGAGACGACCGGGCGCGAGGCCCTGGTCGAGCTGCGCCGCCTGCTCGGGGTGCTGCGGACCGACCAGGGCGAGCCAGAACGTGCTCCGCAGCCAGGACTCGGCCATCTGCTCTCCCTGCTGGCACAGGTCAGGCAGGCGGGGTTGCCGGTCGAGCTCGTGCTCCAGGGAGACCCGCGGCCGCTGCCCGCCGGGATCGAGCTGAGCGCCTACCGCATCGTCCAGGAGGCGCTCACCAACACCCTCAAGCATGCCGGGCCGACGCGAGCCACGGTCGTGCTCGGCTTTCATCCCGAGGTTCTCGAGCTGCAGATCTGCGACGACGGCCAGGGCGGCACGCCCGACCTCGTCTACGGGCACGGCCTGGTCGGCATGCAGCAGCGGGCCGCGCTGCTCGGCGGGGAGCTGCTGGCGGGGCCAGGGTCGGGCGGCGGGTTCCAGGTGACGGCACGGCTCCCGGTGAACGGTGAGCGGCCGTGAGCATCACCGTGCTGATCGCCGACGACCAGCCGCTCATGCGCGCCGCCTTGCGCATGAGCCTGGCGGCCGAGCCCGATCTGGTGGTCGTCGGCGAGGCGGCCGACGGCCTGGAGGCGGTCGAGCTGGCCGAGCGCTTGCAGCCCGATCTGGTGGTCATGGACATCCGCATGCCCAACCTGGACGGGGTGGCGGCGACCCGCCGCCTGACCGCCCCAGAGCGTGGCCAGCCGGTCAAGGTGCTGGCCATCACCACCTTCGACCTGGACGAGTACGTCGTGGAGGCGCTGCGGGCCGGTGCCAGCGGCTTCTTGCTCAAAGACGCCACCCCCGAGGAGCTGGTCCACGCCGTGCGGGTGGTCGCGGCCGGCAACGCGCTGCTCGCCCCCACGGTCACCAGGCGGCTGCTGGACCGGTACGCGCACCGCCTGCCGCCGGTCAAGCCGGAGCGTCCTGAACTGCTCGCAAGCCTGACCGCGCGGGAGCTTGCGGTGCTCAAGCTGGTGGCGCGCGGCTACTCGAACGCCGACATCGGCCGGGCGCTGCACCTTGCCGAGACCACCGTCAAGACCCACGTCGGTCACCTGCTCGCCAAGCTTGGCCTGACCGACCGCGTGCAGCTGGTCGTCCTCGCCTACGAGAGCGGTCTGGTCCAGCCTGGAGTGATCTAGCCGCCTGGTCCGGCCCGACGCGAGGGGGCCGCCTGGTCCGGCCCGACGCGGCGGAGCCGGCCGGACGCGGCCTCAGGCGGCCGGGGGGCTCGGCTCCAGCCAGAACGGGCTCGTGTAGGCGATCGCGCGGCCAAGTCCTACCCACGGTCCGGTCGCGCCCGGGTCGTCTGGCCCGGCCGGGTCACCGACCCGAACGACCAGCCAGGCGCCGTCGTCGGCGTCCACGTCGACCTCGAAGGCGACGACCGGCTCGTCCGGCGCAGGCACCGTGATCTCGTGGACGGCGGCCAGGGTCGGCAGCTTCGTGCCGGGCCGCAGCAGCTGCAGGTTAAGCGGCCGCCCCCACCACGGCTGCCCCCGGTCG
>JBIOYL010000246.1:0-3216 GCA_044870185.1 Actinomycetes bacterium | reverse complement strand
AGCTGGCCGCCTGGAAGCGGCAGGTCCGGTCGAGCTGGCCCGGCGTGCGCATCCGCCACGTCTCCTCGGGCGCCGGCGAGCGCGCGCTCGGCGGCCGCCTCGCCATCCGGGTGGTCGCCGACCTGGGCGACCTTGGCCCCGACGACGTCGAGGTCCAGGTCGCCTCGGGTCGCATCGACGACGCCGACGAGCTGGCCGGTGCGCGCTGGTCCGCGCTCGCCGCGACGGGCGAGCACGTCGACGGCGCCCGCGTGTTCGCGGGGAAGGTGCCGCTGGCCATCCCGGGCGCGTTCGGCTACACGGTCCGGGTCGTGCCCCGCCACCCCGGTGTCGCCAACCCCGCCGAGCTGGGGCTCGCCGCCTGGGCCTGACCAGCGCGCCCGGCGATCTCGTGGGTCTCCTCTTCCAGCCGAGCGCGCAGCAGCAGGCAGACCCAGGTGCGGTAGGGGCGCCAGGCGTCGGCCAGGGCGGCCAGCTCCGCCTCGCCGGACGGGGCGTCCGGACCGCCGGGCAGGGCGTCCGGGCCGTAGACGAGGGCGACCGCGCGGCGCAGCCGAGGCTCGTGGGACGGGAGGTGGTCGGGGTGGCCGGCGCCGCGAAGCAGGATCAGCTCGGCGGAGAAGTCGCCGATGCCGGGCAGCTCGCGCAGGCGGGCCAGCGCCTCGCCGACGGGCAGGGACCGCAGCATGGCCGCGTCCAGCCGGCCGGCCACGGCCGCCTCGCCGAGCGCCCGCAGGTACTGCACCTTCCGGTCGGGAAGGCCGGGGAACGACTCGATCCGCGCGAGCCGGGCGGGGGCGGGGAAGGCGTGCTGGCGGTCGCCGTGGATGTCGACCTCGGGGCCGAGCTCGGCGGCCATCCTGGCCTTGATCCGGGCCGCCTGGGTGATGCGGATGCGCTGGCCGATGAGGGTCCAGGCGGCCGCCTCGTAGGGTGAGAAGAAGCACACCGGGCGCAGACCCGGGTGGGCGGCCTGGAGGCGGCCGACGACCGGGTCGCGCCTGCCGACCTCGGGGAAGCCGCTCCCGTCGACGTCGAGCGACAGGATGCGGGCAACCTGCGCCCGCACGACCTGCGGGTCGGCCGAGCCGTACAGCTCGCCGAGCACGTCGCCGCCCCCGGGCTGGCGCAGGCAGACGCCGGCCGGGTCGCCGCCGCCATCGGCCTCGACGGCGTCGGCCACGAAGGCGAGGTGCAGGTGCCCGGCGGCGTCGCCCTCGTGGGCGGCGGGCGCGAAGCCCTCCAGGAACGCGGTGCTCTCCGCCAGCGAGAACGGCCCCTGCGGCGAGATCGTGAACGCGGTCATGATCCTCCTTCCTTCCAGCCGCCACTGATCATCGCTGGGCTGTCAACAGGCCGACCAGTCGGCGGGGACGGTAGCCTGGCGCGGTGGTCACGCTGCTGGTCTTCGCCATCACCCTGCTCGTCGCCGTGCTGGTGTCCGAGCGGGCCAACCGCACCGTGCTGTCGACCGCCGTGCTGTTCCTGCTCGCCGGCGTGCTGGTCGGCGGCGGCGGGCTCGGGCTCGTCCCGCTGTCGGCGAACGACAGGCTGGTCCGGGACCTGGCCGAGCTGGCCCTGTTCAGCGTCCTGTTCACCGACGGGATGCAGGCCGGGGTGCGGGACCTGGCCGGCGCCTGGCGGCTGCCGGCCCGCGCGCTGCTGCTCGGGCTGCCGCTCACGCTGCTCGGCACGGCGCTGTTCGCCCACCTCGTGGCCGGCCTGCCCTGGCCCCAGGCGCTGCTGCTCGGCGCGGTCCTCAGCCCGACCGACCCGGTGTTCGCCGCCGCCATCGTGGGCCGGCAGGACGTGCCCTACCGGCTGCGCCAGCTGCTCAACGTCGAGAGCGGGCTGAACGACGGGCTGGCGCTGCCGGTCGTGGTGGTGCTGCTGTCGTTCGCCGGCGCGCCCTCGCCGAGCGTCCCCCAGCTGGTCGGGGAGCTGCTGTTCGGGGTGGTGCTCGGCGTCGCCATCCCCTGGGCGGCCGTCATGCTCGAGCGCCTGCCGTATCTGGCCGCCTCGGCGCGCTACGAGCCGCTCAACGCGTTCGCGATCGGCCTGCTCGTCCTGTCGGTCGCTGCGCTCACCCACGGCAACCTGTTCCTCGCCGCCTTCGCCGGCGGCATGACCGTGGCCACGGTCGGGCCGGAGGTGCGGTCGGCGTTCCACCGCTTCGGCGACACCGTCACCGAGCTGCTCAAGCTCGCCGCGCTGCTCGTGTTCGGCGTGCTGCTCACACCCGCCTTCCTGCGCGACATCCCAGCGTCCGGCTACGCCTTCGCCGCCCTGGCCCTGTTCGTCGTCCGCCCGGTGGCCATCGGGATCGCGCTGCTCGGCAGCCACATCCCGGTCAAGGAGTGGATCGCGGCCGCCTGGTTCGGCCCCAAGGGCTTCGCCTCGGTGGTCTACGGGCTGCTCGTGCTCACCTCCGGCATCGTCTACGGCGACGAGCTGTTCCACCTCATCGCCCTGGTCACCGCCGCCTCCATCGTCGCCCACTCCTCGACCGACGTGCTCGTCGCCCGCTGGGTCCGCGAGCAGGCCCCCGGTGCGCCGGAGGCGCCCGAGGAGGCCGCGTGAGAACGGCCCAAGCGGCCGGGTGACGAAGCGCCGCGCCGGGTAGCGGGTCGCGCGATGTCGGGGTGGCGAAGCGCCGCGCCGGGTGACAGCGGGTCGCGGCGGCCGGCTGGCGAGGGCCGCAGCGGCCGGGCCGCCGACGACACCGGGCCCGCGGGCGCATATCGTTCGGGTCGTCGGCAGCGGGCACACGGGGCACTGGAGGGACGGCATGCTCATCACGACCGCCAACGACCTGCCCGGCTACGAGATCGACGAGGTGCTCGGCGAGGTCTTCGGCCTCACCGTGCGGTCGCGCCACCTCGGCGCCCAGCTCGGCGCCGGCCTCAAGTCGCTCGTGGGCGGCGAACTCAAGGGCATGACCAAGAACCTGGCCGACAGCCGCAACGAGGGCATCGCCCGCATGGTGGCCGAGGCGGAGGCCCGCGGCGCGAACGCGGTGGTCGCCATGCGCTTCGACACCACCGACCTGGGCGACACCTGGAGCGAGATCTGCGCCTACGGCACGGCCGTGCGGGCGACCAGGCGCTGAGACGGCGACGCGTCGTGGCCGGGCCGCACCTGCGGCCAAGCGCCGAAACGGCGACGCGTCGCCGCCTGGCCGGGTGGCGCCGGTGCCGCACGGGCAGCGAGGCCGGC
>JBIOYL010000245.1:0-6748 GCA_044870185.1 Actinomycetes bacterium | reverse complement strand
CGCGTAGGGCCCTGCGTGCCGATCCGGCACGGCGGGCGGCGAACCTGGATCGTTGGGTGTGATCACCCGGCACTCGTCGGAGTCTGGACGAGCTCACCGGCCCTTTCATGCTCCTCGGCCGCTTCACGAGCGTCGTTGGAGCAGCCGAGCAGGGCGAGCGCGACGTCTGCCATGGCCGGACCATATCGGGGCTTCCGCGTTCGTTTCGACCGGCGGACCTACCCAGCTTGCCTCCGGAGATCGGCTGAGCCGTCCTCCGTGGTCAGTGGGAGGCCGTCGTCGTGGTCGACCCCGCCGTCGTGGTCGTCGGCGCCGCCGTCGTAGGCGCCTTGGTCGTGGTCGTCGGCGCCTGCGTCGTCGTGGGTGCCTTGGTCGTCGTGGGCGCGCTCGTGGTGGTCGTCGGCGCCTTGGTCGTCGCCGCTGCCTGGGTGGTCGTCGGCGCGCTCGTGGTGGTCGTGGGCGCGCTGGTCGTGGTCGTGGGCGCGCTGGTCGTGGTGGTCGTGGTCGGCGGGGCCGTGGTGGTGGGCGCCTTGGTGGTCGGCGGGGCCGTGGTCGGCGGCACGGTGGTCTTCGGCGCAGCCGTGGTCTTCGGCGCGGCCGTGGTCTTCGGCGCGGCCGCCGGCGGCCGCGAGGGCGTCGGCGTCCGGTTCGCCGGGCTCAGCGGCGGCGTGGCAATGGTGGGCACGTGCGTGGGCAGGCCGTGGCCGCCCGGGACGATGCGCACCGCGCCGGCGTAGTCGCTGCGCCACATGGAGGCGATCCGGACCACGTCGCCGGTGTGCGGGGCGTGGATCATCATGCCGTTGCCCAGGTACATGCCGACGTGGTGGATCGTGGCCGGGTTGCTCGGGTCGTCGGCGAAGAAGACGAGGTCGCCCGGCAGCAGGTCGACCAGGTCGACCCGCACGCCGACGGTGGCCTGCGCCGCGGCCGTCCGGGGGATCGCGACCCCGGCCGAGGCGTAGGCGGCGCTGGTCAGCCCGGAGCAGTCGAAGCTGTTCGGGCCGGACGCCCCCCACTGGTAGGGGTCGCCGAGCTGGCGGAGCGCGTAGGCGACCGCTGCGCGGGCGGCCGGCCCAGGGGTCAGCCCGGGCGCGGCGGTCAGGCCGTGCGACCTCAGCATCGCCAGGTAGCTCGCGAACCCGGCCTGGCGTGCCGCCTCGTCGTGCTGCTGGTTCTGGGCGATGATGCCGGCGACCTTGGCGTCCATGGCCTTCAGGCTGGCCTTGAGGCCGTCGGTCATCGCCTTGAGCTTGGCCTGCTGGGCGGTAAGGTCGGCGGTCACGCGCTGCTGCTCGGCGAGCGCGCCGGCCGCATTCGCGTTCAGCCGGTCCAACTCGGCCTTGCTCTGGCTGACCCTGGTCACGACCTTGGCGTCGGCCTCCAGCGCGGCCCGCTGGAGCGGGAACCGCCGCAGCAGGTCGGGTGGGTCGACCGCGCCGACGAGCTCGGACACGAACCAGGAGGGCCCGGCGATGTAGGCGGCCCGCACATGGCTGTCGAGCTGGGCCTGGGCGTGGGCCAGGGTGGCCGCGGTCGCGGCCCGGCGGGAGCGCAGGCCGGTCAGGCGGGCCGCGAGCGCCTGCTGCTGCGCCTTCGTCGCGTCGAGCTGCTCGCTGGCGTGCTCGAGCTCGTTGTACTGCTTGTCCAGCTTGGCCTGTACAGCCTTGGCCTTCGCCTCGAGGGCGGCGACGGCGCCGTCGCCCGGCGCGGCCCGGGCGACCCCGGCCCCGGCGGCGAGGAGGCTCGCGGCGAGCACCACCACGATCAGAGCACGAAGCCGTGTGCGCCCACCGCTGCTCCCCATGCGGGTCCCCCCTTCGCTCGGAGATCGCAGGCCGACTCTATCGCCCATGGCAAGCCATTGCTCCCAGGTTGGACGCTCCAAACCCCGTGGCGGTTCCCGCCGACGCACGATCCGTTCCCACAGACTTCGCGCCGGAATCGCCAGTGGTTCGACCTGCCCGCCGCGGATGCAGCCGCCACCCGCGTTGGCCGCCCGCGGATGCCGGTGCCCGCCGTCGGCGCCGACGGCGGGCGACACCGCCGGATCGGCGGGAACCGAACGGGCACTGCTACCGTCGTACGGTAGATTCGTGCACATCCTCGTCGACAATGTGCCAGCATCTCCTGTAGGAATCGCGGGATCCGCGGAGCCGCGCCGGTTCACGGCAAGGGGGAGACCATGCGAACCGACCACCAGTTCTCGTCCCGGCGGCACGCAGCGCCACAGATGCCGTCCTAGCCAGCCCGAGCCAGGCGCCATGGCCCAGCTTCCGCCCCGCGCCCCGCATGCCGGCACCCGCTGGCTCTACAGCGCATCGGTCTGGCTGGTCCTGCTCCCGCTGCTCATCCCGGCGACCGGGGTCCGTGCCGACCCGTCCGGGTCGATGACGCTGGCCGCCGGCGGGCAGGCAGCGCGCCACCTGGGCGGCGACGACGGCCAGTACCAGGCCTGGCTGCGCGGCCGCCAGGCGGCGGGGGACGCGGGCCGGGCCCGGGCGACCGTCCAGCGAGCAGCCCACGGCCCTGGCGCGACCGCCGCCGCCGGCCTGCCCCTGCCATCGGGCACCGACGCCACCATCCCTGCTCCGGTCCTTGCCGCCTACCGGGACGCGGCGAGCTGGGCGGCCGGCTTCGCCCCGAGCTGCCACCTGCCCTGGACGGTGCTGGCCGGCATCGGCCGCGTCGAGTCGAACCACGGGCGCGACGGCGGCCTCCGCATCTCGGCGGAGGGTGACATCAGCCCCGCCATCCTCGGTCCTGTCCTGGACGGGACGGGCGGCGCCGCGGCGATCCGCGACACCGACCACGGCCGCTACGATCACGACACCACATGGGACCGGGCCGTCGGCCCGATGCAGTTCATCCCCTCGACCTGGATGTCAGCAGGCCGGGACGGCAACGGCGACGGCGTCGCCGACCCGAGCAACGTCTTCGACGCCACCGTGAGCGCGGCCGCCTACCTGTGCCTGGCCGGCGGCGGCAGCCTTGCCGACCCGGCCAACCTGCGGCGGGCGGTCTTCAGCTACAACCACTCGCAGGCCTATGTGGACGCCGTGCTCGGCTGGGCCGGGTTCTACGCCCACCGCTTCGTGCCCACCGCGGTGCCGACGACCGGTGCGCTGGCGGGCACGAGCTCGTCGTCGAGCTCGTCGTCGTCGAGCTCCCTGGCGTCGAGCTCCTCGTCCACCGCTGCGACGACCGGCCCGGCACCGACCACGGCCCGGCCAACCAGTACGACACGGGCGCCGACGACGACCGGGCAGACCACGACCTCCCGGTCGACGACCACGAACGCGCCGACGAGCACCACAACGGCGCCCACGACCACCGCAGGGACCACCACCTCCGGGGCCACGACCACCACCAGAGCGTGCTCGACCACCACCACGACCGGGTCGACGACGACCACGAGCAGCACGACGACCACGATGGTGGCCGGCTCCACGACCACCACGACCACGCTGCCGCCCTGCTGACGCCAGAGCGCCGGCAGGCCGGTTGCGACCCGGTCCTTGCCGCGGTCAGGGCACGGCGGAGAACTGCTCCTGCTCGGTCGAGCCCTCCAGGGCGAGCGTCGAGGAGCGCCCGCCGGAGATGGTCTGGGCGACGGCGTCGAAGTAGCCGGTGCCCACCTCGCGCTGATGGCGGGTGGCGGCGTAGCCGATCGCCTCCAGCTCGAATTCGCGCTGCTGCAGGCGCACGTAGGCGGTCATGCCCTCCTCGGCGAAGCCGCGGGCGAGCTCGAACATGGCCGCGTTGAGCGCGTGGAACCCGGCGAGGGTGATGAACTGGAAGCGGTAGCCCATCGCACCGAGCTCCTTCTGGAACTTCGCGATGGTCCCGTCGTCCAGGTGCCGGCGCCAGTTGAACGACGGCGAGCAGTTGTAGGCGAGCAGCTTGTCCGGGTAGCGATGGTGGATCGCCTCGGCGAAGCGCCGGGCCTGCTCGAGGTCGGGCGTCGAGGTCTCGCACCACAGCAGGTCGGCGTAGGGTGCGTAGGCAAGGGCCCGAGCGACCGCCGCCTCCAGCCCGCCCTGGACGCGGAAGTAGCCCTCGGGGGTGCGCTCGCCGGTACAGAACGCGCGGTCGCGCGGGTCCACGTCGCTGGTCAGCAGCGTGGCGGCCAGCGCGTCGGTCCGGGCGATCAGGACGGTCGGCACGCCGGCCACGTCGGCGGCCCGCCGCGCCGCGGTCAGGGTGCGCTCGAACTGCGCGGTCGGCACCAGCACCTTGCCGCCGAGGTGACCGCACTTCTTCTCGGACGCGAGCTGGTCCTCGAAGTGCATCCCGGCGGCGCCCGCCTCGATGAGGGCCTTGGCCAGCTCGAAGGCGTTCAGGGGACCGCCGAAGCCGGCTTCGGCGTCGGCGACGATGGGCACCATCCACGACGGGTCGTCCCGTCCCTCCACGCGGTCGATCTGGTCGGCGCGCTGGAGGGCATTGTTGATCCGGCGCACGACGGCGGGGACGCTGTTGGCCGGGTACAGGCTCTGGTCGGGGTAGGTGTCCCCGCCGAGGTTGGCGTCGGCGGCCACCTGCCAGCCGGACAGGTAGATCGCCTCGAGGCCGGCCCGAACCATCTGGACCGCCTGGCCGCCGGTGAGCGCCCCGAGCGCCGGGACGAAGTCGCGCTCGCGCAGCAAGTGCCACAGGCGCTCGGCGCCGTGCCGCGCCAGGCTGTGCTCCACCGGCACGGACGTGCGCAGACGCACGACGTCCTCGGCGTGGTAGTCGCGCCGGATGCCGGCCCAGCGGGGGTCCTCGGCCCAGGCGGCCGCCAGTGCCTGCGCTTGCCGGGCGCGGCCGGCGAGCTCGGCGTGCGTGCTCATGTCGTCACGTCCCTTTCGTGTGGCGATCGGTGCCGTCCGGCCATCGACCTCCGGTAGCTCGGGGATGGGTCGAAGGTACGCGGCGATCAGCCATCAATCCAATCGTTTATAACTATGAGATCCATCAGATGATTCGATCTTACTCGCTGGACCCGGGTGCATAGGGCAGTGGCGGCACCCGCTGTCACAGGCCCATGCTCGGGTCCGTGTCACCAGCAGGTTGAACGGCTAGGGTTGGGTGGCCGCGGTTGGGTCGGGGCCGCGGCGGGCGGCGCCAAGGCCGCGGGCGCAGGCCACCCCGGCCACGGCGGTGGCGGCGGTCATGAGGGCCACGATCGTCGCCCAGCTGCCGGCAGTGCTGCTGGCGCGGATGCCCTGGGCGCTGTGGAACAGGGCCGGGTCGGCGGCGCGCAGCGCCAGGCCCCAAGTCAGGGTGGCGGCCAGCATGGCGATCATGGCAGCGGTGGCGACCACGGCCGCGCCCGCGGCGAAGCGGAGCAGCCGGGTGGGAAGCTGGGTGCGCCGCACCGCCGCCACGGCGCCAGCAACCCCGGCGGCGGTGGCCAGCACGAAGCTCGCGATCATGCCGCCGATGCCCACCACGCTGTCGGTCTGGCCGGCCGGCAGGCTCCGGGCATGCCAGGCCAGCAGCGCGAGGGTGCCAGCGAACCAGACCACCGCGGCGGCCACCACCCCGAGCGGACGCAGTAGCTCGCGGCGGCCGGCGAGGGCCTGGCGCACCGCTGTCAGGCCGATCGGCAGCCCGGCGGCGAGCATGGCCGCCAGCGCGACCAGCGAGACGCCGACCACCGTGTCGAAGGCGGCACCAACGGCGGCATGGTGGTGGGCCGCGGCCGCGAAGTCGTCGTACTCGGTGAGCTTCTGGTAGCCGACGCCGGCCAACACGAACGCGGCGTAGCCGCACAGCACGCCAAGCACCAGGCCGCGCAGGCGCTGAGACCGGGACATCCGAATCCGCCTTTCTCCCACGAGGTCGGGGTGGAGGTGGGCGTCGAGCGCGCCGCGTGCAAGGTCGAGCGCGACCAGCGGGCCAAGGCCCCGCTCGGCGACCCGCTCGGCGACCCAGGCGAGCAGCTCGTCGCCGTGGCGGGCTCTGAAGCCGCTCGGGTACAGGCGGACCAGCCACCCGGCCAGGGCCAGGGCCGGCCGGCCCCCGCTCACGCGACTCAGGTGCATGCGGCGCCCAGCCGCTGCAGGCCGACCTGGAACAGCCGCTGACGTCGGAGCAGCTCGGCGCGGAGCGCCGCGGCACCGACGCCGGTGAGCCGGTAGGGACGGCGGCGGCGTGCCTCCACCGGCAGCGCCTCGATCAGGCCGAGCTGCTCCAGTCGGGCCAGCGCCGCGTACAGGGTGCCAGGCCCAAGCGTCGGCCCGCCCAGTTCCTCGACGTCCTTGGTGATGGCGTACCCGTGCTTGTGGCCGCCGGCCAGGCTCGACAGGATCAGCAGCGACGGCTCCGCGAACCGGCCAAGATCCGACAGGTCAGGTGGCATCGTCCACTACTCCGATCGCCGTTACATCGACGATCGGAGTCTAGATGCTCGGGCCGCGCTCGTCCAGAGCGAAGAAGCGCTGGACCGGCCTGGAGGGTCCCGACGTCCCCGAGTTGAGCCTGCGCCTGTTCCAGACGATGCAGCGGCGGCTCGAGCCGGGTCCCGCGCCCGGCAAGGTGCTGTGGGAGGGGACCGAGCGCGACCCCGAGGAGTTCCGGCGGATCATGGTGGAGGAGCAGCGGCTGATCTACCAGTTCGAGGTCGTCCGTACCTACGGGCTGTACCAGCAGCCCCCACGGACCTGACGCTCCGCGACCGACGCCCTGGTGGTCACGTCAGGCATGGCGGGACCCTCCGGCCGCTCGGGTCGGCGCTGCTGCACGCAGCGCGGGGCCGGGG
>JBIOYL010000244.1:0-14139 GCA_044870185.1 Actinomycetes bacterium | reverse complement strand
CGCTCTGACGCACACGGGGGACGCGATCTTCAACCGGCGGCCAGGCCCGTGTTCCCGAGCCCGGCGCCCGCACGGGGTTGCCGTCGCGGCCGGACGGGCGCAGGGTGGAGACGGCGCGGCTGCGCGAGGCGGGAGCGAGCGAAGGCGAGGCGATCGATGACCAGCATGGCGGCGGCAGCTCCACCCGAGGCGGCGAGCCTCGGGGCGCTCCGGGCGACCGGGCACCGGCACCGGACGGTCAAGGAAGAGATCCGGACCAACCTGCTCGCGTTGCTCGCCTCGGGGGAGGAGCGGTTCCCGAGCATCGTCGGCTTCGAGTCGACCGTGCTGCCCGCGCTCGAGCGGGCCCTGCTCGCCGGCCACGACATCGTGCTGCTGGGCGAGCGCGGCCAGGGCAAGACGCGGCTCATCCGCTCGCTGCCGCTCCTGCTGGACGAGTGGACCCCGGTGGTCGCCGGCTGCGAGATCAACGACCATCCGTATGCGCCGATCTGCGTGGCCTGCCGGACGCGGCTGGCCGAGCTCGGCGACGACCTGCCGGTCGCCTGGCGCCACCGCTCGGAGCGCTACGGCGAGAAGCTGGCCACCCCGGACACCAGCGTCGGCGACCTGATCGGCGACGTCGACCCGATCAAGGTCGCCGAGGGGCGCACGCTCGGCGACCCGGAGACCGTCCACTACGGCCAGGTGCCCCGCACCAACCGCGGCGTCTTCAGCGTCAACGAGCTGCCCGACCTGGCCGAGCGCATCCAGGTGGCGCTGCTCAACGTGCTCGAGGAGCGCGACATCCAGGTGCGCGGCTACCAGCTCCGGCTGCCGCTGGACCTGCTGCTGGTGGCCAGCGCCAACCCCGAGGACTACACCAACCGGGGCCGCATCATCACCCCCCTCAAGGACCGCTTCGGCGCCGAGATCCGCACCCACTACCCGCTGCGCCTGGACGACGAGATCGCCCTGGTCCGCCAGGAGGCCACCCTCGGCTGGCCGGACGGGCCGCTGCGCCACCCGGTCATGCCCGACCATCTGCTCGAGGTCATCGCCCGCTTCACCCGTGCGGTCCGGGAGGCGCCCGGGGTGGACGCCCGTTCGGGCGTGTCGGCCCGCTTCGCCATCGCGGCGACCGAGACGGCGGCCGCCTCGGCGGTGCGCCGGGCGGCCATCACCGGCGAGGACGTGCCGGTCGCCCGGGTGGTCGACCTGCCCGCCGCGGTGCCCGTGGCGCTCGGCAAGGTGGAGTTCGACCAGCTCGAGGAGGGCCGCGAGCTGGAGCTCGTCAACCACCTGCTGCGCCGCGCCGTGGCCGAGACCTACCGGGCCCGGCTCGGCGGCCTGGACCTGTCCGGGCTGCTGCGCCGCTTCGACGAGGGCCACACGGTCGAGACCGGTGAGCTCGTGCCCGCCAGCGAGCTGCTCGGCCGGGTCGGGCCGATCCGTGGGCTCGCTCAGCTGCTGGACCGGCTCGGCGCCGGGGGGATCGAGACGCCGGGGCTGGCCGCGGCCGCGCTCGAGTTCGCCATGGAGGGCTTGTACCTGGCCAAGCGGCTGAGCAAGGAGGAGCTGCCGGGTCGGGCGGTGTACGGGCGATGAGCTACCGCTACCGCCGCTGGCAGGGTGGCCCCGACCCGCTGGAGCCGCCGTTCGACGTCGCCGGCGCGCTGGACCGCATCGGCGAGCAGGTGCTCGGCGGTGACCGGCCCCGCGATGCGCTGTCGTCGCTGCTGCGCCAGGGGATGCCCGGCCAGCGGGGCCTGCGCGACCTGCTGCGCCAGGCCCGCCTGCGCCGGCGCGCCCTGCGCGAGCGGGGCCGGCTCGACGGCACCCTCGAGCAGGTGCGCGCCCTGCTCGACCGGGCCATCGGGCAGGAGCGGGCCGCGCTGTTCCCCGACCCCTCCGACGCCGCCCGGCTGGCCGAGGCGGAGCTTGACGCGCTGCCGGGCGACACCGCCCGGGCGGTGCGCCAGCTCGCCGACTACCAGTGGCGCTCGCCCGAGGCGGCCGCCACCTACGACGAGATCCGCGACCTGCTCCGCCGGGAGGTGCTGGACGCCCAGTTCCGCGGCATGCAGCAGGCCCTTCGGGATGCCAGCCCCACCGACCTCCAGCGTGTCCGGGAGATGCTCGCCGACTTGAACGCCATGCTCGACGCCGACGCCCGCGGCGAGGACACCCAGGCGGCGTTCGACCGGTTCATGGACGCCTACGGGGACATGTTCCCGGAGCGCCCCCGCAATCTCGACGAGCTGGTCGACCTGCTCGCCCGGCGGGCTGCGGCGGCGAGCCGGCTGCTCGGCTCCCTGTCGCCCGAGCAACGGGCCGAGCTGGCCGGGCTGATGGAGCAGGCCATGGCCGACGCGGGCCTGGCCGACGAGCTGGACCGGCTCGGACGGGCGCTGCGCTGGCGGCGGCCCGACCTGGCTTGGGACGAGGGCGCCCGCATCGACGGCGAGCAGCCGCTCGGGCTCGGCGACGCCACCACCGCGCTCGAGGAGCTGGCCGACCTCGAGTCGCTGGAAGCGGCACTCGGCCAGGACTATCCGGGCGCATCGCTGGACGACATCGACCTGGAGACGGTCGAGCGTGCCCTCGGCCGCCGCGCCGCCGAGGAGGTCGAGGCGCTGCGCGAGCTGGAGAAGCAGCTCGTCGAGCACGGCTACCTGGTGCGCGAGCACGGCGACGTGCAGCTCACCCCCAAGGCGGTGCGCCGCATCGGCGCCAGCGCCCTGGCGCGCATCTTCGCCACGCTGCAAAGCCCCGCACGCGGCGACCACGACGTGGCCGGGGCGGGCGTGGCCGGGGAGCCGACCGGCGCCTCCCGGCCCTGGCAGTTCGGCGACGAGCAGAGCATCGACGTGGTCCGGACCGTCACCAACGCCGTGCTGCGTGGCGCCGGCCAGGCCCCAACCGGACCCCACCCGGTTGACCGGGGGACCCCCTTGGGGTCCCCCGGACCCCCCCGGTGGGGTTCCCCGGACCCCTCCGGTCCCCGAGCAGCTCGGCGAACGCGGCCGGCAGGTGGTCGGCGACGTCGCCGGCGGCGACCGAGACGACCGACAGGGCGCGGGCGGCCAGCGTGCCGGCCCGGCCGTGCACCCAGGCGCCGAGCCGGGCGGCGTCGAAGGGGGCCAGGCGCTGGGCGAGCAGCGCCCCGACCAGCCCGGTGAGGACGTCGCCCGTGCCGCCGGACGCCAGCACCGGCGTGCCGGTCGGGTTGACGACCAGACGGCCGTCCGGGTCGGCGATCACGGTGTCGTTGCCCTTGAGCAGCACGGTCACGCCCCAGGCGGCGGCCCGGTCGGCCGCCCGGTGCAGCCGGGTCCCTTGCTGTTGCGGGGCAAGCCGGACGAACTCGCCCGCGTGCGGGGTGACCAGGGTCGGCGCGGTGCGCTCGGCCAGCGGGCCGCCGGTGCCGAGCGCGTACAGGCCGTCGGCGTCGACCACGGCCGGCCCCTGGTAGGCGGCGAGCAGCGCACGGACCGCCGCGACGGTGGCATCGCTGCGGCCGAGCCCCGGGCCCATAGCCAGGGCGCTGGCCTCGTCCAGCCAGCGCCTGCACGCCTCGACGGCCGCCGGGGTCATGCCCCCGTCGGCCTCGGGCAGGGCGACGGTCAGCGCCTCGGGCACGGCCGCCCCGACCCGCTCGGCCACCGACGCGGGGATGGCCAGCACGAGCAGGCCGGCGCCGGCGCGGCGGGCCGCCCGGCCGACCAGGGTCGGCGCCCCGCCCATGCCCGAGCTGCCCGCGACGACCAGCAGCACGCCGCGGGAGCGCTTGTGCAGCTCGGCCCGGGGGATGGGGACCAGGTCGACCAGGTCGGCCGCCTCGCTGATCCCCCAGCGCCCGGCCGCCAGGGGCAGGCCGATGTCGGCCACCTCCAGCCGGCCGACGCGCTCGTTGCCGGGCGGCAGCACGTGGCCGGGCTTGGCCGCCTGGAAGGTGACGGTGGCCAGCGCGTGCACCGCCTCGCCCGCGACCGCGCCGGTCGCGCCGTCCACGCCGGAGGGGATGTCGACCGCCACCACGGGGGCCGCGGCCCGGTTGGCGGCCGCGATCAGCTCGGCCACCGACCCGCGGGGGGCGCCGGCCGAGCCGGTCCCGAGCAGCCCGTCGAGCACCAGGTCGGCCGAGGCGAGCAGCGCGTCGGCGAGCGCCGCCGAGGCCTGCCGCACCCGCCCGCCGGCCGCCCGCACGGCGGCCACGCAGCGCCGGCCCTCGGGGTCCAGGCCGGCCACCTCGCCGGTCACCAGCGCCTCGGCGCCGGCCCCCCAGCGGGCCAGCCGGGCCAGCGCCTCGAGCGCGTCGCCGCCGTTGTGGCCCTTGCCGGCCAGCGCGACCACGCGGCGCCCGGCGGTCCCGCCGAGCGCCGCGCGCGCGGTGCGGGCCACCGCGGCGCCGGCCCGGCCCATGAGCGTGGCCACCGGGATGCCGGCGGCGAGCGCGTCCCGGTCGGCCGCCTGCAGGGCGGCCACCTCGGCGAGCGGCTTCACCGGGTGGCGCCGGTCCTCGGCGCGCCGCCCGCGCGCCGCTCCAGCCGGCGGCGCACCCAGGGCGGCGGCCCTTCGGGCCGGCGCGGGTAGTCGTCGGGGCCCTCGCACACGACCTGGGCGAAGGCGAGCTCGCGGGTGTCGGACAGGCTGAGGTGCCAGCGCAGCACGCCGAGCTGGCTGGCCCAGGAGGCCAGCTCGCCGCCCACCCGGATGGTCGGCGCCCCCGACGGCAGGTTGACCACCTCGATGTCGGTGTAGCTGAACCCGGAGAAGCCGACCCCGAGCGCCTTGGAGACGGCCTCCTTGGCCGCCCAGCGCTTGGCGAGGTAGGCGGTGGCGCCTGCCCCCCGGCGGGCGGCGGCGTCGCACTCCCGGGGCGTGAACACCCGCCGGGCGAAGCCAGGATGGCGCTCGAGCGCGCGGGCGATGCGCCGGACCTCGACCGCGTCGATGCCGATGCCCACGATCACCGCATGCCGAACCTCTCGCGCACGCCGGGCCGGGTGAGCAGGAAGACCATCAGCGCGTCGAACAGCACCCGGAACAGGCCGCCCACCCCGCCTGCGAGCAGGCTCCACAGGATGTCGGCGATCACGGCGCCCATGGCCAGCGGCCAGGCCCAGCGCCGCACCTTGAGCAGCCCGACCCCGGCCGCCACCGAGACGGCCACGATCGCCAGGGGCAGCAGAACCAGAGGCACGAACGGTTCCCGGAGCAGGAACCGCGCCAGCGGGACGCCCAGGAAGGCGGCGTTCAGGAACAGCAGGATGGCCACGATGCTGACCGACTGCTCCGGATCGATCTGGCGGTAGGCCATGGCTACTCGACCGTGACACTCTTGGCCAGGTTGCGAGGCTTGTCGATGGGACAGCCGCGCAGGTCGGCGATGTGGTAGCTGAGCAGCTGCAGCGGCAGCACCATGACCAGCGGCGACAGCAGGCCCGGCATGGCCGGCATGCGCAGCACGTCGGCCGCGTAGCCGGCGACGTCACGGTCGCCGTCCTCGGCGACGGCGATGAGCGCGGCCCCGCGGGCGGCCACCTCCTGCATGTTGGTGACCGTCTTGGCGTGGACGTGGCTTGCCGGGTGGACGACCACGACCGGGGTGCCGTCCTCGACCAGCGCGATCGGCCCGTGCTTCAGCTCGCCGGCCGGGTAGCCCTCGGCGTGGATGTAGCTGATCTCCTTGAGCTTGAGCGCGCCCTCCAGCGCCAGCGGGTAGCCGACGTGGCGGCCGATGAACAGGAAGCTGTCCGCCTTGGCGTACTTCTCGGCCACCGCGCGGATCGCGGCGGAGCGCTGCAGGCCGGTCGCCAGGTGCTCGGGCACCTGCTCGAGCTCGGCGACGACGCCGGCGACCTCGTCGGGGTACAGGGTCCCGCGCACCTGGGCCAGGTACAGGGCGAGCAGGTAGATCGCCACGAGCTGGGTGGCGAACGTCTTGGTGGCGGCCACGCAGATCTCGACGCCCGCGCGTGTGTACAGCACGCCGTCGGACTCGCGCGGGATGGAGGCCCCGACCGTGTTGGACACGGTGAGCACGCGGGCCCGCTGGCGGCGGGCGTAGCGGACCGCGGCCAGCGTGTCCGCGGTCTCCCCCGACTGGGAGATCGCGATGACCAGCGTGTTGCGGTCCAGCACCGGGTCGCGGTAGCGGAACTCGCTGGCCATCTCGATCTCGACCGGCAGGCGGGTCCAGTGCTCGATGGCGTACTTGGCGACCAGCCCGGCATGGTAGGCGGTGCCGCAGGCGACCACGAACACCTTGTCGACCTCGCGCAGCTCGTCCTCGCTCATGCGCAGCTCGTCGAGCAGCAGCCGCCCGTCCAGGTCGGTGCGGCCCTCGAGCGTCTGCTTGACGGCCAGCGGCTGCTCGTGGATCTCCTTGAGCATGAAGTGCGGGTAGCCGCCCTTCTCGGCGGCGGCCAGGTCCCAGTCCACCCGGTGGGTGTAGGGGAGCACCGGGTTGCCGTCGAGGTCGGTCAGCTCCAGGCCGGCCGGCGTGACGACCACGACCTGGTCGTCCTGGAGGATCACGCCGTCGCGGGTGTGGTCGAGGAAGGCGGTGAAGTCGCTGGCGATGAAGTTCTCGCCGTCGGCCCGGCCGGCGACCAGCGGCAGGTCGCGCTTGGCCCCGACGACCGTGCCCGGGTCGCCGGCGTGCAGCACGGCCAGCGCGAACGAGCCCTCCAGGTCGTGCAGGGCCGCCCGGACCGCGTCGGGGAACGGCCGCCCGGCGGCCAGCTCGCCTTCGATCAGGTGGGCGACGCACTCGGTGTCGGTGTCGGAGGCGAGCGCATGCCCCTCGGCCTCCAGCCGGGCCCGCAAGGCGATGAAGTTCTCGATGATGCCGTTGTGGATGACGGCCACGCGGCCGGTGCAGTCGACGTGCGGATGGGCGTTGCGGTCGGTCGGCTGCCCGTGGGTGGCCCAGCGGGTGTGGCCGATGCCGGTCGCCCCGGCCAGGGCGCCGCGGTCGCCGGCCACGCCGCCGCGGTCGCCGAGCTCCTTCTCCAGCGCCTCCAGCTTGCCGGCCTTGCGGACCACCTCGATGCGCCCGCCGTCCAGGACGGCCACCCCCGCGGAGTCGTAGCCGCGGTACTCGAGCCGGCGCAGACCGGCCATGAGGTTGGGGAGCGCCTGGTCACGACCGGCGTAGCCAACGATTCCGCACATCGCTCGGCATGCTCCTTCGGGTCCAGGGACGGTTGCGGCGAGCCGGCAGCCCGAGCATCGGATCACGTCATCCTAGCAGGCGGGCCTGCCCGCTCGTCCGGCCCGGGCGGCCGGGCCGGCCGGGCGCCATGCCGGCCGAGCGCCGAGCCGCTTGCGGCGCCGAGCCGGTCGGCACCGAGCCGGTTGCGGCGCCGAGCTGGTCGGGGTCGAGCCGGCCGGGGCCGAGCCGGCCGAGGATACTGCGCCGGTCAGGGGCCGTGCCGGTCGGGGGCCCACCAGATCGTGGCTCAGTGCGCTGCCCTTCAGGGGCGGCGGTGACGGGCCGCCCACGCCGTAGGCCCGGCTCGCACTCGTGCTGTGGATGATGGCGCATCGGCTGTCAGACCCACCTGCTAGGCTCGGCGCGGCGGTGGCCGACCACCGTCGCAGCCGGTGCCTGCAGCCGATGGGTCCAGGAGCCGACCGAAACGATGGGACTGCGACGGCCCAGCAGGCCATGAAGGCCGACGCCGGTCGCCGCGATCGGGCCTCCCCGACCCCAAGGCAGGCCGAGCGGCTGGTCGGCTGGGCGCATACCTGCCGGGCGGTCTGGAACCTGGCGCTCGCCCAGCGGCAGTTCGCCTGGACCCAGCGCGGCCACACCCTGCGGGCGGCCGAGCAGGGCCGCCACCTCACCCAGGCCCGCGCCGAGCTCGCCTGGCTGGCCGACCTGCCCGCCCAATCAGCCCAGCAGGTCCTCCGCCAGCTCGACCGCGCCTTCGCCAACTGGTGGCACCCCAACCATCCCGCCGGCCCACCAGCGTTCAAGCAGCGACGGTGCGGCCAGCTGGCGGTGCCGTTGCCCGGCCAGGCCGTCCAGGTGCGCACCTTGAACCGCCGCTGGGCCGAGGTGCGGCTGCCCAAGCTTGGCTGGGTCAGGTTCCGGCTGTCCCGCCCGCCGGGCGGGGTGGTACGCAACGCCACCGTGTCCTGCGACGGGCTCGGCTGACACGTCGCCTTCGGGGTGGCCACCGGTGCTCGGCCGGCGATGCCCAACGGGCTGCCGGGCTGCGGGGTGGACTTCGGGGTGGCCTGCTCTGTCGGCGTTCGTGTCCGACGAGGCCGCGCCGCGCAGCATGCCGCCGACCCTGACCGAGGGGAGCGGCAGCGGCTGCTCGGCCCGGAGCGGCGCAAGGCCCGCCAGGTCCGCTGGGCCAAGAAGTACAACCAGGGGCGGTACTCGGGCCGGCTGCGCCGCATCATCGCCGAGCTCGTGGGCCTCAAGGCACGCCAGGCGCGGCGGCGGGCGGACTTTACCCACAAGCTCACCACCGACCTGGCCAAACGCCACGGCTGGCCGGCATCGAGGACTTGCGGGTGCACAACCTGACTGCCAGCGCCAAGGGCAGTGTCGAGGCACCCGGGCGGAAGGTCACCGCCAAGGCCGGGCTGAATCGGACGATTCTAGACAACGCCCCTGGCGGGCGCCGTCGGCAGCTCGCCGACAAGGCGCCCAAGTTCGGTTCGGAGCTGCGGCTGGTCCGGCCGGCGGGCACGTCGCAGACCTGCTCGGCGTGTGGGGTGCGTGACCCCGCCAGCCGGCCGGGCTGCGGGCGGGTGTTCGCCTGTACCGCCTGTGGCCATACCGCGCACGCGGACCTGAACGCCGCCAAGAACATCGAACGACGTGCCGCCGGATGGGCGGTGGACAGCACACGCAGTCACCGCAGGGTGGCGAGGCCATCGAGCCGCATGCGTGAACCACCCGGGAGCGTGGCATGAACGCCCCGGGAATCCCCGCCGCACGGCGGGTAGGACATCAATGGTCGTTGCCGTCCAGGCGCCGGCGGGCGTCGCGCCGGGCCTGCGCGCGCGAGCGGCCCTGGAAGCGGGAGCGGCCCTCCGGCGGGCCGGTCGCCGAGTGGCCCTCCAGCGGGCCGGTCGGCGGCCGGACGTCCGGCGGCCGGCCCTGGCCCTGCTGCAGGTACTTGCCGAACTTGCGCCGGTAGCGCTCCTCGCGCGCGTCGAAGTCGTACCAGCCGAAGGTGCGGCTGCTCCGCTTCAGCATGCGCCGCTGCACCACCACCAGCAGCGCGAACAGGGTCGCCAGCAGCAGCAGCGCGATCGCGTCCCCGGCGCCCGACGCCGGCCGGGCGCCGGGGGTGGTGGTCGGCGGCGCCACGGTCGTCGGGGCGGGCTGGGCCAGCGCGGCGGCCGCGCCGAGCACGGCGAGCCCCTGCACCACCGCCGCCACCGCGATGCGGCGGCACCATCTCGCCAGCCTCCAGGTGTTCACCACGGCCACGCGCGACTCCCCGATCGTCATGCGCAGCGTGCCACAGCTCGGCCGCCCGCGCCCAGCACCGGCCGCGCCTGGCGGTCAGAGCCGGCCGCGCCCCGGCCGTCCAGCGCCGGCCGCGCCCGGGCGGTCCGGAGCCGGCCATGGCCCGGCCGCTCAGACCGGGATCAGGCGAGGGTGCGCTCGATCAGCCCGGCCAGCCGGCCGGCGACCGCCTCGGCCTCCTGCGGCGTGTCCGCCTCCACCATCACCCGGACCAGCGGCTCGGTGCCCGAGGCACGCACCAGGACCCGGCCGCGGCCGTCGAGCCGGGCCTGCTCGGCCCGGACCGCCGCGGCGACCTCGGCCGAGCCGGCCAGGCCAGCCCGGTCGGCGACCCGGACGTTGACCAGCACCTGCGGCAGCCGCTGCAGCACGCCGGCCAGCGCCGACAGCGGGCGGCCGCTCGAGGCCATGACCGACAGCAGGCGCAGGGCGGTCAGCAGCCCGTCGCCGGTCGTCGCCCGGTCGAGGAAGATGATGTGGCCCGACTGCTCGCCGCCAAGGGTGTGGCCGCCGGCCTGCATCGCCTCGAGCACGTAGCGGTCCCCCACCGCGGTCTGGACGACCTCGATGCCGTGGGCGGCCATGGCCCGACGGAAGCCGAGGTTGGTCATCACCGTGGTGACCACCGTGCCGGTGGGCAGCCCGCCGCGGGCGCGCTCGTCCAGCGCGGCGATCGCCAGGATCGCGTCGCCGTCGACGAGGCCGCCGCGCTCGTCCACCGCGATCAGGCGGTCCGCGTCGCCGTCGTGGGCGAGGCCGACGTCCGCGCCGGTACGCAGCAGCTCCGCCCGGACGTGGGCGGGGTGGGTCGAGCCGACCCCGGCGTTGATGTTCTCCCCGTCCGGCTCGCTGCCGGTGGCGGTGACCTTGGCGCCGGCCCGGCGGTAGGCGAGCGGGGCGATGCCCGAGGCGGCGCCGTGGGCGCAGTCGACCACGACGTGCAGCCCGCCGAGGTCGGGCACGCCGTCGACCAGATGGTCGACGTAGTCCTCGACCGCGGCGCCGGCGGGCCGGACCCGGCCCACGCCCGCGCCGGTCGGCCGCGGGGCCGCCTGGTCCGGGTGGCCGAGGGCGGCCTCGATGCGCTCCTCGAGCAGGTCGGGCAGCTTGAATCCCTCCGGCCCGAAGAACTTGATGCCGTTGTCGGGCATGGCGTTGTGGGACGCCGAGATGACCGCCCCGGCCGCCGCACCGTAGCGGTGGGTGAGGAAGGCCACGGCGGGGGTCGGCACCACGCCGGCGAGCACGGCGTCGCCGCCGGCGCTGCAGATCCCCGCGACCAGGGCGCCTTCCAGCAGGGCGCCGGAGGCGCGCGGGTCGCGGCCGATTACGACCTGCGGCCGCTTGCCCCCGTCGTGCTCGAGCACGCCGACCAGCGCCCGGCCCAGCCCGAGGGCGAGCTCGGGGGTCAGCTCGGCGTTGGCCAGCCCCCGGACCCCGTCCGTGCCGAACAGCGTTCCCAACGACCAGCTCCCGCCGGGCCCGCTACCGCTTCGAGTACTGCGGCGCCTTGCGCGCCTTCTTGAGGCCGTACTTCTTGCGCTCGACCTCGCGGGCGTCCCGGGTCAGGAAGCCGCGCTTCTTGAGCTCCGGGCGCAGCTCGCCGTCGAGGTCGACGAGCGCCCGGGCGATCGCGTGGCGCAGCGCGCCTGCCTGCCCCGAGACGCCGCCGCCGGACAGGCTGGCGATGACGTCGTAGCGCTCGAGCGTGCCGGTGACCCGCAGTGGCTCGGTCAGGAGCCGGCGGTGGGCCGGGTTGGGGAAGTAGTCGTCGAGCGGACGGCCGTTCAGCCGGAACTGGCCGGTGCCCTCGACCAGCCGCGCGCGGACCACGGCCTCCTTGCGGCGGCCGGTGCCACGGGCGAGCAGCGCTGGTGCAGCCAACGGGTGGGTCCTCCTATCCTTCCTACTTGGCGCCCCAGCCGGGACCGAGGTCCAGGACCTGCGGCTGCTGGGCCGCGTGCGGGTGGGTCGGGCCGTCGTAGACCTTGAGCTTGGAGAGCATCTGCCGGCCGAGCCGGTTGTGGGGCAGCATGCCCCGCACGGCCTTCTCGACCACCCGCGAGGGCTGCCGGTCCAGCAGCGTCGCGTACGGCGTCACCTTGAGGCCACCCGGGTAGCCCGAATGGCGGTAGGCGCGCTTCTGCTCCCGCTTGGCGCCCGTGAGCACGACCTTGCGGGCGTTGACCACGATGACGTGGTCGCCGGTGTCGACGTGCGGGGCGAAGATGGGCTTGTGCTTGCCGCGCAGGATCCTGGCCACCTGGGCGGCCAGCCGCCCCAGTACCTGGCCGTCGGCGTCGACGACGTACCAGGTTCTGGTGATGTCCTGTGGGCGCGGGGAGAAGGTGCGCTGGCTGGCGGGCATGCGGGCGAACTCCGTGAAGCGGCAGAGGGATGAGCGAGTAGACCGGCTGCCCAGGCTAGCGGCTCGCCGACGAACCGGTCAACTTCCAGGGTCCGGAGGGCCCACAACGAGAACGAGCCGGCGGTGGGCTCCGGCTCGTTCTCTGTGGAGGTCTTCTGGGTCAGGCGGCGGTCCGCTTGGCCACCGGCTCGACATCGGCCGGGGAGAGGCGGTGAAGGTGCCCGCTGGCCTCTGTCCAGCTTGCGCGCCGGGCCGCGGCCAGCAGCCGCCGGTGGCTCGCCTGCTCGCGCAGGTCCTGGGTCCGCTGCTCGGCGAGGGTCGCCGTGATCAGGCCGTACATCTCGCTCACCTCGCGTCCTTGATGCTCTGTTGCTGACGAGCTCACGGTACGGCTGAGGTGGCCGCCCTCGGATCGGGCATGTGCCTTAGGTTGGCGTCCCCGCCCACCTCATTTCCGGGCCAACCGGCTCACCCCCGGCAGCAGGACCACCGGGCCTGATCTTCTCGGGACGGTCGCCTCTGGAGACCGTGCGGAGCGGGGCGTACACCAAGCTGGAAGCCAGGGCTCCGAGGTATCGGTGCAGGGAAGGAAAGGTGAGGGCGATGGCAACGACAACGGCGTCGAGGGGACTCATCAGCCGGCGAGCCTTCCTCGGGGGGGCCGTGGCATCGGGCGCGCTGCTGGCCAGCGCCAGTGTCGGGGCACCCAGGGTCCGGGCCGCCGGCGGGACCACGGTCACCCGCTACCCGCTGTACCTGCCACCAACGGCCAGCCCGGCGGGCCCCTATGGGCTGGCTGCCAAGCCGGGGACCATCGACCTGGGCGGCGGCAAGCTGTCACGCGCGTGGGTCTACAACGCCCTGATGCCGGGACCGACCTTCCGCGCCCGGCCCGGCGATACGGCCCAGATCACCCTCAGCAACCAGCTGTCGGAGCCGACCATCACCCACTGGCACGGGATGCTCGTCACCCACGAGAACGACGGCCACCCGATCTATGCGATCGCACCGGGCGACAGCTATCACTACTCGTTCCCGATCAACCAGCGAGCGGCGCTCAACTGGTACCACCCCCACCCCCACATGCTCACCGGCGAGCAGGTCGCGCTCGGGCTGGCCGGCGCGTTCATCATCAACGACGCCGAGGAGGACGCGCTCGGGCTGCCCGGCGGCGCCTACGAGGCCCCGCTGGTGGTCCGCGACGCCAGCCTCGACAGCACCGGCAACCTGCAGTACAAGCCCAGGACCGGCGGCTTCCTCGGCGACATCGTGCTGGTCAACGGCACCCGTGACCCGTACCTGAACGTGGATACCGCGCTCTACCGGTTCCGCGTCCTGGGCGGCGCGAACGCGCGGATCTTCGGGCTGGCGCTGGGCAACGGTGCGCCGTTCACGCTGATCGGCAACGACGGCGGGCTGCTGGCGTCCGCCGTCCAGGTCTCCCAGATCGACCTGGCCCCGGGTGAGCGGCTGGATCTGCTGGTCGACTTCCGCGGGCTGCCGGTTGGCACCCGGGGTCATGCTCCGCGACCTGCGGGCGGGTTGGGACCTGCTGGAGCTCCGCGTCGTGCGCCAGGTGAGCGTGCCGGCGACGATCCCGACGACGCTGTCCACGATCACGAGGCTTGCGAGTCCGGTGCGAACGCGGGACTTCAGCTTCGATGGGATGAGCAAGATCAACGGCCTGGAGTACGACGTCAACCGGATCGACTTCCAGGTCCCCTTCGGGGACGTCGAGCGGTGGCGCTTCACCACCAACGGCAACGCCCCACACCCGGTGCACGTCCACGGCGCCTCCTTCCAGGTGGTGTCGCGGACCGGCGGACGCAATCGGCTGTTCCCCTGGGAGGCCGGCTGGAAGGACACCGTCCTGCTCGAGGACCGCGAGACCGTCGACGTCCTGATCCGGTTTGGCGCCTACCGGGGCGAGTACCTGATCCACTGCCACAAGCTCGAGCACGAGGACATGGGCATGATGTCGAACTTCGTGGTCGTCTGACGAAGGGAGTCGCCCTCAGTGTCCCAGGCGGATCTGGCCGCGGATCTCGCCAGCGGGGCACCGGGTGGTGTGGACGTTGGCGTAGGTGTCGCCGGCCTGCATCGCCGCCACGAGCGCGCTCAAGGGCTGGCCTGCCAGCGGTCCCGTCAGGTCGGCCGCGGTGAGCACGCCGGTGGCCAGCAGGCCGTTGGACTGCACCCCTGCGGAGGGGCCGAACAAGAACGCGACGATCGGCCCGTTCTGTCCCACCGGCGCCAGAGGGATGTGGGCGGCGATGATCGGCGACGA
>JBIOYL010000243.1:0-11924 GCA_044870185.1 Actinomycetes bacterium | reverse complement strand
CCCGCAAGGTGCCCCACGCAACCGACCGGGCCATCCTCGAAGCGGCCGGCCGATTCGCCTCCCAACGACCGGCCGCCGGCCGCGACGGTTGGCAGTTGCGGGCCGAGTTGCCGTTCGAGGCCAGCCGCGGGTACGCCGCGTCGTTCGGTGACGACCATGGCAGGCCGCTGCCGGCCGTCAAAGGGGCACCCGAGGTCGTGGTGCCGCTGTGCCGCCGCGTGGCGACCGGTTCGGGCGCACAGCCGCTCACGGCGGCCCGGCGCCGCGCGGCGCAGCAGACCGTCCAGCGGCTGGCGGGCGACGGCCTGCGGGTACTCGCCGTGGCGGAACGCCGCGGGCGGCTGCCGGCGGATCCCCAAGTCGTCCAGGACCTCGTCACCGGCCTGACCCTGCTCGGCTTCGTCGGTGTCGCCGACACGCCGCGCGGACGCGGCCGAAGCGGTGCGGCGCCTGGCCGACGACGGTGTGCGCACGGTCATGGTCACCGGTGACCATCCGACGACCGCCGCCGCGATCGCGCACGCCGTGGACATCCCGGTCGACGGTATCGTGACCGGTGCTGAGCTGGACCGGATGACCGAACCCGAGCGGGTCCGGCGGGTGGCCGCAGCGACCGTCTTCGCCCGGGTGTCGCCGGAGCAGAAGCTGCGGATCGTCGAGGCGCTGCAAGCGGGTGGCCACGTCGTCGCGATGGCAGGCGACGGCACCAACGACGCCGCCGCCATCCGGCTCGCCGACGTGGGCATCGGCGTCGCCGCCAGCGGCTCGTCATCGGCCAGGTCCGCCGCTGACCTCGTGCTCGCCGGCGCCGACGTCCGGCGCATCCACGACGCCCTGCTCGAGGGCCGGGGGCTGTGGCAGCGGGTCCGCGACGCGGTGGCGATCCTGGTCGGGGGCAACGCCGGCGAGGTGGCCTTCATGGTCGCTGGCACCGCCCCTGTCCGGCCGGGCGCCGCTCAACGTGCGGCAGCTGCTGCTGGTCAACATGTTCACCGACATGTTCCCTGCCCTTGCCGTGCGGTGGCGCCGAGCCGGGCCGACACGCAGGCCAACGGACCGACCTTTGGTGCGCTTGGCCGGCTGCTCGCCACGCCGTCGCCGTTCGCGGCGGCGCCACCACCCTCGGCGCGCTGCTTGCCTGGACGATCGGCCGATGCACCGGCCGCAGGCAGCGCGCGAGCAGCATGGGCCTTGCCGCGCTGGTGGGCACGCAGCTTGGCCAGACGCTGCTGACCGGATGGCGCAGCCCCATCGTGCTTGCCACCGTGGTTGCCTCGGCGGCTGCGCTGTTCGCCCTCATCGAGACGCCGATGGTCAGCCAGTTCTTCGGCGGCACCCCGATCGGTCCGGGCGCGTGGGCTGTCGTGGTCGCCGCTGCCGCGGCCGGAACCGTCGCCGCGGCGCTGGCCCCCCGGCTCGACGACGGCTAAATGCTTCCTGGGAGTTCATGCTGCATGGTCGAGTTCCTCCCCGACCGGTGGCTGCTGGTCGGGCGCGAACGGGCTGCCGATCTGGCCAAGCACCTGGATGGGGGTGATGGTGCGCGCCCACTGCTCGGCGTCGGCCACCAGCTCGGCCAGGCGCTGACGCTGATGGGTGTGGGTGACCCTGCGGCGCAAGGCCCGCCACAGCCACTCGATCCGGTTGGCGTCGGGGTCGTAGGTGGGGGTGTCCACCAGCACCAGCTGCTCGCCCAGCTCGGCCAGCAGCCCGCGCAGCAGCCGCGACCCCCTGGGCGTGTGGATGCCCAGGTTGTCCAAGACCACCATGGCGATGCGGCCGCGGGCCTGGGAACGGGCCACGGCGCGGCGCAGCTGGGCGACCAGCGGCACTGCGCGGCGGCCGTCGGCCAGGGCGAAGTCCAGGTGGCCGTCGCGCCAGTCCACCAGCCCGAAGCCGTGCTGGTTGAAGTTCTTGCCGGGGGCCTGGACCAGCCGCTGGCCGGCGTGGCCGCGACGCGACCACACCCGGGTCAGGGTCGGGTGCAGGGCGATCTCGACCTCGCCGTGCAGGTACAGGTCGGCCCGGCCCAGCAGCCCCAGCAGGCGCGGCAGGTCCTCGGGGAACAGGTCGTCGGCCAGGGTGGCATCCGGGATCAGCTCCTCGGCGGGTGGAGGCAGCGGTGACGCCGCCGCCGCGAGCAACGCCTCCACCCTCAGGCGTTGTTTGCCCACCCCGGCTGGGCCTGGGCCTTGCGGTGCAGCACCCAGCGGGGCCGCTTGCACACGAACCCGGCCCGGTGCAACCCCAGCCGGACCGTCTCGATGCCGGCCCGGTGCCCGGTGGTCTTGGCCAGGTAGTCGGCCAGCAGCCGGCAGCTCCACAGCGCGCTGTCCACCCCGACCGCGCGTGGCGATAGGTCGGCGACCCGGGCCAGTTCTTGCTGCCAGGCGGCCGGCCAGTGGGCTGGTTGGCCGGGGTGGGGCCGGTGGGGGATGGCGTCGGGGCCGCCGGTCAGGTAGCGGTGCAGCACCCGCCGGACGGTGTCGGGGCTGCGCCGGGTCAGGTGGGCGATCTGGGGGGCGGTGTGGCCCTGGGCGGCCAGCAGCACCATCTGGTAGCGGGTGCGGGTCTCGGCGTCGCGGGTGGTGTGGTAGCGCTGGGCCAGCTCGGCCTGGGCGGCCGGGTCTGGGCGGACGCGCAGCGGTGGCAGGGGCATGATCGTCTCCTTTGTGCTCCGGAGAGTTGACCATGCCCCTCATCCACCCATTCACGCAACCACTCCCAGGAAGCATTTAGCCCGGTGGTCGCGATGGCAACGCCCCCACCAGCTGCACTCGTCGACGCGTTGCTGGCCCGGCACGGCCGCACCTATGCCGAGGAGCTGGGCATCAAGCTGGCCGGCAACAGCCCGTCGGCGCTGTTCCGACTGCTGGTCGCCGCGGTGCTGTACAGCGCCCGGATCAACGCCGCCCAAGCCACCAACGCCGCCCGCGCGCTGACCCGCGAGGGCTGGACGACCACCGCCAAGCTCGCCGCCACCTCCTGGGAGGAGCGGGTTCGGGTGCTCAACCGCCACGGCTACGCGCGCTATGACGAGCGCACCGCCGCAGCCGCTTGTCCTTGGGGTTGGTCGGCGGGCCCTTGGGGACGGCCCAGGACTTGAGCACCCCACCGGCCTCCAGCCGGAAATCGTAGTGCAGGCTGGTGGCGTCGTGCTTGTGGACCACGAACCGCGGCCGGCCGCGTGCGCCCGAGCGCCGGCTGCGGCCGTCCGGTTCCTCCGAGTAGCGCCGGGGACCCCCGAACACCTCCGCCCAGTAGTCGGCCAGCCTCTTGACGTGCTGGGGGTTGCCGGGGTGGGAGAAGGGGTGGTTCAGCACCGGGTCTTGGAGGCAGCGCTGGTGATGCGCGGTGGCAAGCGCCCGGAAGGCCGGCTCGCCGCCGGCGAACTCGAACATCGAGGGTCGCGTCACGCTCAGAGTTTCGCGCATCCGTGTCGGCCGTTCCATGTCGATCCGGACGGGACCGGTTCGTCTGGATGGTGGAGGCCCTTTGGATCCGGCGGGTCCAGCGCTCGACCGATACGGGCAGGCTGGGCGGGTTCGTCGGCGAAGGGCGCAGGTCGGCGGGCGGGAAGCTGCGCCTTGACATGCGCCCGCAGGTCGTGGTATTTTACCGATCAGTTATTTAACTGGAGGGTTGAATGCCGACGACGACCGATCGGCTGGACCGCACGTTCGCGGCACTGGCGGATCCCACCCGGCGGGCGATCCTCGCGCGGCTGACGGCAGGGGAGGCCTCGGTCACCGAACTGGCGGAGCCGTTCGAGATGAGCCTGCCGGCGGTCTCGAAGCACCTGAAGGTGCTCGAGCGGGCAGGGCTGATCGCGCGAGGCCGGGAGCGGCAGTGGCGGCCCGCCCGGCTCCAGGCGGGACCGCTCAAGGAGGTCGCCGAGTGGACCGAGCGGTACCGTCGGTTCTGGGATGAGAGCTACGACCGGCTGGACGAGTACCTGGACGAGCTCCAGGGGCGAGGAAAGGAGCAGGGCGATGGGCGCAAGCGGTAGCAACCAGCTCACGGTCACGACGCCGTCGGACCGGGAGATCGTCATGAGCCGGGTCTTCGACGCGCCGCGCGAGCTGGTGTTCGAGGCGCACAGCTCGTGCGAGCACATGTCGCACTGGTGGGGCCCGCGGAAATACGAGGTCGCGAGCTGCGAGATGGACTTCCGTCCGGGCGGCACCTGGCGGATCGTCCACCGCGGCCCCGACGGCGAGATGGCCGGATTCCGCGGCGAGTTCCGCGAGATCGTCAGGCCGGAGCGGATCGTGTGGACGTTCGAGTGGGAGGGCATGCCCGGCCACGTCTCGGTCGACACGCTGACGCTGGAGGAGCGGGACGGCAGGACCACGCTCACGAGCACCTCCGTCTTCGACACGGTCGAGGACCGCGACGGGATGCTCCAGTCGGGCATGGAGGAGGGCGCTGCCGAGACGTACGACCGGCTGGACGAGTACCTCGAGGTCCTCCAGGGGCGCGCAGCCGGCTGACGAATCACGGGGCCGGCCGGGGAGGAGGGGCTGGACCTGGCCCGGGACGCCCGCGCCCTGTCGCCCGGCTGCCCGAGGGCGACCAGGAGCGTCATCGGCTCGGCGCGGGCCGGGGCGGCTACCCTGGCGCCGGCGGCGCACGGGCGCGATCATTCGCACACGGACGCTGCTTGCGGTGCTGGAGGTGCGCGGTGAGTTTCAACCATGCCTGTCCGGACGTGCCGGCACCGACGATCGCCCCCTCCGCGGTGATCATGGGCCCGGCCTGGATCGGGGCCGGCGCGGTCCTCGCCCAGGGCGCGGTCGTCCGCTCCCACGAGGCGACCGTGTCGATCGACAACCACTCGGCCGTGCTGGAGAACTCGACCGTCGTGGGCACCAGCACCCATCCGGTCTGGATTGGCCAGCGGACCGTGTTCGGGCACCGCTGCCAGGTGATCGGGGCGCAGGTCGGCAACCTGTGCGAGATCGGCAACGGCTCGATCCTCATGCCCGGTGCCCGCCTCGGCGACGGCTGCATCCTCGGGGAGGGCACCGTGATCCCCGCCGGGACGGTCCTCCCCGATCAGGCGGTGGTGGTCGGCCGGCCCGGCCACGTCATCCGCAGCGCCAACCAGGCCGACCACGAGCGGGTCGCCCGCCTCCGCGACTACGCGATCGAGCTGACCACCCATCCACGCGTCTTGCTGACCGTCGAGGCGCCCGCCGCGGGAGCGACCATGGGCCGTCTGTACGCCTACCAGGACAAGCTGCCACAGGTGGCGGCGAGTGCGCTGCTGCTGGACTCGGCCGAGATCACCGGCGACGTGCTCGTCGGAGCCGACACGATCATCGGCGCCGGCGTCAAGATCATCGGGGACTCCCACGGCCCGGTGCGCATCGGCGCCCGCGTGCAGATCCTGGAGAACACCGTGCTGCATCTGTTGCCCGACAACGAGCTGGTGGTCGAGGACGACGTCATCGTCGGCCCGGGTGCGATGATCCACGGCTGCCATCTGGAGGCGGGCTGCGTGATCGAGCCCGCCGCGATTGTGTGCGACTGGAGCCGGGTCGGCCGCCAGTCGCTGGTGCGGGCGGGCGCCTGTGTCAAGCAGCGCGACCGCTTCCCGGCGCGCTCGGTCCTGGACGGGTTCCCCGCCCAGGTCGTCGGGACCCTGGCCGAGCCCCCGCCGAGACCGTCGTGGGCGCTCTCCCGCCCGGCGCTGCAGACCCTGGTGCGGCTGTGATGGTCACGACCCGGCCGCAGGCGGACACGATGGCCGACGCGACGGCCACGATCGGCACCGGGATCCGCACCACCGTCGACCGGGTCTGATCGACGAACGGCCGTTGTTTGCCTGCGGACGATTTTGGGTGGAGAAGCGGTGGTTGGGATGACCGACCGGTTGGTGGTCGTCGGCGCGGACGCCGCCGGGATGAGCGCGGCGTCCCAGGCCAAGCGGCTGCGGGGCGACGCGCTCGAGGTGATCGCCTTCGAGCGCGGGGCGCACAGCTCCTACTCGGCCTGCGGCATCCCGTACTGGGTGGCCGGTGACGTCGCCGACGGGGAGCGCCTGGTCGTCCGGTCTCCGCAGGCGCATCGGCGCAACGGCATCGACCTGCGCATGCGCACCGAGGTGGAGGCGATCGACGTCCAGGCCGGGCGGGTGGCGGCTCGCGACCTGACCTCCGGCCGGCGCTCCCACGAGGGGTTCGACCACCTCGTCATCGCCACCGGCGCCGTCCCGGTGCGACCGCCGCTGCCCGGCGTCGACGCCGCCGGCGTGTTCGGCGTGGAAACCCTCGACGACGGTGCCGCGCTCCTGGCCGACCTCGAACGGTACCGGCCGCAGCGTGCCGTGGTGGTGGGCGGGGGCTACATCGGGGTCGAGATGGCCGAGGCGCTGGCCCGTCGCGGCGTCCAGGTCATCGTCGTCGACCAGGCTCCGCAGCCGATGGCCACGCTCGACCCGGACATGGGCGAGCTGGTGCACCGGGCGATGGAGGCGCTCGGCATCGACGTCCACACCGACACCGCCGTCACCGGCTTCGACACCGACGGCCATGGCCGGGTCCGGTCGGTGGTCACCACCGGGGGGGCTGTGCCAGCCGAGCTGGTCGTCCTCGGCCTGGGGGTCCGGCCCAACACGGCGCTGGCCAGCCAGGCCGGGCTGCCGCTGGGCGATCACGGCGGCATCCGTACCGACATGCAGATGCGCGTGCTCGGCCACGACCAGGTGTGGGCGGGCGGGGACTGTGTGGAGGTCCTCAACCTCGTCTCCGGCCAATACCAGCACGTGCCGCTGGGCACGCACGCCAACAAGCACGGCCGGGTGATCGGGCACAACGTCGGCGGCTCCTACGCCACCTTCCCGGGGGTCGTCGGCACCGCGGTCAGCAAGGTGTACCAGCTGGAGATCGCCCGGACCGGGCTGCGCGAGCGTGACGCCCACCGTGCCGGGTTCGCCTATGTGACCGTGACCGTGCGGTCGGGCACCCGGGCAGGCTACTTCCCGGGCACGCAGCGCATGACCGTCAAGATGGCTGCGGAGCGCCACACCGGGCGGCTGCTGGGCGCGCAGATCGTCGGCAACGAGGGCTCGGCAAAGCGGATCGACACCGCCGCGACCGCGCTGTGGAACCGGATGACGGTCGAGGAGATGACCGCACTGGACCTGGCGTACGCGCCACCGTTCTCACCGGTCTGGGACCCGATCCTGGTCGCCGCCCGCCAGGCCGCTGCAGCCGTGCGCGCCGCGGTCTGAGCGCCGGCGTCCACTGACCCGCCGCCGTTTCGGGCCGGGCCGCTCGGGTAGGCGAGCGGTCGACAGCTGCACCTACGTCGCGGAAGGTAGCCGCGGGATCGGTGGTGCTCGCGATCCGCATGATGGCTGCGGGCGGCTTCGAGACCGGCCCTCCATCCGGGGGCGCGTCCGCCCTGGGGCGGCTGAATGTGCTCCGCAGGAAGTCCGCTTGCGGTGAGAAGCCACGCAACCACCGAGTTCGAGTTCCACATGTCACCCGTCCGAAGCTCATCCCGGCCCCACTTCAGCGGCGGTATGCGCGGCACGAGATCAAGCAGGCGGCGGGCCTGACGCAGGTCGTCGCTCACGTGCTGGGGGCTCGCGACCGCGTAGGCGACATCCGGGATGCGCCCGTCCCGCCATCGGCGCACCTCGTAGCGGAAGGTACGAAGCCCGGCCAGGATGGAACTGCCAACCGGTCCCTCGACGACGACGCCTCGCGACGCGCCGTCAGAATCCGGGATCGGCCAGGCATCCTCGATGACGAACCGTCCCTCCGGCAGGCGAACCTCCAATGCTGAGTGGTACAGGTCGAGGGGGCGCCGATGCTCCCGGCGAGCGAGGATGGCCTCGTAGATCCTCCCGTTCAGGCGGACGAACCAACCCCCAGCTCCCAGGGGAAGCCAGTACACATCGATCCCGTACTCGCGGTCATCCGATTGAGGCGGCCGCGAATCGAGACCTGCGTCCGCGACTTCTCGAACGGTCATGGCCCCTCCGGCCTCCTTCTGGTCCTCGCTCCCAGTCTCCCCTGCGGGCGGGGGGACGATCAGGGGCCAACGCCCCACGCGATCGGGGCCGAGAGGACCTATCGAGCACCAGCCTCTCCGGCCCGATGTCATCGGGGAGATCGAACGCCTCCCCGATCCGGTGCAGAGGTACCTTCGGGCGTCGATCACACCCGGGACGCCTCTGGCCCAGTCGGCGCAGTTTCGGATGCGCGGATCGATCACAGTGGGGCCGGTGGCTCGGGTCGCGCACGCCGAGGGGCCCGACGTCTCCCGGAGCGCCGCCGGCCGCGCCGTCGCCGAGGGGATAGCGGTGGCCACGAGGTGCAGCTTGTGGCCGGTTGGATGGTGCTTCGCCCGCAGCCGTTTGACCATGGCCCGGCTCCGTCCAGGTCGCCGGCGTGCACCGCCTGCGCCCACCGCTCGATCAGGGTGCGGATGCGAGCTTCGTCATCGATCATCCGGTGTCGGGCTCCGCGCCAGCGACCCGCGGCGGCGGGGCGAGGTCGAAGCGGGTGGCGCCGTAAGGCTCAGCGGTGCCGAGAGCGAACACCGTCGAGGGAACGACCCTGTAGACGTTCCAGGGCGGCGGCCCAGCGGATGGGGCGCTGAACTCGGCCGTCAGAGCGTCGCCGGCCACGCTGGCAGGCCAGCCCTGGGCGGCGAAGGCATCGGCGACGGTTTGCAGTTCGGCGGCGTCGATGACCCGCTCGGCGCTGCCCTCGACGACGAGATCGAATGGGTGGGTGGCGACGCTGATCACACAGCGAGGATCGCGGGCGATGTTGCGGGACTTGCGCGTGCCGGGTCCGGAGCTGAAGTACCAGGTGCCGGCGACGCTGATCACCCCGACCGGCATCACGTGCGGGCTGCCGTTGGGATTGCTCGTCGCCAACCAGGGAGTGTGGCGTCCGGGCCCGCCGGTGCCCGGCGCTTGGGTGAGCTCGCCGTCCAGCACAGCTCGCACGCGCGCCCACTCGATCCTTGGCGCTCCGTAGCCGTCAAGGTTGCGTTCCGAAGTCGGCTCCCTGCCAGGCATCGCCGTTCTCCTTCCTGCCCGACCACTGGACCTCCGTGTTGGGCTCGGTGCGTCTGGGCTCTTGCCGAGGCCGGCGCCACTGTCGGCGCTGCCCGCCGCGAACACCCGCTGCTCGCCGTTTCCGCCGGATGGGCGTTCTCGTCTGCGTCGGGGACAGAGATCTTACGACCTCAAGCTGGGCGGGCTCCGACGCGCAGGTCGTGTTGATGTGCGATCGCATCCGTGCGGGCGTCGAGCAGGGGTCCGGTGTCGTCGGGGACGGGTGGCCCGTCAGGATGGCCACGCAGCCTACCCCGTAGCAGGGCCGACAGCACCGCCTCAGCGACCGGCAAGAGGTTGGTCGCCTGCTCGAACACCAGCGAGCGTGGGCCGTCGATGACCTCGCTGGCGACCTCCTGGCCCCGATAGGCCGGCAGGCAATGCAAGAACCACACGTCCGGCTTGGCGGCCGCCAGCAACCGGGCGTCGACTCGGAACCGCTCCAGCACATGCGCCCGCGCGGCGCGCGCCCGCTTCGGGTCGTGCATCGACAGCCACACGTCGGTGACCACCGCGTCCGCATCGCGGACGGCGGCGGTCGGGTCCAAGGTGAGCCGCACCTGCGAGCCATGCTCGGCGGCCAGCGCCTGCGCCCGTGCCACCACCTCAGGATGCGGCTCCAGGCCATAGGGGGTGGCGACCCAGATGTTCATCCCGGCCAGCGCCGCGGCCTCCAGCAGGCTGTGGGCCACGTTGCCGCCATCGCCGACATAGGCGACCTTGTGGTCCGCCAGCGCACCCCAGCGCTGGCGCAGGGTGAGCAGCCCGGCCAGGACCTGGCAGGGGTCGTGGCCATCGCTGAGTGCGTTGACCACCGGGACCGATGCGGCGGCGGCCAGCCGGCGCAGGTCGGCGTCGGCGAAGGTGCGCACCACGAGGGCGCGCACGTAGCGGCTGACCACTTGAGCGGTGTCGACGATGGGCTCGCCGCGGCTGCACTGCAACTCGTCTGGTCCAAGCGACAGCGGCATGCCGCCCAGCCGGGCGACCGCGGTCTGGAAGGCCAGGCGGGTGCGGGTGGAGGGCTTGGCGAAGTACAACGCCACGGTATCGCCCACCAGCAGGTGCCGGTCACGGTACGGGTCGGCCGTTGCCGCTTGGGCCTGGTCGAGCAGCAGTTGCAAGTCGGCAGCGTTCAGGTCCGCAATGCGCAGCAGGTCCTTCATCATCGCCTCCTCTGTCCCGAACCGCGTCCGTGCCAAGTGTCGGCTCGACGCGGTCCAGGTCACCATCAGCGTCGCCCCAGCCGGGTGGATGCACCAGGGCCGCCAGCCCTCCTGGCGAGGGGTCGTTGGCCGGCAGATGATCGCGGCTGCTGCCTGCCCCATCATGGCGTCCGCCTTGGCAGACCAGCGCGGCCCGTCCTTGTGCCTTCGAGGGGGGCTCAAGTGGTCGGAACGTGCTGCGGCGCCCAGGCGCGCGGCGACCTGGTGGGAGGAGGCGAGCTTCGTGTGGCTAGCCGGCGGTCCAGCCACCGTCGGCGGTGATGATCGCACCGTTGACGGCGGAGGCCTCGTCCGAGCACAGCCACGACAGCAGCGTGGCGATCTCGTCGGGCTGGGCCGTCCGCTCGGCGAGCGCCAGGATCTTTCCCAGCCGCTCGTAGCCCCACTGACTGCGGGGGACGGCCGTGGTCCCGATGTTGGTCTGGACACCCCCAGGACAGACCGCGTTGCAGCGGATGCCCTCGGCTCGGTAGGCCCAGGCGATCGAGCGTGTCAGCCCGACCAGCGCGTGCTTGGAGACGGTGTAGGCGACCCCGGCCACCCCGCCGGCCAGGCCGCCGACCGAGGCGACGTTCACGATCACGCCCGACCGACGCTCCATCATCCCCGGCAGGACCTTGCGAGAGAGCATCATCGGGCCGCCCAAGTTGACCGCCAGCACCCGGTTCCAGGTGTCGTCATCGACCTCGTGCGCCGGCAGGAACCAGTCCATGATGCCGGCGACGTTGGCGAGCGCATCGACCCGACCGTGTCCGGCGACCGTCTCGTCGACCACCCGGTCCACGTCAGCCTGGCTGGTGATGTCGGCCGGGAGCATCGTGGCGTCCTTGCCGGCTGTCCGGATCCCGGCCAGCGTCGCGTCGAGGCCGGCCTCGTCGATGTCGCAGCCGACGACCACCGCGCCTTCCCTGGCCAGGCGCAGGGCAACCGCCTGGCCGATCCCGGACCCAGCGCCGGTGACGATCGCCACCCGTCCCTGATGCCGCGCAACATCCATCATGACGCGCCGAGGGGACTGCCGCGGTCAGGCGACAGAGGAATCGGCGCGCCACCCCCTTCGCCATCCACAATCGCTGCGGTTGGCCACCCACCGGCACAGCCAGCTGCGATACTCCAGGCATGCGACGCGCCTCCAAGTTCCCCCTGCGCCCCACCAGCAAGCAAACCGGGGCGCTGACGGCGATGGTCGACGATCACCGGCAGCTGTACAACGGCGCCCTGGAGCACCGCCGCACCGCCTGGCAGCTGCGCGCCGTCACCATCCGCTATACCGACCAGGCCGCCGAGCTCAAGGATATCCGCCGCGATGACCCGGCCGGGCAGGGCCGCTGGTCGTGCTCCTGCCAGCAGGCCACCCTGCGCCGCCTCGACCAGGCCGTCCAGGCGTTCTCCCGGCGGGTCAAGGCCGGTCAGACCCCCGGCTACCCCAGGTTCAAGGGCAAAGGCTGGTTCGACACCGTGACCTGGCCGGCCGACGGCGACGGCTGCCGCTGGCACCCCGAGCAGCGGCGCGTCGACCTGCAGGGGGTCGGCCAGGTCAAGGTGCACGCCTATCGGCCGGTGCAGGGCCGGGTGAAGACCCTCAGTGTCAAACGGGAAGGCCGCCGCTGGCAGCT
>JBIOYL010000242.1:0-5815 GCA_044870185.1 Actinomycetes bacterium | reverse complement strand
ACCCCGGCCCAGCGCAGCCCGGGCGGGGCGAGCGAGCGCTGGCTGGCCGAGATCGCAACGAACCACAGCCTGCCGGCGAGCAGGGCGGCCAGGCGCCGGGCGTGCTCGTGGAACGCGCCCTGCTCGCCGGCAGGCTGTGGTTCGTTGCGATCTCGGCCAGCCAGCGCTCGCTCGCCCCGCCCGGGCTGCGCTGGGCCGGGGTCGTCCACAACGGCCTCGCCCTCGACCGCTACCGGCTCTCCACCGAGAAGGACGACTTCCTGCTGTTCGTCGGGCGGACCAACCCGGAGAAGGCGCCCGACCTGGCCATCCGGGCTGCCCGGCAGGCCGGCCGGCGCCTGGTCATGGTGGTCAAGACGGCCGAGCCACGGGAGCGGCGCTACTGGGCCGAGCGGGTGGAGCCGCTGCTCGGCGACGACGTCGAGGTGCTCGCCGACGTGTCCCACGAGCGCAAGGTCGAGCTGCTGGGCCGTGCGGCCGCCGTGCTGGTCCCGATCCAGTGGCCGGAGCCGTTCGGGCTGGTGCTGGTCGAGGCGATGGCGTGCGGCACGCCGGTCGTCGGCTGGCGCAACGGCTCGGTGCCCGAGCTGGTCGCCGACGGCGAGACGGGCTTCGTGGTCGACTCGCTGGACGGGATGGTCGCCGCGCTCGACCGTCTCGACCGGCTCGATCCGCACGTGCTGCGCGCCGCCGCGGAGCGGCGCTTCTCGGCCGCGGCCATGGTCGACGCCTACCAGGCCGTCTACCGGCGGGTCGCCCCCGCCGTCGAGCGGTGAGGCTGGCCGGGACGCCCGCCCCGGTGCAGGCCCCCGCCCGCCCCGGTGCAGGCCCCCGCCGGCCGGTCAGCCGGCCGGGACGAGCTCGAGCAGGCACGCCTCGGGGCGGCAGGCGAAGCGGAAGGGGGCGAACTTGCTCGTGCCGAGGCCGGCGCTCACGTGCAGCCAGGCGTCGCCCCAGCGCGACACGCCCCGTACCCGGGTGCGGGGCAGGTCGCAGTTGGTCACGAGCGCGCCGTAGCCGGGCAGGCGCACCTGCCCGCCGTGGGTGTGGCCGGCGAGGATCAGCCCGTAGCCGTTGGCGGCGAAGGCGTCCAGGACCCGCGTGTAGGGGCTGTGGACGACGCCGAGGCGGAGCCGGGCCGGCGTGCCGTCGGGCGGCGCCGCCGTGCCGAGCCGCTCGCGGTGGATGTGCGGGTCGTCCATGCCGGCGACCTCGACGTCGCCGACGCGGTCCCGGACGTTGCACAGCACGCGCCAGTCCATGCCCTCCAACGCGGCCACCAGCTCCCGCCAGGGGTTGCGGCCGCGCGGCGTGCGGGTCTGGCGTTCGCGCCGGAAGTAGGCAAGGTAGTTCTTGAAGATCGGCGCGTAGTAGTCGTTGGACCCGAGCACGGCCACCGCGCCCAGCCGCGGCGAGAAGCGGCCGAGGGCGGTCAGGGCCTCCCCGAGCGAGGCCGGCTCGCCGAGGATGTCCCCGGTGAGCACCACCAGGTCGACCGGCCGGCCGGCGAGCAGCGCCAGGAAGTCCCGCTTGGCCGCGTCGCCGGCGACCAGGTGCAGGTCGGAGACGTGCAGGATCGACAGCGGCTCGGCGCCCGGGGCGAGCGCGGGGATGGTCTCGTGCCGCAGCCGGTACCAGCGGCGCTCGACGAAGACCCCGTAGGCGACGCAGGCGGCCGCCGCCAGGGTGGTCGCGCCGGTCGTGACGCCGGCCCGGCGGGCGACCAGGTGCGTCATGGCGTGGTGTCCTTGCTCGTGGTGGGCGGAGCGCGCATTGTACCGGCGCCCGCGCCCGTGCAGCCCGCCCGCGCCCAGGGGAAGGCGTACCCTGCGCGTATGCTCACCGAGGACGTCCAGGCCGCCATGTACGAGGCGATGAAGGCGCGCCGGACCGAGGAGGCGGCCGCGCTCCGTCTCGCCCTGTCGGCGCTCAAGTCGGCCGCCATCGAGGCGCGCCGCGACCTGTCCGGCGACGAGGCGATCGCGGTGCTGGCACGCGAGGCCCGCAAGCGGCAGGAGGCCGAGCAGGCCTACCGGGACGCCGGCCGCACCGACCGGGCCGACCGGGAGGCCTTCGAGCTCGAGGTCATCCGCCGCTTCCTGCCCGCAGCGCTCAGCCAGGACGAGCTTGCGCGCCTGGTCGAGGAGGCGGTGGCGGCCGTCGGGGACGGCCCCGGGGCGCTCGGCAAGGTCATGGGGCGGCTGATGCCGCAGGTGAAGGGCCGCGCCGACGGCAGCGAGGTGCGCCGCATGGTCCAGGAGCGCCTTGCCCGCTAGATGCTTGGCGCAGGGCTGTGACAGCCCACCTGGCCAGGCAAGCGGCCGGCCGCTCCAGGCCGGCCGGGGACGTTCCTTGCGGGAGCCGGCGTGGCCGCCGCAGGTCTGCTCCTCAGCCACGCGTGTCGCCGGGCGCCCCAGGGGCGTGCGCCTGGCGCAGGCGGTCGCTCAGCACCCGCATCACACCGAGGCTGACGTCGGGACGCTCTTGGAGGATCCGCTTGAAGCTCCTGCGGTCCAGGCTGAGGGTTCGCACCGGGCCAGCGCACACGAGCGAGGCCATCCTCGACTCCTCACTGATGATGGCCATCTCCCCGACGTACTCGCCGCGCTTGCGGCGGGCCATCTCGCGGGCGGCGCCGCCGACGTCCCCGATGACGACACGGATCTCGCCCGACACCACGATGTGCATGTCGTCGCCCGTCTCGCCCTGCTCGGCGATGATCTCTCCGTCGTCATAGGTGTGCTCCGAGGCGACCTCGGCCACGTGCTTGAGATCCTCTGGCGCCAGGCCCGCGAACAAGCTGACCCTCGAGAGGAAGAGGATCCGTTCGACCAGCGACAGGGTGGACAGGGTCTCCACGCGGCCTCCTTGCAACGTTGCGGCGGCGGCATCGCGGACAGCTGCCTCAGGATCCGACCGCGCCAGTTCTACAACGACGGTGGCCGGCCTCGCGCCCTCGATCGCGCCGGCCGCCAGCGCCGCGCATGCCCGCACCCAGGTGTCCTCGTCCTGCAGGAGCTCGCCGACCGCGGCCTCCTCATCCCCGGCGGTCGTCGGCTCGCTGTCCCACAGGGCGAGCAGCGGCCGCACCACCCGTGGCTCCCCTGCCGCCTCCAGGGTCTCGAGTGCGTTGGCCCGTTGCTGCGGATCGCCACTGGACAGGTTCTCGATGGCGACGGCCATGGCCTGAGGCTCGCCCAGGCGGGTCACGGCCCGGAGCGCGTTGACGGCGTGCTGGACTGCCCGGTGACGGACCGCTCGGGCCAGCAGGTCGAGGCGGTCGTCCCGGCCGGCGTTCACGCCGAGCCACAGCCGGTGGTACCGGGTGGCCAGGTCGACCCTGTCCTGTGCATACGTCAGCAGCTCGGGCGGCGGCGGGCCCGGGATCGCCGACAGCGCCAGGACCGCCCCAGTCTCCAGGTCCGCCCGAGCCAGCGCTCGGATGAGCGCAGGCTGGGCCCGCTCCCCGATGCAGGACAGCCCCTGGGCGGCGACCCAACGGATGCTGTCGTACCGATCTGCGAGCGCGGCGACCAGGAGGCTCACCGAGGCGTCCGGGTCGAAGGAGGCCAGCGTCTCCACGGCCACGCGCCGGACCGACGGCTCCGGATCGTGCAGCCCCGCGGCGACCTGCTGGAGGCCCTGCCGGACTCGCCCCAGGGCGTCCAGCGCCGCCGCCCGCCGGTCGGGCCGAGGGTCCCGACCCATCTCCACCAGGACGCAGCGGGCGCCTGGCTCCGGGAGCAGCGCTGCCGCCGCGCGGGCACGAACGCGGGGATCGGGGTCCGCCACCAGCGGGCGTAGCGCATCGACGCAGCGGGCTCCATCGGCCCGGGCCACCCCGAGCACGGCGGCGGCGCGAACCTCGGCGACCGGATCGGCGAGCACGGGAACCAGGGCCTCCGCCGAGTCCCGATCCGCCAGGTCGGCGAGGAGCTCGGTGGAGACCAGCCTGACGGCGGGATCCGGGTCGGACGCTCCGGCCAGCATGGCTGCGCGCGCGTCGGCATCGGTGCGGAATCCCCCGAACGGTTCCTGTTCGGGACGGAAGACGTCGGGGTTCCCGGACCGGAGCGCTTCGACCAACGTCCCCGCGTAGGCGCGGCGGGCGCGCCACATCGACCACAGCCCCACCGCGGCGGCGCCCGCTGCGACGACGTACAGCGCCTGCCGGTCCAGCACCCGGTCCGCGAGGATCAGCAACCCGCCCGCCAGGACGATACCCACCTGGAAGGGGCCGCCGTCCATCGACAGCCTGATCCGGGCTCGCCGCTCGGCCGGGACCACGTTGAACAGTGCCTGCCAGCCGCTGGCCCACACGCCGTTGACCCAGACCATCTGCAGGAACCTGAACCCGACGAGCACCCCGAACGTGGCCCCCACCGCGAGCATCACGTAGCCGGCCAGGTAGATCGCGGGAAGGACGACGACCATGGCCGGGACGCCGAACCGGGCGAACAGGCGGTTGGCCACCAGGAGGGAGACGAGCATGGCCGCGCCGCTGGACGCTCCCATGAACAGGCCGAGAAAGCCGGCCAGCTCGTCGGTCCGCGGGTAGCGCGCCGTGGCCGCCTCGGCGAACAGCAGGCTGAGCGAGAAGTACAGCACGGCGAAGACCACGAGGCTGACCGACATCCACCGCAGGAGCGGCCAGTCCCACAGGTCGCGGAAGCCCTGCACGACCCGTCGCATGGGGCGCACGTGCATCCGCCGACGCCGTCGGCGCACCCGGGCCGCGCCGGCGGCGATGGACCGGGCGAACAGGAACGCGGCCACCATCGTCCCCGCCCACACGACCACGAGGTTCTCGGCCTGGATCCGGTCCGCCAGGGGACCGGTCGAGATCCCGCCGAGCACCCATCCCGCGATGACGGCCGCGCCGTAGAGCGGGAACAGCCGCTTGGCCTGCCGGGTGTCGCTGACCGCTCCGGCGAGCCCCCAGAAGCCCAGCACCTGCGTGGTCCACAGGACCATCATCACCAGCCACATGGCGGGATAGAACCAGTGCAGCTGCAGCCCCAGGATGGCCCTGGCCACCAGCAGCGTCGTCGCCACGGCCAGCGGAAGCCGCACCAGGAACCCAAGCCCCGCCCCTGACGCCATGGTCCCCATCCCCATCGTGACGGCGAAGGTGAGCGGCCCCAGGACCAGGTACAGGTAGGGGAGGAACTCGGGGCCGAACCGGGAGAAGAACAGCGATTCCACGCCGTTGGCGCCCACGGCCGCGCCCGTCATGCCCACCAGCATCAGCGCCAGGAGCAGCGACGCGGTCTTGCCCTCGCCCGGCCGGATCCGGGTGACCGCCTGCAGCCGACGGGCGGTCATGGCGCCGGCGACGCCTCGTCGGCGAGCACGCTGGCCCAGGCCTGGTTCACGCTCATCGCGTAGCCCTCGGCACGCGCCCGCTCGTACGCATCCTCGCCCAGCGCCGCCCGCACGGTGGCCTCGAGATCGCCGAACGCTGCGAAGGCGATGGACGGAGGGATCCCGCCGCCCTCGTCCCTGCTGCGCGACCATGCACCCAGCAGGCGGGCCGCGCGCAGGTGGTCCCCGTCGTGGCTGGCCAGGACGGCCCGGCAGACGAGGGCCGTGTCCAGCGGCCGCGAGCGTCGGGCCGGCTTCGACCCGTGGCGCAGCGGGCTGCCGAGCTCTGCCAGGAGCGAGACCGCTTCCCGGACGAGCGCCCACGCGGGCTCGGGATCCCCCAGCAGGAGCCTGAAGCTCGCCAGTCCCACGAGGTCCTCGGCAGCGGCGTCGCGGTCACCGGCCTGGCGGTGCAGCGCCAGGGCCTGCTCGAGCGGCGCGATGCCGCCGG
>JBIOYL010000241.1:0-4292 GCA_044870185.1 Actinomycetes bacterium | reverse complement strand
GGCGCACGGCGCGCAGCTGAAGCTGCGCGCCGTGCCAGTTCCCCCACGGACCGGCCGCGTGGGCGGCCGGGCGGCCTACCGCAGGCCGAGCTTGGCGCTGCAGGAAGGCCAGGCGCCCCAGCCCTGCCGCGCGAGCACGCGCTGGGCCATGGCGATCTGGGTCTCCCGGCTGGCCTGGTGCGGCATGCCGGAGCCGCCAACCGCCTGCCAGGTCCCGGCGGCGAACTGCAGGCCGCCGTAGAACCCGTTACCGGTGTTGGTGCTCCAGTTGCCGCCCGACTCGCACTGGGCGAGCCGGTCCCACACGCTGCCCCCCGCCGCCGAGGCGCGCGGCTGCGCGACCCGCGCGGCCTGGGAGGTCCGGTGCCGGGTCGGGGTGGACCGCCTGGTCCGGGTCCACGTGTGGGAGGCGGGGTGGGCGGTCGCCTGCGCGGTCGCCCGGTAGAGCGGCTTGACCACCTCGCCCTTGGCCGGGATGACCAGCCGCTGGCCGGGGTAGATCAGGTCGGGGTTGCTGACGATGTTGCGGTTGGCGTCGAAGATCGGCCGCCAGCTGTCGAGCCCCGCCCGCGCCGCGATCCCCGACAGGGTGTCGCCGAGCCGGACCGTGTAGGTGGTGCGCTCGGCGGTCTGGGCGACCGCACCGCGCTGCACGAAGACGGCGGTCGCAGCGGGCTGGACGGGCTCGATGGGCTTGGCCGCCGCCGACAGGGAGAACGCCGCCGCTGCGACGGCGCTGAGCCCGAGGACGGCGCTCGAGCGGGCCGCACGGCGCAGGTGCCGGCGTGCGGACGCATGCTGGTACGCCAAGAGGAACCTCCTGGTGTGCTTGGGGGAGCCGGCGCCGGGCGTGCGAGAAGCAACAGCCCACGTCGACCTGCACCTGGGGAGGCGTGGCCCACGTCGCCCGCACCACCATGCGGCGCGGGCAGGCGCCTCCACGCGTCACCACGCGACGCATGGGTGTGCGCCACTACGCAGCGCACGAAGTGCCCGCTATCAGGCACGGAGCGGGGCGAGCCGTGGGGGGAGCTCACCACTTCCGCTCACACGAGGGGCGAGGATAACCGGACTGGCCGGAATGGTCAAGTGAAGCTGCTTGGAGGCGTTCCTCTGCTTCCTCGTCTTCGAGCGGCTGCGGCGCCGGCGGGCCGAGGGTCCGGCGAGGCGTCGGCCCGACGTGCCACAATGCGATGTCCGCACAGACGGCTCGCGGCCGGGCTCGCCACCGGGCTCGCCACCGGGCGCGACCCGACAGCCTCGAGGAGGACGGCCCGTTTGCTCGTGCTCGGCATCGACACGGCCACGCCGGTCACCAGCGTGGCGGTCGGCTCGGAAGCCGGCGCGCTCGCCGCGCTCGCCGTGCGGCACGAGCGCGGCCACGCCGAGCTGCTCGTCCCGGCCATCCGCTTTCTGCTCGACCAGGCCGGCGTGCAGCCCGCCACGCTCGGCGGGGTCGCCGTCGGGTGTGGCCCGGGCCTGTTCACCGGCCTGCGGGTCGGGGTGGCAACCGCCAAGGCGCTGGCCCAGACCCTGACCCTGCCGGTCGTGGCCGTGTCGAGCCTGGATCTGGTGGCGCTGGCCCACCGCTTCACCCAGGACACGATCTGCGCGACCATCGACGCCCGGCGAGGCGAGGTGTTCGCCGCCTTCTACCATGGCGTTCCCGGCGGGGTGCAGCGGGTCGGCGCCATCGAGGTGCTGCGCCCCGACCGGCTGGCCGCCGAGGTCGAGGCCCGCGACGAGCACGTCCTGCTGTGCGGGGACGGCGCCCTGGCGCATGCGGCCGCCTTTGGCCACCTCGCCGAGCAGATCGACCTGGCCACTGCGGCGCGGTCGACGCCTTCCGCCGAGCTGCTCGTCGAGCTGGCACTGCCCCGCTTCCATCGCGAGGAGTTCTGCACGCCCTTCGAGGTGGCCCCGCTGTACGTGCGCCGGCCCAACGTCGACCCGGCGATCGAGGCGCGCCTGGCCGCCGAGCGCGGCGGGCTGCTGCAGGCCGCAGGGTCCGGGCTCCCGCCGGTGAGGGGCTGATCTGAATGGCCACGCTGCACCCTGGCCGCTCGGTCGACGACACCTCGCGCCCGCTCGACATCGAGCTCGTCCCCATGCGGCGGCGCCACATCGGCCAGGTGCTCGACATCGAGCGGCGCGTGTACCCGCGGCCGTGGACGATGACGCTGTTTTTGTCCGAGATCGTCCAGCGCTCCACCCGCTTCTACATCGTGGCGCGGGCCCACCGGCGCGTGGTCGGCTACGCCGGCCTGATGGTCTTCGGCGACGAGGCCCACGTCACCAACATCGCCGTCGACCCCGACCACCACCGCCGCAAGGTCGCCTCGCGCCTGCTGTTCGCGCTCGTCACCGAGGCGCGGCGCCGGGGGGCGGGCGCCTGCACCCTGGAGGTGCGGGTGGCCAACCACGCCGCCCAGGCCCTGTACCGGCAGTTCGGCTTCGCGCCGGTCGGGATCCGCAAGAACTACTACGCCGAGACCGGCGAGGACGCGCTCATCATGTGGGCCGAGGGCCTGCAGACCCCCGCCTACGGCGGGCGGCTGGCCGGGCTCGCCGCCCGCATCCCGGAGCCGCGGGAGGTCCGCTAGGGCATGCTCGTGCTCGGCATCGAGACCTCCTGCGACGAGACAGGGGTCGGGCTGGTCGACGACGGCCGCATCGTCCGCGCCAACGTCATCGCCGACCAGCAGGCCCTGCACGCCCGCCACGGCGGGGTGGTGCCCGAGGTCGCCTCGCGCGCCCACGTCGACCTGCTCCACCCGGCCGTCGAGCAGGCCCTGGCCGAGGGCGGCGCGCGGCTGCGCGACGTCGACGCGGTCGCGGTCACGATCGGCCCTGGCCTGGCCGGCTCCCTGCTGGTCGGGGTGGCGGCCGCCAAGGCGTACGCGTTCGCGCTCGGCGTGCCGCTGGCCGGCGTCAACCACCTGGTCGCCCACGTCTACGCCAACGTGCTCTGCTTCGGCGAGCTGCCGTTGCCGGCCGTCGTGTTCGTGGTCTCCGGCGGCCACACCAGCCTGCTGGTGATGGCCGCCGACGGCGGCTTCCGGATGCTCGGGCAGACCATCGACGACGCCGCCGGCGAGGCGTACGACAAGGTGGCCCGGGTGCTCGGCCTCGGCTACCCGGGCGGCCCGGTGCTCGACCGCCTCGCCAAGCAAGGCAACCCACGTGCAGTGGCCTTCCCGCGGGCGCTGCTCGACGACGGCACCGACGACTTCTCGCTGTCCGGGCTCAAGACGGCCGTGCTGCGCCACGTCCGCGCCGTCCAGCAGGCCGGGGAGCAGGTGGACGTGGCCGACGTGGCCGCCTCGTTCCAGGAGGCGGTCGTCGACGTCCAGGTGGCCAAGGTGCTCGGCGCGGCCAAGCGGGAAGGGCTGGACACGGTGCTGCTGGCCGGCGGCGTGGCGGCCAACTCGCGCCTGCGCCAGCGCCTGGCCGCCGACGGCGACGGCCTCGGCATCCGGGTGCTCGTGCCCGCGCCCGCCCTGTGCACCGACAACGGTGCCATGGTGGCCTGCGCCGGCTTCTTCGCCCTCCAGCGGGGCGAGCGCACCCCGCCGGACGTGGGCGCCGACCCGAACCTGCCGATGGTGCCGGGCGTGGGCCGCCGCTCGGTGCGCAGGGGCTGATCGCGTTCGCGTTCTCGTTCTCGCCGCTGGGGCATGCCGAGCGCCACCTGCCCCACGACGGCGCCGGGGCGACTAGCACTCGCCGATGTCGAGTGCTAACATCCGCGGCGGACGGGAAGCCGGACGCCGGCTTCCCGGCCACGAAGGACTCTCTGGCCCGTGGGAACCCCGGGTCACCAGGACAGCGGGCCGCCGGAGGCGGCATGTCGCACGAGGAGGAACGATGAGCGTCAGCCTGCAGCCGCTCGAGGACCGGATCGTCGTCAAGCCGGGCGAGGGTGAGGAGGTGACGGCCTCCGGGCTGGTCATCCCCGACACGGCCAAGGAGAAGCCCCAGGAGGGCGAGGTCATCGCGGTCGGCCCCGGCCGCTTCGAGGACGGCAACCGGGTACCGCTCGACGTGAAGGTCGGCGACACCGTCATCTACTCCAAGTACGGCGGCACCGAGGTCAAGCTCGGCGGCGAGGAGTACCTCATCCTGTCGGCACGCGACGTCCTCGCGATCGTCAACAAGTGACCCGTGACGGCCGGCCCGGATGCGGGCGGGCCAGAAGGGGTACACGTTCGCGCGGATATTAGCACTCGGTTGTGGGGAGTGCTAAGGGCATCCTAGGAAGGTCCGGCGGCCGCCGTCAACCGCTGCCGCGA
>JBIOYL010000240.1:0-4029 GCA_044870185.1 Actinomycetes bacterium | reverse complement strand
CGGTCGTGTGATATTGGCCTGGTGGGCTATGAGATGGCGTTGCTGGTGGCGCGGACCGGGGAGGTGCTGACCCCGGCGCTGCGGGCCGAGCTCCAGGCCGCCCTGCCCCGCTGACCAGGAGCGGAGGCGATGAGCGTCGACGCGACGTCCGATCCCGGGCCCCTCATCCGGCCGTATGCACTCACCGGCGGGCGCACCCGCCCGGCGGGCGAGGACCTGGAGCTCGAGACGCTCGTGTCCACGACGTCGCTCGGGGAGCGGTCGATGCCGCGGCTGGCGCCCGAGCGCCGCGCGATCGCGGTGTCGTGCCGGGATGTGCTGTCGGTGGCGGAGGTGGCGGCGCGGCTGGACGTGCCGGTGGGGGTGGCCCGGGTGCTGGTGGCTGACATGGCCGCCGAGGGGCTGGTGCTGGTGCACCGGCCGGCCAGCCCGGCCGACCGGCCCGACCTGGCCTTGCTGGAGCGGGTGCTGTACGGCCTGCATGCCATGTAGCTTCACCCGGCGGCAAGGTGGGTAGGCGACCCGTGGACACAGTCGTCGCACGCAGTCGTCACGGAGGAAGACCATGCCCACGAACAAGCAGGACCTGCCCGGCACGCTGCAGCGCTCCCCGGCAGAGGCGCAGCGTACCTGGGCCAAGACCCACGACAGCGCGGTCGAGACCTACGGCGAGGGCGAGCGTGCCCACCGCGCCGCGTTCTCGGCGCTCAAGCACTCGTTCGAGAAGGTTGGCGACCACTGGGAGCCCAAGAAGGCCAAGGGCCCATCCGACCCGCGGGCCGAGCAGCCGGCCTCCAAGGCTCGCCAAGGCAAGGGCAAGACCCACGGCGGCGTCGACGCCCGAGGCAACTCCAGACCGGAGCTGCTGGAGCGGGCCAGGCGGCTCGGCGTCAAGGGCCGCTCGCGCATGAACAAGGACCAGCTCGCCGAGGCGATCAGCAAGAAGCAGTAGCAGCCCGCAGGGCGCGGACGGCGCCGAACCACCGCCCCGCAGGCCAGGAACCCGAGCACCGATGGGTCGGGGAGGCCACCCGTCCTGGGTAGCGGGCTGGCGGCCATCTCGGCACACACCGGAAGGAAACCACCTCAAGGTTGTTTGCTGTTCTCCCCCGCCGGATAGGCGGCGGCCCCCGAGGAGAAGTGGCAGGGCAAGCAACGGGCTGCCGCGCGCATCGGGCCGGACTGGAAAGGGGACGACCTTGGCGAATGGGACGACCTTGGCGGTCGGGATGACCGGGACGACCGCGACCGGGTGGCTGACGCCCCGGAGCGCCTGACCATGCGGGTCCTCGGCGTCAACGCCGTCTTCCACGACCCGGCCGCCGCCCTGGTCGTGGACGGCGAGATCGTCGCCGCGGCCGAGGAGGAGCGCTTCAGCCGCCGCAAGCACGGCAAGCCGCCGGTGCCCTTCTCGACCTGGGAGCTGCCCGAGCTGTCGATGGCCTGGTGCCTGGCCGAAGGCGGCCTCGAGCCGGGCGACCTGGACGCGGTCGCCTACTCCTACGACCCGGCGCTCGCCCCGCCGGCGGCCGGCGACCTCACCGCCGACGGCTGGGAAGGGCTGCGCACCCTGTACGCCCGGCGGGCGCCGCAGTTCCTGCGCGCGTCCCTGCCCGGGCTCGACCCGGGCTGCGTGCGGTTCGTCCCCCACCACGTCGCCCACGCCGCCTCCGCCTACCTCGCCGCGCCGTGGCCGACGTCCAGCGTGCTGGTGCTGGACGGCCGGGGCGAGCGTGCCTCGCACCTGGCCGGCCGCTCGGTCGACGGGAAGCTGGAGATCCTGGCCGCCCAGCGGCTGCCCCACTCGCTCGGCCTGCTCTACGAGCAGGTCACCGAGCATCTCGGCTTCAAGCGCTCCTCCGACGAGTACAAGGTCATGGCGCTGGCCGCCTACGGCGAGCCCGTCTGGCTGCGCGAGCTGCGCGAGGCGGTCCGCACCACCGACGACGGCGGCTTCACGGTGGCGCCCATCGAACTCGGCACGCTGGCCAAGCGCCGGCGCACGGGCCAGGACTGGAGCGCCGAGCACGCCGACCTCGCCGCCAGCGTGCAGGTCCGGCTGCAGGAGGTGCTGCTGGAGCTGGCCCGCTGGCTGCACGCCCGGACGGGCGACCACGACCTGACCATGGCCGGCGGGGTGGCGCTGAACTGTGTGGCCAACTCCTGGCTCGCCGAGCAGGGCCCGTTCGAGCGCATCTGGGTGCAGCCGGCGGCCGGCGACGCCGGCACCGCGCTCGGCGCCGCCCTGCACGTCGCCAAGGCGCTCGGCGACCCGGTCGCGCCCATGCGGACCGCCGCGCTCGGCCGTGGCTGGACCGACGACCGGCTGGAGGCCTGGCTGGTCGCCGCCGACCTCGCCTACGAGCGGCCCACGAGCCTCGCCGGCGCCGTCGCCGACGCGCTCGCCGCCGACGCCGTCGTCGCCTGGTTCCAGGGGCGCAGCGAGTACGGCCCGCGGGCGCTCGGGCACCGCAGCCTGCTGGCCAACGCGACCCGGCCGGAGAACCTGGCGCGGCTGAACGACGTCAAGGGTCGTGAGCAGTTCCGGCCGGTCGCGCCGATGGTGCTGGCCGAGCGGGCGGCCGAGGTGGTCGACGGCCCTCTGCCGAGCCCGTACATGCTGTTCACCCACCGCGTCCGGCCCGCCTGGCGCGAGCGCATCCCGGCGGTCGTCCACGTCGACGGCACCGCCCGCATCCAGACCGTGGACCGGGCCGACGAGCCGCTGCTGGCCGCCGTGCTCGACGCCGTCGCGGCCCGCACCGGCGTGCCGGTGGTGGTCAACACGAGCCTGAACACGGCCGGGCGGCCCATGGTCGACGACCCGCGGGACGCGCTGGAGTGCTTCGGCTCGGCCCCGGTGGACGTGCTGGCGCTGGGCCCGTTCCTGGTGCGCCGACGCGGACCGACCCACCCATGAGCGGGCTGGGGAGCCCATGAGCGGGCCGCTGTTCGACGTCGTCGTCCCCACGGTCGGCCGCCCTTCGCTGCGGACCCTGCTGAACGCCTTGGCCGCCGGGCACGGGCCGCTCCCCGGGCGGGTCGTGCTGGCCGACGACCGCCGCGACCGGAGCCGCCCGCTGCCGACCAGGCTCTTGCCGGCCCGCCTGGCCGGGCGCCTTTGCGTCGTGGCCAGCGGCGGTACCGGACCGGCGGCAGCCCGCAACACCGGCTGGCGGGCGGCCGAGGCCAGCTGGGTCGCCTTCCTGGACGACGACGTCGTGCCGTCGCCGTCCTGGCTGGCCGACCTGGCCGCCGACCTGGAAGGGCTGCCCGCCGACGTGGCCGGCAGCCAGGGCCGGCTGCATGTGCCCCTGCCGGCCGGGCGGCGCCCGACCGACTGGGAGCGCAACGTCGCCGCGCTCGAGCGCGCCCGCTGGGCCACCGCCGACCTCGCCTACCGGCGCGCCGCCCTTGCCGCGGTCGGCGGGTTCGACGAGCGCTTCCCGCGGGCCTACCGCGAGGACGCCGACCTGGCCCTGCGCATCGTCCGGGCCGGCTGGCGCATCCAGCAGGGCAACCGGCAGGTGACCCACCCGGTCCGCCCGGCCGACTGGCCGGTGAGCGTCCGGCTGCAGCGTGGCAACGCCGACGACGCCCTCATGCGCGCCCTGCACGGTGCCGGCTGGCGCGACGCCGTCGGAGCGCCGGCCGGTCGCCGGCCCGTTCATCTGGCCGTCACCGCGGCCGGCCTGGCCGCGCTGGCCGGGCTCGCCCTCGGCCGCCGCCTGGCCCTCGGCCGCCGCCGGCTCGGCCTGGCCCTGGCGGCCGGCTGGCTTGCCGGCACGGCCGAGTTCGCCGCCCGTCGGATCGCGCCCGGCCCGCGCACACCCGCCGAGGTGGCCACCATGGCGGTGACCACCATCCTCATCCCACCCGCGGCGACCTGGCACTGGCTCGCCGGGATCGCCGGCCTCCCCCGCCGCCTGCGCCGCCCCGGCCCTCGCCCGATCGACCGGGGCACCCCCTTGGGGTTCCCCGGACCCCTCCCCAGCGACCGGGGCACCCCCTTGGGGTTCCCCGGACCCC
>JBIOYL010000239.1:0-4075 GCA_044870185.1 Actinomycetes bacterium | reverse complement strand
AGCCGGCCGCTTCGGGCCGTTGCTCCTGGGTGAGTAGGCACACGCCGATACAAGCGCACAATCCCTTCTGGCCTGGTCAAAGGGCATATCAAGTGGGCTGCATGCCCACCACCTGTCGAACCCAGGCCTGGGACCGCCGACCATACTCGCCGAACACCCGGCGGACAAACCCTGCCTCGCCGGTGCAATCGAGATAGTGCGCCACGGCGGCCACGGCGGCCTCCAGCGCCGGTTCGCCGTAGCGGAGGAACGGCCCCACGGTGGAGACCAGCACGTCGCCGTGCTCGACCAGGGCACGGACGCTGTGGGGCTGGGTCACGTCCGCGATCGCCGTGTCCAGCCCGCCGTACCGCTCCGAGAGCTCGCGCAGCCGCTGCTGGCTGCGGCCGGCCAGCAGCGGTCGAAGGCCGCGTCCGGTCAGCGCTGCCACCACCAGCCGGCCCGTGTAGCCGGTGGCGCCAAGGACCACGACCCGCTTCATGCCCGCACCTTCGTGATCACCGATGGCGCCTGCAATCCGCAAGCGCCGCAGCCACCCGGCGTCACCCGAGCGCTGCACGCGTGCGCGTAGCTGGCCATGTAAGGTAGAGCAGGTCACCAGCAGGCGAGGATGGCAATGATGAGCGCGGCGTCAGCGAGTCTCAAGACCCATTGGAAGAACGCATACCAGTGGGCTGATTGAACGCATACCTTGGGCCCTGACGGTTGAGCGCGACCTGCGGAAACGGCTCGCCGCACAGCGGTTCCCTGCATTTTGCTGATAAGGATGAGGTCCCAGGTTCAAGTCCTGGCAGGCCCACTACCAGCGAAGACTAGCAAGACCGCTAGGCGCGGTTGCGTTCAGGGCCAGTCGGCAGGCCGTGTACCGGATGACACCTCATAACTGGCCTCACTTCCTGAGGTGTCATGGACCGCCGTATCGTTACGCCGCATACTGCGCTTCCCCTCCGCGGCGATGACCTCGTGGTCGTTCGGATCCAAGTGAACTCCACACAGCCTCATGGTCCGGGTAGCGCTATGTCGAGCGGCGGCGGTGCGGCGTGGGTTGAGTCATGACCCTGGAGCCGGGCCTGGCGGTGGCCTTCCGGTATACCGTGGCCGAGGCCGACACTGCACCGGCCATCGGCAGCGGGGAGGCGCACGCGGCCCACCTGCCACCACTGACGCCAGGCGGCCTGGCAGCCATGAACAGCACGATCGAGGGCTGGTACCAGCCTCCGGGCATGAGGCGGCTCTCGGGCCGGTGCTACAGGCTGGCTGTTCACCGACATCCCAGCTACCCGCTCAGGAGCGTGCTGCGGAACCGTGGGCGCAGCCGCGGCCGGGCATAGCCGGTCCAGCCGAGTTCTTCGCAGAACCCGGCCAGCAGCCTGAACGCCAGCCCGTAACGGTTGAGCCCGGGGCGAAGGCCGTTGACACCGCGGCGCGCAGGATCAGCAGGACGGTCAGGATCGCGGCCGGGGGCAATGCGGGCCCACAGCTCGCGGCGCCCGCGCTGGCCGGCCGTGATCGTGGTGAGCGTGATCCCGGCCGCGCCCACCCCGATGACCATGATCGGGAACGCGGCGAGCGCGCGCCACAGCTGCCCGGACGGCGTGTCGTGGCCGAGCAGGGTCGGCCCGTACAACCACCACGGCGGCAAGAGCGCCAGCGCGTATGCCGCCGCGAAATAGGCCAGCAGCGGGCGCGTCAGCACCCAGCCGCGCAGCCCGCCGGTGCCATCCCAGCCACAACGGGCCCGGGTCGCCCTGCCGTCATCGCTGCGTCGAGGGGAGGAGCTCGGTGTGCCAGCGGTGGTGGTCGGCGTCGTAAAGCGCGAAGCTGGGCCCGTAGGACCAGCAGCCCCACGCGAAGCCGTGCTGTTCGGCGAGCTCGCGGTTGAACCTCGTCCAGCGGACCCGTGAGGGCATGTCGGCGTTGTTGGTGGTGCCGAACTCGCCGATGAACACTGGCCGGCCGTGGGTGCGGGCGTACGCTGCGACGGCGTCGAACCCGGCCTCGAGCTCTGCGCGTTGCTGGGGTGTTCCGTCCCAGGTGGTCCCGAGCCATGTCCTGGGGTCGCCGAGCTCGGTCTGCCCGAGCCAGGTCTCGCCCTGCATCGTGAAGGTGATCGGCCAGTAGTGATGAACCGTGAGGATCAGGTTGCCGTCCTCGGGGAGCTCGAGCACTGGGAGAAAGCGGGCGTTGTTGTACGAGCGCGGACCGACGACCAGCGTGCGCTCCGGATCGACGTCGCGGACCGTGGCGCAGAGATCGCTCAGGTAGCTGTTCCAGAGCCGGTCGAGCTCCAGCTGCGGCTCGGACAGCGGCTCGAGCGCGACGCTCGGCCCGTGGTGCTTGATCGCCTCGGCGAGCTGCCGGGTGCCGGCCAGCAGCCGTTCCCGGTGGCTCGGCGGGTCCGCCATCAGCTGCGGGTCGCGCAGGTTGGCCACCACGACCGCCAGCCCGCGCTCGGACGCGGCGACGATGACCTCCTCTAGCCGCTCCAGCGCACGCGGCTGCAGCTCGTGCGAGTCGGGGGCGAGGCGGTGCGCCCCAAAGCAGGCGCCGAGCCGGACCGCGCCGAAGCCGGCCTGCGCGCACCGCTCCAGGTGATCGTCGCCGACGTCCACGGTCCAGCCGGACTCCTCCGGCGCGCCCAAGTCCAGGCCGAAGTTGATGGTGCGTGCCAGGCGGCGGTTGGTCGCCGCGGCGGGCGTCGCGGTGGTGGCGGTTGTGCTCATGATCGCTGCTCCTTGGTCCGCTCGGGTCGTGGCCATCCCAGTCGGCAACCCCGCACGCCGACGAGCATTCGCCTGGCGGGGGCCTTCCGGGTCTACTCAACAGACGACGGATCCGGGGGCCTGGTCCTGTGCCCTTCAGGCGTGGCGGCGGGCGGTGTAGAGGCGGAGCGGGCCGGAAACGCCCTTCAGCTCGACCGGCCCGATCTCGGTAAACGTCACGGGCCCTCCGTCTGCTGCGTCGACGACCTCCTGGCTGACCAGCACCTCGCCGGGCCTGGCGTACTCGGCGATCCTCGCCGCGAGGTTCACGGTCCGGCCGAAGTAGTCACCCTCCTGGAACACCACCGGACCCGCGTGGATCCCGACGTGCGCCGGTGGAAGGCCGTGGCGCCCGACCACCTCTGCCATCGCAACGGCGGCCAGCACGGCATCTCGCGGCTCCCGGAAGTAGAACATCACCCCGTCGCCCAGCCACTTCACCGGCGTCCCCCCATGCTCCAGCGAGGACCGCCGGACCAGACCAGCCAGCCGCGCCGCCAGGTCCGCGGCCGCCGCATCCCCCCGCTCCTCGGTCAGCCGCGTGTACCCGGTGAGGTCGAGGAAGCACATCGCTGGCGGACGGTCCAACCGGCGGTACAGGCCCGCCGCTTGCAGCGCGCCCTCGACGTGCTCGACGAAACCCTGGCTCCAGGCGTGTTCCTGCTGCCCGTGGTAGATGGCCAGCAGGGCCTGCTCGGTGAGGGGGGCCATCCGCGACCCGAGGTCGGCCTGGGCCGCCAGCATCTCGCCCTCCGTCATGCCCGACGCCAGCAGCGGCACCTCGACCTCGCTGCGCCACCAGTCCGTCTCCGTCTCGGCGATCCGGCGCAGGCTGTCCCCGCAGACCCGAAGCCACCGCTCGATGACAACGGGCCGGAACCTCTTGGCGAGCTGGAGCTCGATCGCCGGCACGACCTTCAGCTCGTTGTGGTGGACGGTGTCCTCCGGCCGTGGCTCGGCGAAGCCGACGGCCTCGCGGACCACCATCAGGAGCTCCAGCGGGATGCCGGTCCTTGCGCTCAGCTGCTGGAAGGTCGTGCCGCTGAGCCCGGCGAACCGGTCGAACGCGGTCACATCCATGAAGGAGAACGACAGAGCTCCATCCCGGACGGCGGCAGCCATTCCCTCCAGCGGCACGCCGGCCCGCTCCAAGCTCTGCAGCCACCGCGCCCGGAGCACGTCACCGGGCGAGAACGCATCTCCCGCAGCTGGCGTCAGGACCCCGAGCTCGACCAACCGGTCGACATAGTCGGGGTCGACCCCAGCCCGCTGGGCGACCTCCTGCCTGGTGTATCCGCTCACGCCTTCGCCAG
>JBIOYL010000238.1:0-10933 GCA_044870185.1 Actinomycetes bacterium | reverse complement strand
CTCGGCATACGGACGGCTGCGCACCTCCTCGCCGCCGAGGTACATGGGGCTGCCGGAGGCGAACCCGACCGGGCCGAGCCGCTTGGACAGGCCGAACTCGCGCACCATGCGGGTGGCCAGGTCGGTGGCGCCCGCCAGGTCGTTGGCGGCGCCGGTGGAGCCCTCGCCGAAGACGAGCTCCTCGGCCGCCCGGCCGCCCAGCCGGATCGCCAGCGAGTCCTTGAGGTAGCCCTCCGAGTACAGGTGGCGCTCGTCGACCGGGAGCTGCTCGGTCACGCCCAGGGCCTGGCCGGCGGGCAGGATGGTCACCTTGGCCACCGGATCGCCGTGGGTCGACAGGGCGGCGACCAGCGCGTGGCCGGCCTCGTGCACGGCGACCGCGCGCTTCTCGTCGGGCAGCAGCGCGTTGGAGCTCTCGCGCCGGCCGAGCAGGATACGGTCGCGCGCCTCCGAGAAGTCGCCGGCGCTGATCACCTCGCGCCCGGCCCGCACCGCGAAGATGGCCGCCTCGTTGACCAGGTTGGCGAGATCCGCGCCCGAGAACCCGGGGGTGGCCCGCGCGACCACGTCCAGGTCGACGTCCGGGCCGAGCTTCTTGCCGCGGCTGTGCACCTCCAGGATCGCCCGCCGCTCCTTCTGGGTGGGCAGCGGGATGACCACCTGGCGGTCGAACCGGCCCGGGCGGAGCAGGGCGGGGTCGAGCACCTCGGGCCGGTTGGTGGCCGCGATCACGACCACCCCGGTGGCCGGGTCGAACCCGTCCATCTCGGCCAGCATCTGGTTGAGCGTCTGGTCGCGCTCGTCGTTGGAGATGACCTGGCCGCCGCGGCGCTGGCCGATGGCGTCGATCTCGTCGATGAACACGATCGACGGCGCCCGCTTGCGCGCGTCGGCGAACAGGTCCCGCACCCGGGCCGCACCGACGCCGACGAACATCTCCACGAAGCTCGAGCCGGTCACCGACAGGAAGGGCACCCCGGCCTCCCCGGCCACGGCCCGGGCAAGCAGCGTCTTGCCGGTCCCCGGCGGCCCCACCATGAGCACGCCCTTGGGACCCATGGCCCCGGCCCGCCGGTAGCGGTCGGGGTTCTTCAGGAAGTCGACCACCTCGGTGACCTCGCGCTTGGCGCCCTCGTAGCCGGCGACGTCGGCGAAGGTGGTGGTCGGCCGGTCGGCGTCGTACACCTTGGCTCGCGAGCGGCCGATGCCGCCCATCCCGGCGAGCTGGCGGCGCGCCGAGCGCCCGAGGTAGATGAAGAACGCGCCGAACAGCAGGATCGGCAGCAGGCTCACGACGATCGACAGCAGCGAGGTGCGTGGGGGCGCGCCGTTGGTGTCGACGTTGTGGTCGCGCAGGAGCTGGGTGAACGCCGGGTCCTGGAGCGCCGTCGGGTAGGTCGAGTGGAAGCGCTTGCCGTCCTTGAACTCGCCCTCGATGTTGCCGTCGGAGCCGACCGAGATCGACTTCACGTTGTTGTTGGCGATCTGGGTCTGCAGGTCCGGGATGTAGTTGAGCTGGGCGACCGGCCCGGAGCTCGGCTGGATGAGCAGGAACACCAGGTAGCTGAGGAGCAGGCCGAGCGGCAGCAGCCAGCCCCGCCACCAGGGCGGCGGCGGCGGTGCCGGTTTCGGCGGCCGGTCGGGTGGCGGGCCAGACTTGGCCGGGTTGGACGGGTGGGTCTTGGGGTGCAGCGATTCCGGCATCTCGGCTCCCATGCGCGCGCAACGTGCCTGCTCACACGGTAACGCTACCCGACGGCAAAGGTGTTCCCCGAACGTCTGTGCGCGCACCCGAAGCGGGCGTCGCGGCGCTGCCGGCGGCCGGCTGGCCGGTCAGCCGGCGTAGGGGACCCGACGGTCGGCCGGAACGTCGGCCAGGTTGGGGCTGTTCTTGTCGCGGTCGGACAGGACCGGGTCGTCGTCCGGCCAGGCGATCGCGAGCGCGGGGTCGTTCCAGGAGACGCCCAGCTCGTCGCTGCCGTCGTACTCGTTGGTGACGAGGTAGCTCATGACCACGTCGTCGTGGGCGTAGAAGCCGTGCGCCACCCCCTCCGGGATGTAGACGACGAGGTCGGAGTCCCCGCCCTGCTCGAAAAGCACGTGCTTGCCCTCGGTGGGCGAGCCGACGCGCGTGTCGACCAGCACCGTGGTCACCCGGCCGGACTGCACGTACCACAGGTCCGCCTGACGGCGGTGGTAGTGCAGTCCGCGCAGCACCCGAGCTGCCGACTCCGAGCGGTTGGCCTGGACCATCGGCTTGGCGAACGGCAGCCATGAGGCGCGATAGGTCTCAAGGAAGCGGCCCCGGGCGTCGTCACGCGCCTGCGGGCGGATGAGCCAGACGCCTGGGATGTCGTTGGACTCGAAGACCTCTGCCACGAGCGGCGGCCCCCTTCGTGCGGTTGTTCCCTGGCCCGCGGGAGGGTACCTGCCCGGCGCGTCTCATGCCAGCCGAACGGCGCCGGCCGGACGCTCAGCTCGCCGGCTCCTTGCGCTCCCGGACGCGCTCCACCATGTCGAGCAGGGCCAGCGGCGAGAAGGGCTTGGTGAGGTAGCCGTCGGCGCCGGCCTGGTAGCCGCGGTCGCGGTCGCGCTCCTGGGCCTGGGCGGTGAGCATGACGATCACCATGCCGCTGGTGGACGGGTCCGACTTCAGGCGCCGGCAGACCTCGACGCCGTCCAGCCTGGGCATCATGATGTCGAGCAGGATCAGGTCGGGCGTCCAGGCCCTGGCCACCTCCAGTGCCTCGACGCCGTCGGCCGCCTCCAGGATCGTGTCGTCCTCGCCCTCGAGCGTCAGGTGGACGAGCGCGCGGACCGACGGCTCGTCGTCGGCGATCAACAGCCTCATCGCATGCCCTCGCCTGGCCGTTCCGTACCCGCCGGGGTGCGGGCGGCGCTCGCCTGGATCGCCCGGAACCGTTCGCGGTCGGCCAGCTCGATGGCCCCGACCGCGTCGGGGGCGAACTGGGTCCCGGATCCCTCGCGGACGCGCGCGAGCGCCTCGTCGAAGCCGGCCGCCGCCCGGTAGGGACGGTCGGTGGTCATGGCGTCGAAGGCGTCCACGACCGCGAACACACGAGCGGCCGGCGGGATCGCGTCGGCCTGGAGCCCTTCCGGATAGCCGGCGCCGTCCCAGCGTTCGTGATGGCAGTAGACGACCTCGCGGACCACGTCCATGTACGGCACGCCCTCGAGGATGCGCAGCCCGATGGCCGGATGCTCGCGCATCAGCGCCCACTCCTCGGCGCTCAGTGGACCCGCCTTGTTGAGCACGGCATCGGGGACGCCGAGCTTGCCGAGGTCGTGGAGCAGGAAGGCGTACTCCAGGTCCGGCGTGGCCTCCAAGTCGCCCCCGAGCACCCGGCACACCTCCATCCCGTAGGCGGTCACCCGCGACAGGTGGCCGCCGGTATAGGCGTCCTTGGCCTCGACGGCGGTGGCCAGCGCCCGCACGGTGGCGGTGTAGGCGAGCTCGATGCCCTCCAGCGCCTCGCGCAGCTGCTCGGCGCGGCGGCGCTCGGCCGCGTACGTGGTGCGCAGCTCGTCGGCGTAGCGCAGGAGCTGGGAGTGGGCGGCGTCGGCCTGGTCCAGCTTCTCGCTCCACAGGCGCAGGAAGCGCAGGCGGTCGGCGGCCAGCGCGGCGCCGTGGGCGAGGGCCTCGAGGCGGTCCCGGTCGGCGCCCGCGAACGGGAGGCCTGGCCGACGGCGGACGGCGATGGCGCCCACCGCGCGCCCCTCGACCAGCATCGGGCACCACAGCTCGTCGCCGAGCGGGTCGCCGCGCGGGAAGGTGGCCGGGCCGACCGCCGCCACCGCCCTGGCCGTGCGTCCGCTGTCCAGCGGGCGGGTCCCGAGCCTGCCCTCCGGCCCGGGCAGGCCGTAGTGGGCCTCGAGCAGGGTGGCGCTGCCGGGGCGCGGGTCCGCGAGCAGGATGGCGGCCTCCTCCGCACGGAGCGCACGGCAGGCGTGCTCGAGCACGGCGGCGCCCGCCGCGTGCAGCTCCCCGCCCCCGGTAAGGGCCCGGAAGGCCGCGAGCAGTCCCTGGTCCGGCAGCGGGACCGCGTCGACGGGGCCGGACCGGCGCGCTTGGGTCACATCGTTCTCCTTGGTCCTGTTCCTGCTCGTTCGGCGGAGTCCCTCATCCGGGTTCAGGTGCCGAACAACCGGTCGCCGAAGTCGCCGAGCCCGGGGACGATGTAGGCGCGGTCGTTCAGGCGCTGGTCGACGGCGGCCGTGACGACGTCGACGCTCGGGTGCTCGGTGGCCAGGCGCTCCACCCCTTCCGGGGCGGCCACGACCGACAGCAGGGTCACCCGCGCCGGGTGGCGCGCGAGCAGGCGGGCGCAGGCGGCCGCGGCCGACCCCCCGGTGGCCAGCATCGGGTCCAGCAGCAGGACGTGGGCGCCCTCGAGCGCGGGCAGCTTGGTGTAGTACGCGTTGGGCTGGAAGGTCGCGTGGTCGCGCTCGAGCCCGATGTAGCCGACCGCGACCTCGGGGAGCAGCTCGGTCACCGCCTCGAGCATGCCGAGCCCGGCCCGCAGGATCGGCACCGCCACCAGCGGCGCCGCGAGCGTGACGCCCTCGGTCCGGGCCAGCGGGGTGTCGACCGTATGTGGCATGGTCGGCACCGACCTGGTCGCCTCCAGCACCAGGATCAGCGCCAGGCGCTTGCCGAGCAGGCGGAACAGCGGCGCCGGCGTGGTCTTGTCGCGCAGCGCGGTCAGCATGGTGCCGGCGAGCGGGTGGTCCACCACGGTCAACGCCACGTGCGGTCTCCTCGGGCTCGGGCTTCGGCTCGTCGGGCGCGGCTCGTCCGGCTTCGGCTCGTCCGGCTTCGGCTCGTCGGGCTCGACGGTGGAAGCCTACCTGCGCTCGGTGAGCAGGTAGTCGCCGATCGCGACGTCCTCGCGCAGCACCGCCTCGGTGAGCTTCAGTTTGCTGGCGCTGATGGGGCTCGTGCGGGTGGGGGAGGAGTAGGCGACCAGGCCCAGGTCGCGTGCCTGCTCGACAGCCCGGTACATGTGGAAGGGATCGGACACGATGACCACGCGCAGCCGGGCGCCGGCCGGCTGTCTGGTCGCCAGCAGCCGCTTGGCTCCGCTCAGGTTGCCGATGGTGTCGCGGCTGGCCTCCTCGGCCAGCGTCGCCCGCGCCGGCACGCCGTGGGCGATGGCCCAGCGCCGGCCCGACCCGCCCTCGGTGTAGCGGTCGCCGGGCTCCTTGCCGCCGGTGAACACGACCAGGGGGGCGACCCCCTGACGGTACAGGGCCACGGCGTGCTCGAGCCGAGCCCGGTAGATGGGCGACGGGTCGCCGTTGTACTGGGCCGCCCCGAGCACGACGATCGCGTCGGCCCGTGGGCGTTCGTCCCTGCCCATCCAGGCGGCGACCAGGATCGTCGTCCAGGCGAAGTAGGCGACCACGGCGACGAGCAGGACGCCGAGCACTCTGCGCATGGCGCGGATTGTACGCATCCCGCGGCAGCCGCCCCTCCGTCCCGCCCAGCCGTCCCTTCCGCCCCGACCCGACCGTCCGTCGCCGCCCGAGGCCCGGACGGGCGTGCTGTGGACGGCTGATCGGCGCCCAGAGAGAATACGGCGAGCCTCGACGCATCTGGTGCCGCGGGCGGCATTCCGCCACATGGCGTGGCGGGCCGGGCAGGTCCCGGCACGGTCGGGGCGGGGACGGGTCCCGGCACGGTGGGAGAGGAGCAGCGCGCATGCGGCTGGTTCGAGGGGTGCGGATCGGCGCCCTCGTGCTCGCGGTGGCCCTGGTGGCCGCCGCGTGCGGCAAGAGCTCGAGCAGCACCAGCACAGGTGGTGGTGGGGGCGGCGGCGGCACGCAGGTCAAGAAGGTCGGCGTCGTCTACGACATCGGCGGCCGGGGCGACAAGTCGTTCAACGACTCCGCCTACGCCGGGCTGCAGGCGGCCCGCTCCCAGCTCGGCGGCAAGATCGAGACCAAGGACGTGGAGCCGAACCCGGACGGGTCCAACCGCAAGGAGCTGCTCGACGGCCTGGCCGACCAGGGCTACCAGCTCATCTTCGGCGTCGGCTTCCTGTTCTCCGACGACATCGCCAAGTCGGCCGCCCAGAACACCGACGTGACCTTCGCGGTCATCGACGGGTTCGCACCGCTTTGCACCCAGAAGAAGAACCTGATCTGCATCGGCTTCAAGGAGGAGGAAGGGTCGTTCCTGGTCGGCGCGGCGGCCGCGCTCAAGACCAAGTCGGGTGTGGTCGGCTTCGTCGGCGGCCAGGTGAGCCCGCTGATCCAGAAGTTCCAGGCCGGCTACCAGGCCGGCGTCGCCTACATCGCCAAGCAGCAGCACAAGAACGTCAAGGTGCTGGTCGACTACGCGGGCACCACCCCGGACGCGTTCCGCAACCCGACCAAAGGCAAGGAGCTGGCCCTCAAGCAGATCAGCCAGGGCGCCGACGTGATCTACCACGCCTCCGGCGGCACGGGGGCCGGGGTCATCACCACCGCCGCCGCCAAGCACGTCTACGCGATCGGGGTCGACTCCGACCAGAGCCTGCAGTTCCCCAACGCCCGCAACTGGATCCTGACCTCGATGCTCAAGCGGGTCGACAACGCCGTCCAGCAGACCATCACCAAGTTCGCCGACGGCACCCTCGGCAGCCCGGGGATCGTCACCTTCGGGCTCAAGGACGGCGGCATCGACTACGCCCGCAACCAGTACAACAAGGCCCTGCTGGGCGACATCCCGACCACGCTGGACGAGCTCAAGCAGAAGATCATCAGCGGCCAGATCCAGGTCCCCAGCAAGCCGACCAGCAGCTGACCAGGAGCACGGCATGCACGACCGGGACCGGGTGCGGCGCCCGGGCGCCGCACCCGCCCTGGCGGTCGAGTGCCGCGGGATCACCCGGCGCTACGCCGGTGTGGTCGCCAACGACCATGTCGACCTGCAGGTCGCCGAGGGTGAGGTGCACGCGGTCGTCGGCGAGAACGGCGCCGGCAAGTCGACGCTGATGAAGATGCTCTACGGGCTGGAGCATCCCGACGCCGGCGAGCTCCGCATCCGCGGGCAGCCCCAGCACATCGACTCCCCGCGCAAGGCGATCGCCCTGCGCATCGGCATGGTCCACCAGCACTTCATGCTGATCGACAACTTCACCGTCGCCGAGAACGTCGTGCTGGGGTCCGAGCCGGCCACGGCCGGCCGGCTCGACCTGGACGCCGCCGACCGGCGGGTGGCCGAGCTCGCCCGCGGCTTCGGCACGCCGCTGGACCCGGACGCCCGCGTGGAGACCCTGCCCGTCGGCCAGCAGCAGCGCGTCGAGATCCTGAAGCTGCTGTATCGCGGCGCCGACATCCTGATCCTCGACGAGCCGACCGCCGTGCTGGTGCCCCAGGAGGTCGATGAGCTGTTCGACGCGATCCGCCGGCTGCGCGCCCAGGGCAAGACGATCATCCTGGTCGCCCACTCGCTCGACGAGGTCCTCGCCATCGCCGACCGCATCACCGTGCTGCGCGACGGGCACGTGATCGGCACCGTCGAGCGCGCCGAGACCACCAAGGAGCAGCTCGCCGAGATGATGGTGGGCCGGCCGGTGCTGCTGCGCCGCATCGAGGGCACGGCCGCCCCGGACGGGCCGATGCTGCGCATCAGGGACCTGCGGGTCGTCGTCGACGGCAACCCGCGGGTGGCCGGGGTCAGCCTGCACGTGGCCCGCTCGGAGATCTACGGCCTGGCCGGCGTGGAGGGCAACGGCCAGGCCGAGCTGGTGGAGGCGGTCGTCGGGCTGCGCCGGCCGGAGCACGGCCGCGTCGAGCTGGACGGCGTCGACCTCACCCACGGCGACGTGCGCACCCGCCGGGAGCAGGGCCTCGCCTACATCCCCGAGGACCGCCAGACCCGCGGCATGGTGCTGCCGATGACGGTGTGGGAGAACGCCATCCTCGGCCAGCAGGAGCGGCCGCCGTTCTCCCGCGCCGGCATCCTCGACCCGCGCGCCATGCGCGCCCGCGCGGCCGAGCTGATCCGCCGCTTCCGGGTGAAGGCGCCCGGTGTCGGCGCGCCCGCCTACACCCTGTCCGGCGGCAACCAGCAGAAGCTGGTCCTGGCGCGTGAGCTGGCGAGCCGGCCCAAGCTGCTGGTCGCCGCCCACCCGACCCGGGGGCTGGACATCGGGGCGACCGAGTTCGTGTGGCGGCAGCTCGTCGAGGGCCGGGACGCGGGGCTCGCCGTCCTGCTCGTCTCGGCCAACCTGGAGGAGATCCTCGCCTTGTCCGACCGGGTCGGGGTGATCCACGACGGCCGGATCGTCGCCGAGCTGCAGGGGTCGGGGGCGACCATGCGCGAGCTCGGCCTGTACATGACCGGGGCGCGCGCGGCCGGCCCCGCCCCGGTCGACGAGGAGCCGGTGCCGTGAAGCTCGAGGAGCTGCCGGCGGGACCCCCAGGCTCCGACGAGCCGGCCATGCCCGCGATCCGGTGGGGCGACCGGACCCGGGACTTCGCCATCCAGCTGCTCGCCCCGGCCGCCTCGCTGCTGGTCGCGGCCGTCATCGGCGCGTTGGTCATCCTCGTCGTGCAGCGCAGCTTCGGCGACCTCGCCGCCGTGGCCGGCGCCATGTGGAACTACGGCCTGCGGAACCGGAGCTCGTTCGGGTTCATCTTCGGCCGGGCCACGCCGTTCATCTTCGCGGGCCTGGCCACCGCCATCGCGTTCCGGGCGGGCCTGTTCAACATCGGCGTGGAGGGCCAGTACGCGATCGGCGCGCTGGTGGCCGCCGTGGTCGCCGTCCAGGTGCACGCCCCGACCGCCGTCCACCTGCCGCTTACGATCCTGGCCGGCATGGCCGGCGGGCTCGCCTGGGCGCTGGTCCCGGCGCTGCTGAAGGTCTACCGCGGCGCCCACGAGGTCATCTCGACCATCATGATGAACTACGTGGCCAGCGGCCTGCTGCTGTACCTGCTGTCCGGACCGCTCAAGGACGCCCATCAGGCCGGCGGCCTCGCCCAGCAGCAGACGGCCCCGATCCGGCCGACCGCACGGGTCGGCAGCATGGTCGGCTTCTTCAACTCGATCGGCTTCGACTTCCGGCCCGCCACGCCGGTGACCTGGCTGTTCGCGCTGGCCATCGTCGCCGCGGTGATCTATACGCTGATGATCCGGCGGACCCGGTTCGGCTTCGAGCTGCGGGTGATCGGCGTCAACCCGCGGGCGGCCGAGCCGGCCGGCATCCGCTCCAACGCGATGTTCATGAAGGCGATGCTGCTGTCCGGCGCGGTCGCCGGGCTGGCCGGCCTGCAGGACGTGCTCGGCATCGACGGCTACTTCAAGCTCGACTACGTGCGCGGCTACGGCTTCACCGCCATCGCCATCGCGCTGCTCGGCCGCAACACCGGCCTTGGCATCGTCGCCGGCTCGCTGCTGTTCGCCTACCTCGACCGCTCGAGCGCGGGCATCGGCCTGCAGACGGCCGTCCCCAAGGAGGTCACCACCATCCTCGAGGGCGTCATCATCCTCACGATCGTGATCGCCTACGAGCTGGTCCGGCGCTGGGTGGCCCGCCGGCGGCTGCGGGAGGCGAGCGCCCGTGCCTAGGATCCTGTCCGAGCTGGTCGGCTTCGCCGTCATCGCGTCGGCCATCCGCTCGTTCGTGCCCCTGTTCCTGGCCTCGCTCGGCGGCGTGTTCAACGAGCGCTCGGGCGTGGTCAACATCGGCATCGACGGCATGATGATCTTCGGGACCTGGTTCGGCGCCTGGGGTGCCCTGCGCCACGGCGCGCTGTTCGGGCTGCTGCTCGCGGTCGTCGCCGGGGTGGTGGTGGCCGGCGTCCACGCCGTGGCGACCGTCACCTTCCGGGTCGACCAGATCGTCTCCGGCGTCGCCATCAACATCCTGGCCATCGGCGTGCCACGCTTCCTGTCGATCGTGGCCTACCACCAGGGTACGCAGTCGCCCCAGGTGCCGCAGCTGCCCACCTTCAGCGTGCCCGGGCTGGGCGCGATGTCGCCGCTGGTGCCCTGCACGCTGGTGCTCGGCGTCGCCGGATGGTTCGTGCTCAACCGGACCGTGTTCGGGCTGCGCCTGCGCTCCTCGGGAGAGAACCCCCGGGCGGCCGAGAGCCTGGGGGTGCGGGTGGTGGCCATGCGCTATGCCGGCGTGCTCATCTCGGGCGGCCTGGCCGGCCTGGCCGGCGCCTACCTGTCGGTCGAGCTGGTCGGCCAGTACAACGAGGGCATGAACCAGGGCCGCGGCTTCATCGCGCTGGCCGCCCTGATCCTGGGCAACTGGAAGGTCGGCGGCGTCGCGCTGGCGTCGCTGTTCTTCGGCTGGACCGAGGCGCTCACGGTGTACCTGCGGGTGTCGTGGATCGACACGGCGTTCATCCTGACCCTGCCCTACATCGTGACCCTGATCGTGCTCGGCCTGTACTTCCGCCGGGTCCGCCCGCCCAAGGCGGTGGGCCAGGCGTACGAGTCGGGCGCCCCCGTCTAGGCACAAGAGCGCCTCGCCGGGCGGCTGGACGTGCCGCCCGGCTCGCGGCAATACTGACCGAGCCCGTCCCCGGTGGCACCAGGACAGGAGGATGCTCGATGCACACGACTGCCAGCCGTGGTTCACCCGTGGCACGGGTCCGGCGAGGGACGGTGGTGCTTGTGCTGCTGGCCCTGGCGACCGCATTGGCCACACCGGCTGCCGCGGCCCGCCCAGCCGAGGTCATCGTCCTGCCCGGCGCCAGCTCGGCCGAGGGCATCGCCGCCGGCCGCGGCGCCACCTTCTACGCCGGCGACCTGTTCCGCGGCGACATCTTCCGCGGCGACCTCCAGCGCGGCACCGCCGAGCTGTTCATCGACGCCCCCGACGGTCGCATGGCCGTGGGCATGGCGGCCGACGTCGCCCACGACCTGCTGGTTGTCGCCGGTGGCTTCACCGGGCAGGCCTACATCTAC
>JBIOYL010000237.1:0-16707 GCA_044870185.1 Actinomycetes bacterium | reverse complement strand
CGAGGCCGGCCGCCGCATCCTGCTCGAGGAGTTCCTGGACGGTCCGGAGGCGAGCGTGTTCGCCGTCTGCGACGGGGCGGCCGTGCTGCCGCTCGCCCCCGCCCGCGACTACAAGCGGGTCGGCGACGGCGACCGCGGCCCGAACACCGGCGGGATGGGCGCCTACTCGCCGCTGGCCGACCTGCCCGAGGTGCTGGTCGAGCGGGTGCGGGCCACGATCCTGGCGCCCACCGTGGCCGAGCTGGCCGCCCGCGGCACCCCCTACCGGGGACTGCTGTACGCCGGGCTCGCGCTCACCCCGGCCGGGCCCAAGGTGGTCGAGTTCAACTGCCGCTTCGGCGACCCCGAGACCCAGGTGGTCGTCCCCCGGCTCGCCTCCAGCCTGGCCGGCCTGCTGCGGGCGGCCAGCGACGGCACCCTGGCCGGCCAGCCGCCCCGCTGGGACCCGCGCGCGGCGGTCACCGTCGTGCTCGCCTCGGGCGGCTACCCGGGCGCCTACCGCACCGGCCTGCCGGTCGAGGGCCTGGCCGCGGCGACGGCCGTCGACGGCGTGCGCGTCTACCACGCCGGCACCGCCCTGGACGCGGGCGGCCGGGTGGTGACCGCCGGCGGGCGGGTGCTCGCGGTGACCGCGCTCGGCGCCGACGTGCCCGCCGCCCGCGCGCTCGCCTACCAGGCGGCCGCCCGCATCCGCTTCGACGGCGCCCACTACCGGCGCGACATCGCCGCGCCGCGGTAGCCCTGGCGCCCGCCGCGCATGCTCGAGGTCGGGTTGCGGGCCGCCGGCAGAGGAACCCGGCTCGTACTATCCTACTGTCGGTAGGACCGAGAGGAGCAGGTCGTGACCGTCGCCAAGGTGTCGCTCTCGTTGAACGCCGAACTGGTCACCGAGGCGCGTGACCGGGCCGGATCGCGCGGCCTGTCGTCGTACGTCAACGCGGCCCTCGCAGCCGCCCTGCAGCGTGACCGCCTGCGGGCAATGCTCGACGAGATGGCGGCCGAAGTTGGACCTGTCCCGGACGATGCTTTGGAGGAGGTCCGGCGGGAATGGCCCGGGCCGTCGCGCCGGACCGCCTGATCCTCGATTCCGGTGCCGTCCTGGCACTTGCCGCCCATGACCGGCGCGCCCGTGCCGTGCTGGAACGGGCCTGGGAGCTGGCGGTGCCCGTGATCGTCCCAGCCGTCGTGCTCGCCGAGGTCGTTCGGGGCAGTGGGCCCCGCGACGCCGGCGTGAACCGGGTCGTCAAGGCGGTCGGCCGGGTGAGCGAAGCGACCGAAGCACACGGGCGCAAGGCCGGGGCATTGCTGGCCCGGGCCGGGGTCAACCTCACCATCGACGCCCTCGTTGTCGCCGAAGCCGTCCTGGGCGGTCCGGCCCACGTTGCCACCAGCGACCCCGACGATCTGGGGCTGCTCGCGGCCGGTCGGCCCGGGGTGCGGATTCTGGCCGTGTGACGCCTGTCAACGCCCCGGCGTCGGCCAACGGCTCGGCCGCCGCCAAGCTGCTCGGCCAGGCGGGTGGCGGCCGACGGCCCGCGTCAGCCGGGGGGTGCGGGCACGCGGCTGGTCGGCACCTGGTCGGCGCCGAGGAGGCGCAGCGACCCCCGTTGGAAGCCGATGCGCACGTGGTCGAACGTCGTCGGGCAGCATTCGGGCGCGCCGTCGGACAGGTTGGCCGAGTACTCGTCGATGACCTCGCCGGTCGGCGTCGGCGTGACGGCGACCACGCCGTGGGCGAGGCCGTCGCGGTGGGCGGCCACCTTGACCCGAGCGTCCGGGGCGCCGGCGACCCCGGCGACCCGTACCAGGTCGTAGCTCAGGGCCCGCCGGGTGCCCTGCGAGCGGAACTCCACCACCAGGGTGGCGCCGCCGCGCGTGAGCCGCGCCGGGCGCACGTCGATGTCGGTCCAGGTGACGCCGGGCCTGCTCTCGGTGCCGACCAGCGTCTGGCTCCAGGACCCGTCGCCGAACGCCCACAGCTGAACCTGCAGCGCGTTGCTGATCTGCACCCGGTTGACCAGCCAGGTCACGGGTTCACCGCTGGGCGCCACCGCGGTGGCCTCGCCGCAGCGGACCAGGGTGAGCTTGACCGGCGGGTTCGCCGCCGCCGCGAGCCGGCGGCAGCTCATGCTCCGCGTGCCGCCGACCATGTTGGGGATGGCGGGGGGCTGGAGGATGGCGCCCGTCGCAGACAGCGTGGTCTCCCCGGCGCTGCGGAGCTTCGTCTTCGGCGGCCGGGGGACCGGGGCCGGCGCGGGGACCGGGGCCGGCCGGGTGGCCCAGGGTGACCGGGTGGCCCAGGGCGCGTGCCCGGGCGTCCACTTCGTGGCGGCGCGGGTCGGGCCGACCACGGCGGCCCGGTCGCTGCTGTGGCGCCCGAGCAGGTAGCTGCCGGCGACCATGGCGACGGACACGACGCCGACGCCGACGCCGAGGACGACCTGCCGGCCCGGCACTGCCACGTCCGCTCACCCCGCTTCCCCGGTCGGCGTGGCCGCTCGCGGTACGGCCGAAGCTGACACGATACCCGTCCGGAGCGCCCGGTAGGCGCCGCCCACGAACCGGATCTCGGTGCGGACGAACCTGGTGCCGCCGGCGCTGGCGGCGTAGTCGTCGATGCCCCGGCCGCCGGTGGCCAGGGCCGGGAAGTCGATCGCGCCCTGCTCCAGGCCGCCCCGGTGAACGGCCACCACCGGCAGGGAGCCGCCCGGCCAGCGCACGATGTCGTATGCCAGCTCCCGGTCCGGGCCGGCCAGGGTGACCGCGGCGACCAGCGTCCTGGCCGAGCGCACCAGCTGCGGGGTGAGCACCTGCGCCCGGGCCCACGCTCGCTCGGCCGGCTCGCTGGCCTGGAGCACCTTCGACCAGCGGGTCGGCGCGGTGAGCGCCCATACCTGCATCTGGAGCCGGCCGCCGCCGGTCCGGCCGGTCGCCCACAGCACCGGCCGCCCGGTCGGCGCCAGCGTGGTCCGCGCGCAGCCGAGCACCCGGGCCAGCCGCAGCACGCCGGCCGCTCTGGCCGTGGCGCAGGTCAGCGCCGGACCGGCCGCGAAGGACGACGGGGTGGGCGGCCGCTGCAGCAGCCGGCCGGCCGCGGCCAGCGGTCCCGGCGGGGGCGGCGCCGGTGCCGGCGCGGCCGTGCGGCCGGTCGTTGCCGTCGCGTTGGTCGCCGCCGTCGCCTCGGCCGCCGCCGAGGATATGGCCGGGCCGCCGGCGGTCGGGCCGCCGGCGGTCGCGCGGCGGGCGCTGGTGCCGAGCGTCCAGCCGGCGGCCAGGCAGACGAGCAGGGCGGCGAGCAGGATCGGGATCAGGATGGCGGTGACGCGGGCCGGCATGGCTCCCTCGTTGCGGTCGGGCGGTGCGTGGCGCGACCGGCCCCGCCCCGACGGCCCGGCCCCGGACAGGGCCGACGCCGGACCGGCGCCACCCGCCCCGGACCGGCGCGACATAGAATGCGCCAGGTCCAGGCGAGCGAACGGTGGGGAGGGCGGATGCCGCAGCCACGGGTGGGGATCGTACTCGGCTCGAGCTCGGACGAGGAGCGCGCCAGGGCCGCCGCGGTCATGCTCGAGAAGTTCGGCGTGGCCTACGAGCTGGAGATCATCAGCGCCCACCGCAGCCCGCGCCGCGTCGCCGACTACGCCGCCAGCGCGGAGGACCGCGGGCTGGAGGTGATCATCGCGGCCGCGGGCCGGTCGGCCGCGCTGCCCGGCGTCATCGCCGCCCACACCGTCCTGCCGGTCGTCGGCCTGCCGATCTTCACGCCCCAGCTCGCCGGGCAGGACGCCCTGTTCTCGATGGTGCAGATGCCGAGCGGCGTGCCGGTGGCCACCGTCGGCCTCGACGCGGCCGCCAACGCGGGCATCCTCGCCGTGCAGATCCTGGCCGTCGGCGACCCCGCCCTGCGAAGCCAGCTCGCCGACTTCAAGAAGCAGCTCGCCGAGGGCCTGCGCCTGTGAGGGCCCGCGCGGGGAGGGCCGGCGCCGGGAGAGCCGGCGCCCGCAAGGCCCTCACGGCAAGGGCCCGCGCCGGGAGGGCCGGGTCGTGATCCCCCGCTACACCCTGCCCGAGATGGGTGCCGTGTGGGGTGAGGCGGCCGGGTTCGCGCGCTTCGTCCAGGTCGAGGTGGCCGTCGTGCGTGCCCGGGCCCGCCGCGGCCTGGTGCCCCCCGCCGACCTGGCCGCCATCGAGGCCGCCCCGCCGCCCGCCGCCGAGCGCGTGCACGAGCTCGACGCCCAGCTCCACCACGACGTGATCGCCTTCCTCACCGCCTACGGCGAGGGCATCGCCGGCACAGCCGCCCGCCACGTGCACTACGGGATGACCTCGTCGGATCTGCTCGACACCGCGCTCGCCCTGCAGCTGGTCGAGGCCGCCGGCCTGCTGCTCGGCCGGCTGGACCGGCTGGTGGCGGCCCTGCGCGAGCGGGCCTTCGAGCACCGCGACACCCTGTGCCTCGGCCGCACCCACGGGATGGCCGCCGAGCCGACCACCTTCGGGCTGAAGCTGGCCGGCCACGCCTTCGCGTTCGACCGCGACCGGCGCCGGCTGCGGGCCGCCCGCGAGGCGGTCGCGGTCGGCACCATCTCCGGCGCGGTCGGCACCTACGCCAACCTGCCCGCCGACGTCGAGGCCGAGGTGCTCGCCGAGCTCGGGCTGCGCCCCGAGGACGCCCCGACCCAGGTGGTCGCCCGCGACCGCCACGCCGAGCTGCTGGCCGCCTGCGCCGGCACCGGCGCCGACCTCGAGCGGCTGGCCGTCGAGGTCCGCCACCTGCAGCGCAGCGAGGTCGGCGAGGTCGAGGAGCCGTTCGCCGCGGGGCAGAAGGGCTCCTCGGCCATGCCCCACAAGCGCAACCCGATCGTGGCCGAGCGCATCAGCGGGCTGGCCCGGCTGCTGCGCGGCTATGCGCTCGCCGGCTGGGAGGACGTCGCCTTGTGGCACGAGCGAGACATCTCCCACTCGTCGGTCGAGCGAGTCATCCTGCCCGATGCCTGCTGCGCGCTCGACTACGCGCTGGAGCGGGCCGTCTGGCTGGTCGCCGGCTTGCGCGTGTTCCCGGAGCGCATGCGGGCCAACCTGGACGCGGCGGGCGGCCTGGCCGGCTCGTCGGCCGCCCTGCTCGCCCTGGTCGACGCCGGCTGGAGCCGCGAGGACGCCTACGCCGCGGTGCAGCGCGCGGCCATGGCCGCCGTCCAGGGTCACGGCGGGTTCCGTGACCTGCTGCTCGTCGAGCCCGGGGTGGCCACCGCCCTCGCCGCGCCCGCCGGTGCGGACGGTCCCGACGCGGCAGCCGCCGACGCGGGCGGCCCAGGCACGCCCGCCGCGCCCGCCGCCGGTGCGGGTGGCCCAGGCGCACCTGCCGCCGCGGGCGGCCTCGACGCGGCGCTCGACCCGGCCCGCTTCGTCGCCGGCGCGGGCGTCGTGTTCGACCGGCTGAAGGAGCTGCCGTGACCGAGGTACGCGCCCCCGAGGGGCTGCGGCGGATCGGCTCGGGCAAGGTCCGCGAGCTGTACGAGGTGGACGACCGGCATCTGCTGCTGGTCGCCTCCGACCGCATCTCGGCCTTCGACGTGGTGCTGCCCGACCCGGTCCCCGGCAAGGGCGAGGTGCTCACCGCCCTGACCCAGTTCTGGCTCGAGCGCCTCGCCGACCTGGTGCCCGGTCATCTGGTCGGCTGGCGCGCCGCCGAGCTGCCGCCCGGCGCCCGGCACCTGGCCGGCCGGGCCATGCTGGTGCGGCGCCTGGAGATGTTCCCGGTCGAGTGCGTGGCCCGCGGCTACCTGGCCGGCTCGGGCTGGAAGGAGTACCGGGCGGCCGGGACGGTGTGCGGCATCCGCCTGCCGGCGGGGCTGGGTGAGGCCGCCCGGCTGCCCGAGCCGATCTTCACCCCGGCCACCAAGGCCACCACCGGCCACGACGAGAACATCCCGGAGGCACGCATGGCCGAGCTGGTCGGCGCCGACGCGACCCGGCGGCTGCGCGAGCTGACCCTCGCGGTCTACCGGCGGGGCGCCGAGCATGCGGCCCGGTGCGGCATCCTGCTCGCCGACACCAAGCTCGAGTTCGGCCGGGCGGTCAGCGGACCCGTCGGCCGGCCCGGCGGTGACAGCGGCCAACCCGGTGGGCGTGCCGGCGGCGACAGCGGCCGAGCGGGCGGGGCGGCGGACGGTCGGGCCGGCGGCGAGATCGTGCTGGCCGACGAGGTGCTCACCCCCGACTCGTCGCGCTTCTGGCCGGCCGACGCCTGGACGCCGGGCGCCTCGCCGCCGTCGTTCGACAAGCAGTACGTGCGCGACTGGCTGGAGGCGACCGGCTGGGACAAGACCCCGCCGGGGCCGCGCCTGCCCGCCGACGTGGTGGCCGGGACGGCCGCCCGCTACCGCGAGGCGTACGAGCGCCTGGCCGGCCGGTCCCTGGACGACTGGCTGGCCGAGGCCCGCGGCCGACCGTCCCGCGGCTGACCGTCCCGCCACCGACCGTCCCGCCGCCGGTCGAGGTAACGCCTGCGGTCCCGTCCCGCTACAATCCGGACGCCTACGTGCTGCGTTACAGCCGTGCCCCCGCTGGCCGCAGCTCTCGTTCGTGCAGGAGGACGGGAGTCGTGTCCATCGACCATGGGGCCCTGCAGCGCAGCCTGCTGGCCCTCAAGGACGTCGCCGCCGATCCCGACGAGCTGCTCGCCGCGCTCGAACGGGTCGCCGAGGCGACCCGGGCGGTGTTCCGCGTCGAGGGCGCCGGGCTCATGCTGGCCGACGACGACGGCCATCTGCGCTGGGTGACCGTGACCGACGAGCGCGGCCGGGCGCTCGAGCAGATCCAGGAGGAGCTCGGCGAGGGGCCGTGCATCAGCGCCTTTGCGACCAGCACGGTGATCCAGGTCGCCGACGTCGCCGCCGACGTCCGCTGGCCGCGTTTCGCGGTGCTGGCCCGCCAGCACGGCGTCGGCAGCCTGCTCAGCGTGCCGGTGCGCGCCGGCAGCCAGCCGCTCGGCACCCTCAACGTCTACGCGGCCGAGCCGCACGCATGGACCGGCGACGAGGTGCGGGCCATCGAGGCGTTCGCCGACGTGGTCGGCGACCTGCTGCGGGCCGCCATCGGCTACCGGGCCCGCGACGCCGAGGTGCGCCAGCTCGAGCACGCCCTGACCACCCGGATCTTCATCGAGCAGGCCAAGGGCGTGCTGGTGGCCACCGAGGGCCTTGAGCCCGACGCCGCCTTCGAGCGGCTGCGCTCGATGGCCCGCTCGACCCGGCGCAAGGTGGTCGACGTGGCCAAGGAGGTGATCCGCAACCGGCGCGGCCTGGCCGGCACCGAGGCTGCCAGGCGCCGGCCGCCGGCCGAGCGCCGCTGGCTCGCCGGCGTACAGGCGGTCACCGACGCCGCACTCGACCAGCTCGGCCTGGCCGACCTGGTCGCCGAGCTGCTCGAGCGCATCAAGGCGGTGCTGGAGGCCGACGCGGTGGTGATCCTGCTGCTGGAGGGGGAGGTCCTGCGCGTGTCCGCCTCGCTCAGCGTCGACCGGGCGGCGGCGGACGCGTTTCGGCCACCGGCCGGGGAGGGCGTGCTGGGACGCATCGCCGCGACCGGGCGGCCGCTGCTCGCCGACGACCTGCCGGCCGCCGACGCGCTGAGCGCGCTGCTGCCGGCGTCCACCCGCGCGCTGGCCGGGGTGCCCATGCTGGTGGAGGGCACCGCCGTCGGGGTGATCGCCGTCGCCAGCACGACCCCCAGCCGCTTCCGGGCCGCCGACCTCAAGCTGCTCCAGATGGTCGCCGACCGGGCCGGTCTGGCCATCGACCGCGCCCGGCGGCTCGCCGCCGGGTCGGGCACCCAGGCGGCCTCCGACCGTCTGGCCGACCGGCTCCGCCGCTTCCAGAGCGTCACCGCGGCCCTCGCCGACGCCGCCACCATCGACGAGATCGGGGCGGTCGTCGTGCGACAGGGTGTCGAGCTGCTCGACGCGGCCTCGGGGCTGGTCGGCATCGTCGCCGGCGGGCAGGTCGAGGTCGTGGCGGCCGCCGGCCGCCCCGCCGGCGTCGCGCTCCAGGAGCACCCCGGCCGGCGGCGCTTCCCCCTGGACGCCCCGGTGCCGCTGGCCGAGGCGGCCCGCGAGGGCACGGCGATCTTCCTCGGCTCCCGGCAGGAGCTGCGCGAGCGCTACCCGGCCGCGCCCAGGGGCGGCGACGAGTCGATCGCGGCGGTTGCCCTGCTCGCGCACGGCCGGGTGGTGGGCGTCCTCGGCCTGAGCTTCCAGGAGCCGCACGTGATCGGCCCGGAGGAGCGGCGCTTCCTGTTCGCCCTGGCCGAGCTGTGCGCCCAGGCCGTCGAGCGGGCGCAGCTGTACGAGGCGGCCGAGGCGTCCCGGACCGCCGCGATCGCCGCCGAGGAGCAGCTCGCCTTCCTGGCCGAGGCCAGCGCCGTCCTGGCCAGCGCGCCGAGCACCGAGGCAGCCCTGGAGCAGGTGGTCTGGCTGGCCGTCCCCCGGCTGGCCGACTGGGCGTCGGTCGAGCTGCTCGACGACCGGGGGTCGCTGCGCCACCTGGCCGCCGCCCACGCCGATCCGATCACCGGCCGGCCGCCGGCCGCGCTCGAGCCGCCCGTCGTCGACGCGGCCTCCGACCACCCGCTGGCCGTGGCGCTGCGCACCGGCCAGGCCAGGGTGGTCGGTGAGGGCGCCGAGGAGCTGCTGACCCTGGGCGCCGACCCCGAGTGGGTCCGCCTGCACCGCGCGCTGGCGCCGAGGTCGGCGATGATCGTGCCGCTCAAGGGCAAGACCCGCGCGCTCGGCGTCCTGACCCTGGCCGCCAGGACCCCCGGACGCTACGGCGAGGCCGACCTGGCCCTGGCCGAGCACCTCGCGCAGCGCATCGGCGCCGCCCTGGACGCCGGCCGCTGGCAGCACCGCGGCGAGACGGCACCGAGCGCGGAGCCGGGCGGCTGAACGGTTTCCTTGCCTTGCCGGCGGGTATGCGGTGGCCACCATGCGACGGATCCTGCTGCTCGTGGCGCTGCTGGCCATGGCCGGCTGCACCGGCCCGGTCAGGTCCTACGACGTCTACCGGTCCAAGGCCGGCCAGACCGCCAAGGCGGCCACCTCGGCGGTCCAGACGGCCAGGTTGGCGGTCCAGGCGGCCACCCGGCACGGCACCGGCGGGCGCTACCTGGCCCAGGTGCTGGCCGAGGCCGACGACGACGCGGGCGCCGCACAGCAGACCTTCGACGCCATCCAGCCGCCCGACGCGCGCTCCGACCGCCTGCGCGCGCAGCTCGACGACCTGCTCGACCAGGCCGTCACGGGCCTGGACGCCCTGCGCATCGCCGCCCGTCGGGGCCGGGGTGACGAGCTGCCCGAGCTCGCCCGGCCGCTGGCCGGCACCGCGAGCAAGCTGGACGGCTTCGCCGAGGCGAATGCCGGGTGAGGAAGCTCCTCGACGTCGCGCTCGGCATCCTGACCGCCATCGGCGGGTTCATCGACATCGGCGACCTGGTCGCCAACACCCAGGCCGGCGCCCGCTTCGGCATGTCGCTAGCCTGGGTCACGGTCGTCGGCGTGATCGGCATCGTGGTGTACGCGGAGATGGCCGGCCGGGTGGCCACGATCTCCAAGCGCGCCGTGTTCGACGTCGTGCGCGAGCGGCTGGGCGCCCGGGTGGCACTGGTGAACCTGCTCGCATCGTTCTTCATCACCCTGCTCACCGTGGCCGCCGAGATCGGCGGGGTGGCGCTCGCCATCGAGCTCGCGACCAGCGTCAGCTACCTGTTCTGGGTGCCGCTGGTCGGCTTGGGGGTCTGGGTCGTCATCTGGCGGCTGCCGTTCTCGCTGCTGGAGAACCTGTTCGGCCTGCTCGGCCTCGCCACGGTGGTGCTGGCGGTCACACTGTGGCGCGCCCACCCCGACGTGCACGCCCTGTGGAACGGGGCGGTGCATCCGTCGGTACCACAGGGCGAGGGCCGCCCGACCTACGCCTACTTCGCGATCGGGCTGCTCGGCGCGGCCATGACCCCCTACGAGGTGTTCTTCTTCTCCTCCGGCGCCGTCGAGGAGGGCTGGACCCGGTCCGACCTGGCGGTCAACCGGGCCAACGTCTACCTCGGCTTCCCCCTCGGCGGCCTGCTCTCGCTGGCGCTCATGGCCGGCGCCACCCTGTTCCTGCAGCCCCAGGGCATCCAGGCCGACCATCTGTCCCAGGTCGCCCTGCCGACCGCGCTGGTGCTCGGCAAGCTGGGCCTGGCCGTACTGCTGCTGGGCTTTGTCGCCTGCACCTTCGGCGCGGCGCTGGAGACCGGGCTGTCCTGCGGCTACTGCATCGCCCAGTACTTCGGCTGGCAGTGGGGCAAGTTCGTCAAGCCGGCCGAGGCGCCCCGCTTCCATCTGGTCGTGCTGGGCTCCATCCTGGCCGGGATCCTGCTCATGCTGACTACGATCGACCCGATCAAGCTCACCGAGTACACGATCGTGCTGGCCGCCGCCTCGCTGCCGCTCACCTACCTCCCGCTGCTGGTGGTGGCCAACGACCCGGACTACCTGGGCGACAAGACCAACTCCAAGCTGACCAACGCCGTCGCCTCGGTGTTCCTGGTGCTGCTCGTCGTGGCGTCGCTGGCCACCCTTCCGCTCATGCTCCTCACCAAGGCAGGAGGCTGACGGATGGCCCGCGAGCTGCAGGCCGGCCTGCACCTGCTCGACCGCCAGATCGTCGACGCCGACGGCAGGCTGGCCGGCAAGGTCGACGACCTCGAGCTGACCTGGCCGGAGGGCGGGGCGCCCTATGTGACCGCGATCCTGGCCGGCCCCGGCGGGCTGGCGTCCCGGCTCGGCGGGCGCCTGGGCCGCCTGGCCGACTGGTTCGCCCGCAGCCTGCCCACCGCCGGCCACGAGGTCCCCGCCCGCATCCCGTTCGGCCTGGTCGCCGACGTGGGCAACGACGTGCGACTGTCGGTCGGCAAGCAGCACCTCGAGGTCGCGCGCATGGACGAGTGGGTGCGCGACCACCTCATCGGCCGCATTCCGGGAGCCTGGCATGCGCCTGAGTGAGCTGCTCGGCGTCGAGGTGGTCGACGGGCAGGGCCGCAGCGCCGGCCAGGTGCACGACGTGCACCTGGCCCAGGACGGCCCCCCGGTCGGCGCCTTCGGCCACAGCTTCCGCGTCGCCGGGCTCGTGGTCGGCCGGCGCGCGCTCGGCGCCCGGCTCGGCTACGACCGCGCCACGATGGGCGGGCCGGCCATGGTCAGGTGGGTCGTCGGCGGCCTGCGCCACGGCGGCCGCTACGTGGCCTGGGAGCGCATCCGCTCGATCGAGGCCGGCCGGGCCACGATCTCGGTCTCGGCCGACGACCTGCCGCCCGCGCCGCCCTCGGAGTAGGCGGCCGGCAGCCGTCGGCCGGGGCCGGGATGCCGGGATGCCGGGATGCCGGGATGCCGGGGGCTCCCGGCGATCCGTGGCGGGAGCGATCCGTGGCGGGAGCGACCCGTTCATCTATCCACAGCCGGGGGAGCAGCTTGTCCACACCTGTGGACAACGCTGTGTACACGAAGGGCTACGTGGACTCGTCGCCGGTCGGCGCCGTGCCCGCCCTGGGCCTGGCCCAAGCGTCCGCTCGGCGAGCGCGGCGTCCGGCACACTGGGCGCATGCGTTCCTCCACCCGCTCCCGGCCCCTGGCGCCGGCCCGGACCGGCGGCCTGCTCCGCCGGCTGCCGCCGACCGCGCTCGTGCTCGTCTCGATCGGCTCGGTCCAGCTCGGGGCAGCCCTGGCCAAGGAGCTGTTCGCGCGGCTCGGGCCGCCGGGCGTCGTGCTGCTGCGCGTCGGGGTGGCCGCGCTGGTGCTGTGCGCACTGTCGCGGCCGCGCCTGGCCGGGCACCGGCGCCGCGACCTGGCCCTCGCGCTCGCCTTCGGCGTCGTGCTCGGAGCGATGAACCTCGCCTTCTACGAGGCGATCGCCCGCATCCCCCTCGGGGTGGCCGTGACCATCGAGTTCATCGGCCCCCTCGCCGTCGCCGTGGCCGGGTCACGCAACGCCCGCGACGTGCTCTGGGCGGTCCTGGCCGGCGCCGGCGTCGTGCTGCTCACCCGCGGCGGCGGGCCCCTGTCGGCCACCGGGATCGGCTTCGCCCTGCTCGCCGGCTCCCTGTGGGGCGGCTACATCCTGCTCAGCCAGCGGGTCGGTCGGGTCTTTTCGAGCGGCGCCGGGCTCGCCATCGCGCTGGCGGCCGCCGCCCTGGTCCTCGCGCCGGCCGGCATCGTCGCCGGCGGCGCCGCCCTGCTCGCCCCGGGGCTGCTGGCGGCCGGCGTCGGGGTCGGGTTGCTGTCGTCGGCGATCCCCTACTCGCTCGAGCTCGAGGCGCTGCGCCGCCTGCCGGCCAAGACCTTCGGGGTGCTGATGAGCCTGGAGCCGGCCGCCGCCGCGCTGGCCGGCTTCGCGGTCCTGCACGAGACGCTCCAGCCACGCCAGCTCGCCGCCATCGCCATGGTGACGGTCGCCAGCGTCGGTGCCGCCAGGGCGGCACGGGCGCAGGCGCCCTCTGCCTGACCGGCCGGCCGGCGGCCCAGCCGCCTCGGACTCGGCCCTGCCTCGGGTTCGGCCTCGCCTTGGGTTCGGCCTGCCCCGCTGCGGGCTCAGTCCCGCCTCGGGGCCAGCCCGTTCTCGCCGCCCTGGCGCAGGCGCTCGCGGACGGCGTCGCCGGCGGCGGTCAGGGCGCGGCGGCGAGCCCAGGCGAAGTAGTCGCTCGACGGCAGCCGGCCGGCGCTCCAGGCGCGGGCTTCGTCCGGGACCACCCGGCCTCGTTTCATTGCCGCTCCCTCCCCCTCACAGGTTGCCAGCTCACCTTGCCAGGTTCAGCGGCCGTCCACAAGGCCGGCGCCAAGGAGCTGGGCCATGGCCCGCACCACCACCAGGTCGGCCTCGTCGAAGGCGCCCGAGGTGGGCGCGTCGACCGTGAGCATGCCGAAGTCCTGGTCGCCGCAGAACACGGCCACGCTGATGAACGCGTTGTAGACGGCGCCGGGGCGTGGCTCGACCCCGGGCGGCAGCGGCTCGGCACGCAGGTCGTCGACCATCAGGTAGTCGTGGTTGCGTACCAGCAGCAGCGCCTCCTGGCCGCGCCGGTCCCCCGGGGCGTCGGTGAACACCGTGGTCGGGATGTCGGCCCGGCCGGTGAACGCGACCGCGTGCATGGCGCCGCGGTCGAGCTGGAAGAAGATGGCGCGGGTGCGCTCCCCGTCGCACAGGTCGGCGGCCGCCTCCACGACGAGCTGGGTGAGCTGCCCGCGGAGCTGGGCGCGCTCACGCCGGTCGGCCTGGTGGACCCGGCCGACGACCTCGGCGATCGGGGTGGTCACGTCCCCGACCACCAGGCGGAGCTTGGCGTCCGCCTCGACGGCGAGCGACTCGGCCGAGCGGGCCGCGGCCGCCTGCCGCAGCTCGCGGCGGGCCTTGACCCACAGCGGGACGCCGACCGCCACGCCGCCGGCCGCGACCCAGCTCCACTGGACCGGCGAGCCCGGCGTGCCCTCACGGAACGTGGTCGCCAGGTAGCCGAGCGCGACCGCGGCCGACTCGATGCTGATCAGGCGGCGCAGGCGGCCGGTCGGCGCGCGCTCCTCGTCGGCCTCCACCGAGGTGGGCGGCCCCGCGCCGCCGGCCGAAGCGGTGCGGACGATGGCGTCGCCTGCCGGCTGAGGGAACTTCTCGGGCACGTGCCCCCCTCGATGGTCATGGCCCCAAGGGGGCCGGATCGTTCGGGCGCCTTCTCCGGAGCCCGCTCCGCAGCCCCCGGCCCAGGGCTTGTGCGCTCCAGATCGTGCCCCAGTATCGGCCGTTCGTGCGACCGACACCGCCGGCGGGCAACCCAAGGCGCCGCCGGTGGGCCGGTCGGACCGGTCGGACCGGGCGGCGTTAGGCCGGCTGGCCGCGCTGGGCGTGGGTGGTGGCCTCGGGCGGTGGCGGCGACCCGGGCCACACCCAGTCCCTGACGTCCGGGGCGTCGTCGCCCACCTGCCGTGTGTACGCGCGGTGGCGCAGCCGCTCGTCGCCCATGCGCTGACGCAGCGCCGCCGCCCGCTGGGCCAGGCCGGGCACCCGGTCGATCACATCCATGACCAGGTGGAAGCGGTCCAGGTCGTTGAGCATCACCATGTCGAACGGCGTGGTGGTGGTGCCCTCCTCCTTGAAGCCGCGCACGTGCAGGCCGGCATGGTTGGTGCGCCGGTAGGTCAGGCGGTGGATCAGCGCCGGGTAGCCGTGGTAGGCGAAGATGACCGGGCGGTCGCGGGTGAACAGCGCATCGAACTCGGCGTCGGGGAGCCCGTGCGGGTGCTCGGAGGCCGGCTGCAGGCGCATCAGGTCGACCACGTTGATCACCCGCACGCGCAGCTCGGGCAGGTGCGCGCGCAGCAGCGCCACCGCGGCCAGGGTCTCCAGGGTCGGGATGTCGCCGGCGCAGGCGAGCACCACGTCGGGGTCGCCGTCGTCGTTGCTGGCCCACTCCCAGATGCCGATCCCGCGCGTGCAGTGCAGCACCGCCTGGTCCATCGTCAGGTACTGCAGCGCCGGCTGCTTGCCGGCCACGATCACGTTGACGTACTGGCGGCTGCGTAGGCAGTGGTCGGCCACCGACAGTAGGCAGTTGGCGTCCGGCGGCAGGTACACGCGGATGACCCCGGCCTGCTTGTTGACCACCAGGTCCAGGAAGCCCGGGTCCTGGTGGGAGAAGCCGTTGTGGTCCTGGCGCCAGACGTGCGAGGACAGCAGGTAGTTCAGCGAGGGGATCGGCCGCCGCCAGCCGATACGGTTGGTCGACTCCAGCCACTTGGCGTGCTGGTTGAACATCGAGTCGACGATGTGGATGAACGCCTCGTAGCAGTTGAACAGCCCGTGCCGGCCGGTGAGCAGGTAGCCCTCCAGCCAGCCCTGGCACAGGTGCTCGCTGAGCACCTCCATCACCCGGCCGTCCGGGGCCAGGTGGTCGTCGCCGGGCACCCGCTCAGCGTCCCAGGCCCGGTCGGTGGTCTCGAAGACCGCGTTCAGGCGGTTGGAGTTGGTCTCGTCGGGACCCATGAGCCGGAAGCTGCGCGGGTTGGCGGCGATCACGTCGCGGAGGAACGCGCCGAGCACACGGGTGGCCTCGGCGGTGGCGGTCCCCGGCTTGGGCACGTCGACGGCGTAGGCGTGGAAGTCGGGCAGCTCCAGCGGGCGCGTGAGGCGACCGCCGTTGGCATGCGGGTTGGCGCCCATGCGCCGCTCACCTCGGGGTGCCAGCTCGGCCAGCTCCGAGCGGAAGGCCCCCCGCGCGTCGAACAGCTCCTGCGGCCGGTAGGAGCGCAGCCAGGCTTCCAGCTCGCGTAGGTGCTCCGGCCGCTGGGCCAGGCCCGCGAGCGGCACCTGGTGCGCCCGGAAGGTGCCCTCGACCTGCACGCCGTCGACCTCGGCGGGACCGGTCCACCCCTTGGGCGTCCGCAGCACGATCATCGGCCAGCGCGGCCGGGTCGGGTCCCCCTCGGCGCGGGCGCGCCGCTGGATAGCGCGGATTTCGGCGACGACCTCGTCCAGCGTGGCCGCCATCTGCTGGTGCATGGCCTCGGGCTCCGACCCGGTCACGAAGCGCGGCGCATACCCGTAGCCCTCCAGCAGGGCGCGGAGCTCGTCTTCGGGGATGCGGGCCAGGATCGTGGGCCCGGCGATCTTGTAGCCGTTCAGGTGCAGGATCGGCAGGACGGCACCGTCGGTGACCGGGTCGAGGAACTTGTTGGAATGCCAGCTCGCGGCCAACGGACCCGTCTCTGCCTCCCCGTCGCCGACCACGCAGCAGACCAGCAGGTCGGGGTTGTCGAAGGCGGCGCCGTAGGCGTGCACCAGCGCGTAGCCGAGCTCGCCGCCCTCGTTGATCGATCCCGGCGTCTCCGGCGCCACATGGCTGGGGATGCCGCCCGGGAACGAGAACTGGCGAAACAGCCGGCGCAGCCCCTCCTCGTCGGGGCCGATGTGCGGGTAGACCTCCGAGTAGGTGCCCTCCAGGTAGACGTTGGCGACCAGCCCTGGGCCGCCGTGCCCGGGCCCGGTCACGTAGATCGCGTCGAGGTCCTCCCGCCGGATGACCCGGTTCATGTGCGCGTAGATGAAGTTCAGCCCGGGGGTGGTGCCCCAGTGACCCAGCAGGCGCGGCTTGACGTGCTCCAGGCGCAGCGGCTCGCGCAGCAACGGGTTGTCGAGCAGGTAGATCTGGCCGACCGACAGGTAGTTCGCTGCCCGCCAGTACGCATCGAGGTGGGCGAGCTCATCCGGGTCCAGCGGACCCCGGCCGGCCTGCAGGTCGGCTGCAGCGGTATTGGTCATCGTGCTCCTCCCAGATCGAACGGCGGCGGCAGGCTGACAAGGATCGGGTTATGCTCTTTCCGAGCCCTACGGACCGCGAGCAGGCCTCATCTGGAGGCCAACTGTGATCGATCGGGTCCTTGACGCCTGAAGGTGCCGGTCGGACGGCATGAACGAGGTGTGGGGCTGGGATGGGTGACGCGCACGGCGGACCGTAAGGTTGGTAGGTGTCCAAGCCCCAACCCGAAGGTCCAACGCCCGTGCGCATCACTGCTGCATTCAACCGCTTGCTCGCCCTTCCTGGTACCACCGTGCGCGAGGTTGGCGCTGGGCCGACCTGGCCAGATAGGTTGCCTTGGTGGTGACCTCCCCCCAGCGGTTTCAGCTTCAGGTC
>JBIOYL010000236.1:0-2879 GCA_044870185.1 Actinomycetes bacterium | reverse complement strand
GGCTTGGCGCTGTGGTTGATCCGCACCCGGTCGCCGACCCGCAGGCTGGCCAGGGTCCTCATCGACCGGGCGGTGGCCTGCAGCCGCACCCGCTGGTTGATGACCGCGCTGAGCACGCCGAGCTCCTGGTCCAGCTCCCCACGCGCGATCGCCTCGACCACGGCCTGGACCAGGTCGACCGGGGCTGGGGGGCGGGCCGGCCGCGGCTGCGAGCGGCGGGCGCGGCGGGACATACCAGAGGAGTCTACGCAGCACCAGGGCACGGCGGCGCTGGCAGCCAGGCCTGCCCCTGGAACAGCTGGCCGAGCACGGCCAGCGGGTTCATGCCGTGCTTGCGGGCGGTGGCCAGGTAGCTGCGCAGGGCCAGGAACGCCTCGGCGCCGGCCGGGGTGCGCCAGCAGCCCGAGATCTTCTGCTGCAGCTTCACCATCCGCAGATCGCGTTCGGCCTGGTTGTTGTCAAAGGGCACGCGGGTGTCGTCCAGGCAGCGCAGGACCTCCTCACGGCGGGTGTCCAGCCGGGCCAGCAGCCTGCCGGCGGGCGAGCGGCGGGCGCGTCCTGACCGCCGGCCGCTGGCCGGTGGGGGCGGGTTGGCCGCCTGCCCGTCGGCCAGCAGCCGCTCATACCGGGCGTGCAGCCTGGCCCGGCCAGTGTCCTGGACCCGACCGGCGCCCGCCGCGCGGGCCCGGTCAGCGGCCAGTTTGGCGTCCACCAGCAGCTCGGCCATGCCGGCCGCCCAGCCCTGCCCGGGTTGGTCGGTGATCGCCTCCAGCTCGCGCAGCAGGTGCGCGCCGCACAGCGCATGGCGGACATCCTCATAACGCCAGTACGGCGCCCAGCCGTCGTGCACCGCCACCCCGCCAAAGCCGGGCAGCACCCCGGCGGTGTCCATCGCCACCTTGCCCCGCTTGGCGTGCACCGTGAACAGGCTCAGCAGGCTGGTGGAGGCCGAGTGGACCCAGTGCAGCCGCCCGGCCACCCTGGCGCCGGTCTCATCGAAGTGCGCCACCGGAGCGGCGGCGAGCCGGTCGCGGACGGCGGCCAGGAAGCCGTCCAGCCCGACTGCACCCTCAGCCAGGACGGCGGCCAGCGTCCCGGTCGCCACGCTCGCGCCCAGCACGTCGGCCAGCAGTTGCGCGGCCCGGTCCACCGGCAGGTGCTGGTGCACGCACAAATAGCACACCAGTGCGCGCACCCCGGGCCCGTAGCAGGCCGCCGCGCGGACATGCTCGGGGAAGCGGCCAGCGGTTGTCGTCCCGCAGGCGCAGCGGCGGCGCTGGGCCCGGTGCTCGGCAACGCACAGGCGCAGTGCCGGCAGGTCGAACACCTGGCGGGCCTCGACCCCGACCACCACCGCGCCGGCCAGATCCGCGCCGCACCCGCCGCAGCGCTCAGGGCGTGCTCCACGACCTCGTCGGGCCGCTCGACCTGGGCCAGATGCGCGCCAGGGGCGCCGGGCTGCTTACCGGGCCGGCGGCCCTGGGCCTGCTCGGCGTCGCGCCGCTCCGCCCGCGCGGGCTTACGCAACCCGTCCGAGGACGGCGGCTTGGAGGAGTTGGAGGAGTCCTTGCCGAGCCGGCGCTCCAACCCCACCACCCGCGCCTGCAGCGCGGCGATCAGGCGGGCCTGCTCGGCGTTGACCGCGCGCAGCTCGGCGATCACCGCGGCCTGGACCGCGACGGTGGCTTCCAGATCGGGATCGGGGGAAGGGATCGCGGCCTCCAGGACAAGCGGTCAAGCCCGCTTGCCCATGGGCCGTACAGCACAGCTACACCAGCAGCCATCCCATGGTCAAACCGAACGCGGCACGGCGAGAGAGGCCCTGAACAGTTACGATATTTCTTGATTAGAAGCGATCGGCTATTGATTATTGAAGGAGGGGTAGATAGGAGCCGTTCGGCAGCCGATCGCTCTCGTCACGGGCGGCGTACGACAGAGCGATGGGATGACCCAAGAGGCGGGCGGCGACTGGAACTCGCTCGTCCACTTCAACGATCCCGACGGCACGGCTGGATCCTCCAGGAGCGCCCGGTCGCGCGTGACGGTCGACGGTTCACCGGCGGGGTCGCGGGGGAACCCACGTGGTGCCGCCGACGCCTTCGCGTGCCAGGATGCCGGGGGTTAGGGTCTGGTCCACGCGGTGCTTCTGTGCCGGGCCCGTTGGAGTGGAGGTGTGCCTTGAGATCCCTGGTAAGGCCGCTGGCCGAGCGTATCGAGGAGATCGAGCAGCTCGACGGCGCCGGGAGGATGCTGAAGTCCGTGGTGGACCGCTACGTGCCCCCGCGCACCGAGCTGAAGGACCTGCTCAGCGGGACCTGGCTGGGCCATCCGCTGCACCCGGTGCTGACCGACGTGGTGGTGGGCGCTTGGACCAGCTCGTTCCTGCTGGACCTGATGCCGGGACGCCGGACCCGCAAGGCCTCGGACCGGCTGGTCGACATCGGCATCCTGGCGGCGGTGCCGACCGCGCTGGCCGGCCTGTCGGACTGGGCCGACGTCTGGGGCCGCGCCCGCCGGTTGGGGCTGGTCCACGCCAGCGCCAACGTCGTCGCGCTGTATCTGTACGTGAGCTCGTCGGTGGCCCGCAAGCGCGGGCGGCGGCAGCGCGGCTGGCGGCTGTCAGCGACCGGCTTCGGGGTGATCACCATCTCGGCCTATCTCGGGGGCCATCTGTCGTTCGGCAAGGGCGTCGGCGTCGACCACACCGCCTTCGACGAGGGACCGACCGATTGGCAGCCGGCCATCGCCGACGCGGACCTGCCGGAAGGCTCGCCGACCCCCGCCACCGTCGGCGCGGTGCCACTGCTGCTGGTCAGGCGCGGCGCCACCATCCACGCGATCTCCAACCGGTGCTCCCACCGGGGCTGCTCGCTGCATGA
>JBIOYL010000235.1:0-9469 GCA_044870185.1 Actinomycetes bacterium | reverse complement strand
GCCCGGCCGGAGCGCGCGGCGGGCGGCGCCCAGGTCGTCGAGCGCGAGGATCTCCATCCGCCCCCGCTCACGCTCGTCGAGGTCCAGGCCGTAGCCGACAAGGAACACGTCGGGCACCTCGAACCCGACGTAGGGCAGGGGGACGTCGACGATGCGCCGGGCCCGCCGGTCCAGCAGCGTGCACACCCGCAGCGAGGCCGGCCCGCGGGCGGCGAGCACCTTGAGCAGGTAGGTGAGGGTCAGGCCGGTGTCGACGATGTCCTCGACCACGAGCACGTGCTGGGCGGACACGTCGAGCTCCAGGTCCTTGACGATGCGCACCACGCCGGTCGCCGACGACGCGTCGAAGCGCGAGATGGCCATGAAGTCGACCCGCAGGGCGATCCGGGTCGCCCGCACCAGGTCGGCCAGGAACACGACCCCGCCCCGCAGCACCGACACCAGGATCGGGTCGAGGCCGTCGTAGTCGGCCCGCAGCCGGGCACCCAGCTCGGCCACCCGCGTCCGCAGCGTGGACGCGTCCAGCAGCGTGCGCACGCCCGGCAGCCCGGCCCACAGGCCGCGCGGGCCGGGGGGGCGCTCGGGTGGCCCGCCGCGGGCGGCCGGCCCGGCGGGCCCGGCCCCGGCGGCCCCGGCCATGGGCTCCTCTGCCGGCGGCGGGATCACGAGGCCTGCTCCTGGCGCAGGAACGCGTCGATGACCGTGGGCGGCGCCCCGTCGGGCACCGGGCGTGGCAGGAACCGCTCGACGGCGGCCCCGGCGCCGGCCACGGTCAGCCGGAGCGGCGCCACCACGGTGCTGCCCGCCAGGATCCAGGCCGGCGGGCGCGCGGCGCCGGCGGCGCCGCCGGGCGGCGCCGCGCGCCCCGGGCCGCCTCCTTGCGGCCGGCTGGGTGGGCGGGGCCGGGTGACCACGAGGTGGACGCGCCCGAGCAGGTCCCGGCGGACGAGCGCGTCCACGTCGGCCGCGACCGCAAAGCGCCGGACGGCCGCGCCGTCACGCACCTCGACGGCCGCGCCGGCGGCGGCGAGCCGGGCCCGGACCAGGGCCTGGAAGCCGTAGTCGAACATGGCCCGCGCGTCGGCGAGGGCGTCGGCCGAGCCGAGGGCGACGGCGACCAGGTGCCGGCCACCCCGCCGCGCGGAGGCGACCAGGCAGCGGCCGGCCTGGTTGGTGAACCCGGTCTTGCCGCCCTCCAGCCAGGGGTAGACGCCGAGCAGACGGTCGGTGCTGGTGAACGAGCGCAGCGGCCCCGGCCCGGGGATGCGGGCCCGGCGGGTGGCGACCAACGCCCGGAAGTCGGGCCGCCGCATGGCCACCTCCCACAGCCGGGCCAGATCGCGCGCGCTGGTCCGATGCCCGGGCCGGTCGAGCCCGTACGGGGTGACGAAATGGGTCATGGTCAGGCCGAGCCTGGCGGCCCGGGCGTTCATCAGCCGCACGAAGGCGGCCTCGCCGCCGGCGGCCGCCTCGGCGAGGGCGACGGCGCTGTCGTTGGCGCTCTTGAGCAGCAGCCCGAGCAGAAGCTGGTGCACGGTGAGGCGCTCCCCCGCCTTGAGCTGGAGCGACTCCTCCCCCACCTTGCCCGGGTTCGGGCCGACCACCACCGTCCGGCGCGGGTCGAGGCGCTCGAGCACGAGCAGCGCCGTCATCACCTTGGTGGTGGACGCCATCGGCCGTGGCGTGGCAGCGCCGCGCTCGAGCAGCACCTGACCGGTCGCCTGGTCGGCGAGCAGGTAGGACGCGGCATGCACCAGCGGCAGGGCCGGCGGGCCGGACGGGACGGCCTCGACCAGCTCGGCCCGCAGCGCCGGCGGGGACGCGAACACCGGCCGCGGGCCGCCGGGCAGCGGACCCGTCGCAAGCACGGCGACCAGCGCCGCGATCGTGGCCAGGCGACCAGGAAGCTGGCGGGGCGGACGGCGGGCCACGGATGGCTAGCGCCGGGCGGCCGGCCGGGTCATCGCCGGGCGTCCCTGGCCTCGGCGAACGACGAGATGGCGTTGCGCAGCGCGACATCTCGCAGCCGGCCGCCGAGCTCGGCCAAGGTCTCCAGCGTCTCGCGGGCCCGGCCGCGCGCCTCGGGGTTGCGCTGGAGGACCAGCGGGGCGACCACCTGCTCGAACAGCGCCGCCTCGCGCTCGGCGAACGTCTTGTACATGCGCAGGTGCCGGGCTTCCAGGCCGAACTCGGCGAGCTCGCCGGCCAGCCGGAGCAGCACGAGGTCGTCGCCGCTGTACCAGGTGCCACGCTCGCCGCTGCCCCGGGCGCCGAGCAGCCCGAACGACTCCAGCTCGGCGAGCTGGGCCGGATCGGCACCGGCCGCCCGGCACAGCTCGTCTCGGGTGAACTGGGCGTCCGAGGCGCCCGCGGCGCCGAGCAGGCCGGTCCCCGCAGGCGGCGCGGTGGCCGGCGCAGCAGCGGACGCGGCCGCCGGGCCGGTGCGCGCCGGCTGGCCGCGCCGCGGCTCGGCCCTGGGGCGGGCGAGGGTCGGCGCCGCGCCGGCCGGCGTGGCGTCCGGGCCACGCTCGACCGCCGCCGGCCCGCCACGCTCGACGGTCGAGGGCGGCCCACCACGGTCGACCATCGGCGGCCCGCCACGCGCGTGCAGCCCGCCGACCGCCTCGAGATCGGTCAGGCGCTGGCGGATCACCCGCAGGGGCAGGTACTGGTCCCGCTGCGCCCGCAGCACGAACCGCAGCCTGGCCACGTCGTCCTCGGAGAACTTGCGGTAGCCGGAGGGCGAGCGGTCGGGCCGGACCAACCCGGCGCCCTCCAGGAAGCGGATCTTGGACACCGTGATGTCGGGAAACTCCGGCTTCAGCACGGCCAAGATCTCGCCGATGCTCATCGTCCCGGTCGAGCCGGACGCCTCACGGTGGCCCTCGGCCACGGCACGGTCCGGCGGCTGGCCGCCGCCGGCTTGCGGGGGCTGACGGGCCGGTCGGGTTGGGCGCTCGATCGGGTCGCGCATCAGCCTACCCGGCCCCTGGCCGCCCGGCGAAGAACACCAGCTTGAACTTGCCGATCTGGAGCTCGTCCCCGTTGCTGAGCTCGCCCTCCTCGACCCGCTCCCGGTTCAGGTAAGTGCCGTTCAGCGAGCCGACGTCGTGGACGCTGAAGCCGCCGTTGCGGCCGCGGCGGATCTCGGCATGACGGCGCGACACGGTGATGTCGTCCAGGAAGATGTCGCTCTCGGGATGGCGGCCGGCCGTCACGACCTCCTTGTCGAGCAGGAAGCGGCTGCCCGCGTTCGGGCCACGGCGGACGACGAGCATCGCCGTGCCCTCCCGCAGGTCCTCGACCGGGGCGGCGACCTCCTCCTCGACCTCAGCTTCGATGTCCTGCGCGGCCAGGCTGAGGGTCGTGGTCGCATCGTCGGCGGCGATCGTCTCCAACGGCGCGCCGCAGTTGGCGCAGAAGCGGGCGCCGTCAGGATTCTTGTGGCCGCACTGCGTGCAGAACATCCTGCCCTCCGGGCTCATGCCTCGATGTGGAGGCGACTGTAAAGGAGCGCTCGAAACCAGGTCAACGCGATCGCAGGCATTGTGCCACCTGACCGTCGCGGCCTGGCGCGACCCTGCTCGAACGGTTCGCCGGCGCTCGGGCGACCAGCGGTTCGCCGGCGCTCGGGCGACCGGCCGTCAGCTCTCGGCGACCAGCTGCCCGTAGGCGTCGGCGTCGAGCAGCTCGTCCGCCTCCGACGCATCGGTCATGTCGATCACGACGAGCCAGCCCTGCCCATACGGATCGGAGTTGATGATCTCGGGGCTCTTGTCCAACTCGTCGTTGCGTTCGGCCACGGTGCCGGTCACCGGGCTGTACAGGTCGCTCACCGACTTGGTCGACTCGATCTCCCCGAACGGCTCGCCGCGGGTCACCGCCGTACCCGGCGGCGGGATGTCGACGTAGACGATGTCGCCGAGGGCCTCCTGCGCATGGTCGGTGATCCCGACGACGGCACGGTTGCGGTCGATCCGCGCCCATTCGTGCTCGCGCGTGTACTTCAGCTCATCTGGATACATCCTGCCGTGCTCCTTCCTCGACCTCCACCGAAGGCTCCCCGACCGGCTCGACCTGGCCCGGGCTCGCTCGGCGCCGTCCTGGCCGCTGCAAGCGCCCGGGCCTTCCGCGGAGACATCCGGGAGCACCCTCGTCGCCTGCCGCGCTCGGTCGCCATGGTCGCCGTAGCCAAGCACAGCCGGACCCGCTCCGCCACAAGCACGGGCAAGGCAGCAGCCACGGACAGGTCGCGCGGTCAGCCGCCCTGCAGCACCCGCTTGATCCGCGCCTCGTACTCGTCGGCGAGCGCGGTGGCCCGGTCCGGCCAGCCGCTCTCGGCCCACAGGTGGGTCACCGGCTCGACCGTGTCGGGGATGACCAGCGCCCAGTCGCCGTCGTCGTGGAGCACCTTGATCCCGTCGGTGTGATCGGTCGGCCGCCCCTTGGTCGCCTCCAGGACCTGACGCATGACCGCGCCCTTCAGCTCCCACGGGGTCGGGATGCGGCGCCGGACCACCAAGGCCGACGGCAGGGCGGCCACCGCGTCGGCCAGGCCGACGTCTCTGGCGGCCAGCAGCTCGAGCAGCTTGCCGAACGCGACGAGCGCGTCGTAGGCTGGATGAAGGGCGGGGAAGACGTAGCCGCCGCCGTCGGTGCCGGCAAACACGACACCGTCCTGTTGCGCGGCCCGCATGAGCGCGCTCGCCGCCAGCTTGGTCCCGATGACCTTCCAGCCGCCCCGCTCGGCGAGCTCGACCGCCCGCCGCGTGGTCGAGATGGGCAGGGCCACCGCGCCCTGGCGTCCCGAGCCCACCACCAGGTCGACGTACAGCAGCAGGGCCCGGTCCGGATCCACGATCGAGCCGGCCCCGTCGACCAGCGTGAGCCGCTCCCCGACCGAGTCGAAGCGCACGCCCAGGTCGGCGCCGGAGGCGGTCACGAGCCGGGCGAGCCGGTCCAGGTCGGCGGCCTGCTGCTCCGCCGTGGGCGAGACCCGGTCCTCGTCGAGCTGGCCGTGGACGGTCAGGGTGTCCAGGCCGAGGCGGGGCAGCAGGTGCGGCAGCACCAGCGCGCACGTTCCGCCGCCGGCGTCGATGACGAGCTTGAAGTGGCGCCGGCGCACCCGCTCGACCTGGAGGCAGTCCAGCAGCGCGGCCGTGTAGTGCTCGACGGCCCGCGGCGGGTAGCCGAGCTCGCCCGTGTCGCGCCCGAACACGCGACGGAACTCCTCACGATGGTGGGTGCGCTCGATCTTGCGGCGGGCGCCCTCGTCCAGGTCGCTGCCGTCGTCGCCGAACACGGCGATCTCGATGGCCAGGCCGTCCCGCGGCGAGGTGCGCACGTACATCCCGCCGCTGGCGTCGGCCCGGCCGGCCATGAAGCGGACGCTCGGGGCCGGCGCCACCCCGAGATCCTCGCAGGTGACCCCGGTCGAGTTGAGGCCGGCGATGAGCGCGCGCTTGAGCGCCCGCGACACCCGGCTCGCGTCGCGGCCAAGCGTGACCCTCGCGCCCTTCTTGAGGGTCGAGCCGAACGCCATCGCCAGCCGCAGGGTCAGCTCCGGGGTCACGTCGATGTTGGCCAGGCCGGCCACGCCGTGCTCGCCGAACAGCGTCCGGGCGCCCCGCCCCTCCCAGATGATCGACTTGGTGACGGTCGCGCCCGGCTCGACCGTCTTGAAGGGGTAGACCTTCACGTTCGGCTGCAGGATGGCCCCCTGCCCCACGTCGGCGTTGTCGCCGACCACCACCCCGTCCTCGACCCGTCCGGCCTGCTTGACGTCCGCGCTGCGCCCGATGACGCAGCCGCGCAGGCTGGCGCCGGCACCGATGTAGGCGTTGTCCTGCACGATCGCCCGGTGCAGGAAGGCGCCCTCCTTGACGACCACGTTGGCGCCGATGACCGTGTACTCGCGCAGGCGGGCACCGCCCTCGACCTTGGCGAAGTCGCCGACCAGGACCGGGCCGTCCAGGTGGGCGTCCGGGTCGACCTCGGCGCCCTCGCCGAGCCAGATCCGGGGCCGGACCTCGAACCCGCGGATGTCGACCTTCACCCGCCCGTCGAGGATGTCCTGGTGGGCGCGCCGGTAGGCGTCCAGGTTGCCGACGTCCTCCCAGTAGCCGCCCGCGACGTGGCCGTACAGCGGCAGGCCCTTGGCGAGCAGCTCGGGGAACACCTCGGCGGCGAAGTCGACCGGCTGCCCCTCCGGGATGTAGGCGAAGACCTCCGGCTCGAGCACGTAGATGCCGGTGTTGATGGTGTCGGAGAACACCTGCCCCCAGTGGGGCTTCTCCAGGAAGCGCTCGATGTGGCCGTCCTCGGCGGTGATGACGATGCCGAACTCGAGCGGGTTGTCGACCCGCTTGAGCACGACCGTCGCCAGCGCACCGCGCTCGCGGTGGAAGTCCACCGCCTGCGCCAGGTCGATGTCGGTCAGGGCGTCGCCCGAGATCACCAGGAAGGTGTCGGTGAGCTGCTCGGCAGCGTTCTTGACGCTGCCGGCCGTGCCGAGCGGCGTCGGCTCGGTCGCGTAGGTCAGGTCGACCCCCATGTCGGAGCCGTCGCCGAAGTAGTTGCGCACCTGGCTGGCCAGAAACTGCACGGTGACGACGATGTCGCAGAACCCGTAGGCGGCGACGTGGCGGACGATGTGCTCCATCATCGGCCGGTTGGCCAGCGGCAGCATCGGCTTGGGCTGGTTGGCGGTCAGGGGCCGCAGCCGCGTGCCCTCGCCCCCCGCCATGATCACTGCCTTCATCCGCGGCACCTCCTCCTCGGTGGTGCAAGCTCGAGGTCGGGTGGCGTCGAGACAGTGCGTCCCGAGACGCGAGGAACCTGATCATGCTCCCGAGAAGGACCGGGACGCCGGGAGCCTGGGCGCCATTGTGCCCGAGCCTTCTGACCCGGGGCCAGCCCCGCATCGGCGTCAACCCGCCGGTCGCGCGGGCGCCGCACGCACGGCCACGCGCTCATGGTCCGGGGTCTACCCGCTGATCGTGCAGCTCAGCAAGCGACAGGCGGACATAGACGGCGCCGGCAACGTAGTACAGCACCACGCCGAGCCACAGCAGGATCAGGCCCAGGACGTGGGCGGCACCGGCAACCGGCACCGCCAGCTCGCCGATGACCAGGACCGGCAGCGCGCACAGCAGGTCGAAGGTGGCCGCCTTGCCGATCCACACCACGTCCGGCGGCCGCACCCCACGCCGGGCGAGCAGCGGAAAGCCGGCGAGCAGCACCAGGTCGCGGCCGACCAGCAGGGCGACCGCCGGCCAGGGCAGCACGCCCACCACCAGCAGGGCGATCGCCACCGAGGCGATCAGCAGGCGGTCGGCCAGCGGGTCCAGGAGCTGGCCGAGCCGCGACACCTGACCGGTGCGCCGCGCGAGCCACCCGTCGACCCAGTCGGTGGCGCCGACCACGGCGGTGAGCCACAGCCCGGTCAGGTACTGGCCGGTGGCCAGCAGCCAGGCGCACAGCGGCATGAGCAGCAGCCGGGTCAGGCTGATCGCGTTCGGCACGGTGACGATCGCGCTGGACGGCACCGCCCCACCGGCCCGCGGGACCGGCGTGACGCCCGGGCCGGGGGGGCGGGTCGGCTCACCGGTTTGGCTCATGCAACGAGCGTAGCCGAGCCGCCCGGCGCGCGCCGGGTGCGCGCCGCGTCAGCGCGCGCCGCGGGTCGTCCGCGGGCAGCACGGGTGGCCCAGGATGACAAGGGGCCGCAACACGACCGCCACGGCCACTCGTCCGGTTTGTCGGGACGGCCGGCTTCGATCCGGCGACCCCCTGGCCCCCAGCCAGGTGCGCTACCAAGCTGCGCCACGTCCCGAGTGATGTTCAATGACGGCGCCTGCGGAGCGTAGCCTATCACGTTCCGGGCGGGGTCTAGCGTTGGCGCTGCTGCTTCCGGCGCTGCTTCGAGCGCTCGCGCGTCTCGGTCCGGCACGTTCGGCACCGTCGCTGGCCGCTGCTCTCCCAGAGGGTGTTCTCGGGCGTCATCAGATGCCCGTATTTGCACGAATGCCGCCAGGTCGCACGCCGGTTGTTGTCCGCCCGGCTGACCGCCTCCAGGTGGTCCAAGTTGTAGCAGGCAGGATTTCTGCACAGGTGGTCAACGGTCATCCCCGGCGGAATCGGCCCATGGACTTGCTCGTATACCCAACGGTGCACGAACACTCGCTTACCGTTCACCGACCTGGCGCCATAGCCATCCCGGTCGCGGCAGCCCTGCCAAAGCACGCACTCGGCGGGATCGACCCGTCGGGCCTCTGGCCGCTCGCGGATCTGAGCCGGCTTCCGTGGCTTGTAGGCAACGCTACGCTGGCCGTGCCTCTGGGGGTCGACAGCTTCCAGGTGTGCCGGGTTCACGCAAGCCCTGACCCTACATAGATGGTCGATCTGCAAACCCGCAGGGATCGGGCCGTAGGCACGTTCGTAGTACAGGCGATGCGCCACCATCAGCCGGCGGCGATCCGGATCCCACTTCAGGCCGTAGCCTTTGTTGTTTCGCGCGAGCTGCCAGATCCAGCAGCCGTGCTCATCCACGACGTAGTGTGTATCACTGAGCCATTCCATCGTCCTTCCTTCACGCCGATGGTTCACGCCGTTTGGGAGAATGATGAAGTACCGGTATGACATGCCGGTACGCCTACGAGCCGGCCGGCCCCCTGGTCTTGACCCGGCCGACGATGCGCAGCGGCGACCCGGCGAAGCCGAAGGCGGCGCGCAGCTCCCGCTCCAGGTAGCGGCGGTAGGCGGGCGCGAGCTCCCCGGTGGCGAAGAAGACGAACTCGGGAGGGGCCACCCGGGCCTGGGTGACGTAGCGCAGCTTGACCGGCCGGCCCCGGGCCGGCGGCGGCGGGGTGCGCTCGGTCACCTGCTGGAGCCACTGGTTGAGCGCCGACGTCGGCACGCGGCGGGAGCGCTCGGCCAGCGCGCCGTCGATGGCGCCCCACAGCCGGTCCACGCCCCGGCCGGTGCGGGCCGAGACGCGCAGCAGCGGCGCCCAGGCGACGAAGTGCAGCTTGCGCTCGAGGTCGAGGTCGAGCCGCCGGCGGGCGTCCGAGTCCATGCGGTCCCACTTGTTGGCCACCAGCAGCAGCGCGCAGCCCGCCTCGGCGGCGCGCACGGCGACCTTCTGGTCCTGCTCGGCCACGCCGGCCGGCGCCTCCAGCACGAGCAGGGCGACATCGGCCCGGTCGACCGCCTCCAGGCTGCGCACGAAGGCGAAGTAGTCGGCGCCCTCGGCCCGCCGGAAGGCACGCCGCATCCCGGCGGTGTCGATGAACCGGTAGCTGGCGCCCTCGTGCTCCACGACCGAGTCGATCGCGTCGCGGGTGGTCCCCGGCACGGGATCGACGATCGCCAGCTCGGTGCCGGCGAGCCGGTTCAGCAGGCTCGACTTGCCGACGTTGGGACGGCCGACGATCGCCACGGCCGGCGCGGCCGGCTCGTCGGCGTCGAC
>JBIOYL010000234.1:0-14605 GCA_044870185.1 Actinomycetes bacterium | reverse complement strand
CCCCGGCCGGCGGCTGTCCTCAGGTGTCGCTGGCCAGCCGGTGCGCGATGGCGTCCAGCTCGGCCTGGGGGGCGGTGCCGACCAGGCACCACACGATCTCCTCGTAGCGCCACCACACGCTGCCCGTCTCACCCCAGCGGGCCGTCTGGACGAGCGGCCCGGAGACGGCCTGGGTGCCGGCCGCGCCGGGCAGGCGACCGCGCCAGCGCAGCAGCGCCACCCGCTCACCCCGCTCGCCACGGTACTCGGCGACCGCGGCGAGGTGGCCGGCCAGCATGCGCGCACCCGACGCGCGCAGCGACAGCCCGTAGGCGCGGAGGTCGGGTGACTCGGCGGCCTCGCCCAGGGCGGCGGCGAGCCGCTCGGCCGTCCGCCCGGTCGGCGTGGTGGCGGCCAGGGTCGCCTCGGACCGGTAGGCGGCCCATGCGGCGGCCAGCGGGCTCGCGCTCGACGTGACGGGAACGAGCAGGATGGTCGCGGCGGCCAGGGCGGCGGCCAGCCCGGTGACCGAGGACAGGGCGAGCCAATGCCGCCGGCGTCCCCCGCCCGCCGGGGCGGCATGGGCGGGCGCTCGGCGCCGCCGCTCGGCCCGCCGCCGCTCCGTCCGCCGCTGCTCGGCCCGCCGGCGTGTGGCCGCCTCGGGTTCCTCGTACGCCTCGGGCTTGGCGCGCGCCCCGAGTCCCTTGGGCGCTGCCGGCTCCTCGGGTCTTGCCGGCCTCCCGTGCCTCCCCGGCGCTGCCGGCACTCCCAGCCCCCCAGCCGCTGCCGGTGGCGCCCCGACCCCCCCAGCCGCTGCCGGTGGCAGCTCGGGCGTTCCGGCCGCTGCCGGCGTCCCGGCCGGCGCTGCTGCCTGTGCCGGCGTCCCGGCCTGCGCTTCGGCGCGCAGCGCCGACAGCACCGCCCGGCGGACGGCTCGGGGAGCCGCGACGGCCGAGCCGCGCAGCAGCGCGGTGAGCTGGCGGTCCCGGAGGGCGGCGGACGCGCACGCGTCGCAGCGCGCCACGTGCTCGCGCGCCGCGGCTGCCTGCTCGCGGGGCAGCTCGCCCAGGCTGAACGCGGTCAGCCCGACGAGGAACTCGTCACAGGTCACCTGCTTGCACCCTTCCGATCTCGGGCAGGAGCAGGCCTTCCAGCCGGCGCCGCGCCCGGTGCAGGCGCGACAGCACCGTGCCCCGGGGGACGCCCATCAGCGCGGCCGCCTCGGCGCACGACAGGCCCTGGATGTCCACCAGCGTCACGGTGGCCCGGAAGTCCTCGGGGAGCTGGGCGATGGCCCGGCGCACGGCCACCCGATCGAGCTCGCGGACCGTGGCCTCCTCCGGCCCGGGCTCGAAGCTGGGCACCTGCAGGGCCGGGGTGTCGTCGCCCGCCTCGATGGCCACCATCGGCAGGCGCTGGTCCCTGCGGTACAGGGTGCAGAACAGGTTGTACTGGATGCGCAGCAGCCACGCCTTGCAGTTGGTGCCCGGCTCAAAGGAGTCGAACGCACGCCAGGCGCGCAGGTAGGTCTCCTGGGTCAGGTCCTGGGCGGTCGCCGGCTCACCGGCCAGCCGCAGGGCGGCGTCGTAGATGGCGTCCATGTGCGGGACGGCGATCTCCTCGAAGCTCGCCATCTGGACCAACGCCCGGACCTCCCTGCCCGCTCGAGACGGCGAGCCCTGCAAGGCTAACCCGGCGGGCACTGATCCGATTCCCCGGGATGCCGACGCGGCCACCGGGACACCGGCCAGGCGGCCACCGGGACACCGGCCAGGCGGTGGCCGCCCGAGCCAAGACGTGCCCTGGTCAGGCGGTGGTCGCCGGGGCGCTTGTCTGCCCGGCGGCGACGATTCGGCGCCGGCGCCGCCGGGCAGGCGCCGCCGCGGCACGCCCGCTCCCGACCGTCCCGTGGGAGGCCGTCCCGGCCGGCTGGCCGGCGTCACCGGCAGCCGAGCCGGCCGGCTCGGCCCGGGACCGCTTCCTGGGTGCGCGCCGGTGGCCGCCGCGGCGGCGCTGCCGGGCCTCGCCACCATGCTCGCCGCCGGTCGCGGCTGCCGCGCCCACCTCGGTCGCCACGGCGCCCACCTCGCCTGCCCCGGTACCCGCCGCGGCCGCCCGCCTGGCCGCGGCGGCCTCGGGCGCCGGCAGGTCGAACAGCTCGGTGAGCAGGGGACTCGTGGAGTACACCTCGTGGATCGGCTCGTCCTCCAGCTCCAGGCGGCGCCGGATCAGCTCGGCCGTGGCCAGCTCGTTCCAGGCGACGAACGTGATCGCGATGCCGGCCGCGCCGGCCCGGCCGGTCCGGCCGATGCGGTGCACATAGGCGCGGTCGTCCTCGGGCGTGTCGTAGTTGATGACGTGCGACAGGCCGGCGATGTCCAGGCCCCTGGCGGCCACGTCGGTGCAGACCAGCACGTCGAGCCTGCCCTTGCGGAACGAGCGCATGACCTGCTCACGGACCACCTGCGGCATGTCGCCGTGCAGGGCGCCGGCCTTGTAGCCGGCCTCGACGAGGCCCTTGATGGTCCGCTCGACCCCGCGCTTGGTGCGCCGGAACACGGCCACCCGCTCCCGATGGGGCGTGTCGAGGATGCGGCACAGCACCTGGAACCGGTTCAGCGGGTGGACCGAGAAGAAGTACTGCCGGGTGGCCGGGACGGTGGCCCCGAGCTCGTCCTGGACGTGCACGAAGGTGGGCTGCCTGGCGTAGCGCCGGGCCAGCAACACGATCTCCTTCGGCACGGTGGCCGAGAACAGCATGGTCTGGCGGTGAGGCGGGGTGGCCGCGACGATCGCCTCGACGTCGGGCAGGAAGCCGAGGTCGAGCAGCTTGTCGGCTTCGTCGATGACCAGGATGCGCACGGCCGACAGGTCGAGCGTGCCCTGGCGCAGGTGGTCGAGCAGACGCCCCGGTGTGCCCACGACCACGTGGACGCCCTCGTTCAGCTCGACGATCTGCGGCCCGATGGGGCGGCCGCCGACGATGGAGGCGGCGCGGACGCCGGCGTCCCGGCCGGTCGCTTCGAGGTCGCCTTCGACCTGCAGGCACAGCTCCCGGGTGGGCACGATCACGAGGGCCTGGACGACCGGCTCGGACGGGTCGATGCCCTGGACGATCGGGATGCCGAAGGCGAGGGTCTTGCCGGTCCCGGTGCGCGCCTGGCCGATGACGTCGACGCCGGCCAGGGTGAGCGGGAGGCAGAGGGTCTGGATCGGGAACGGGTGCTCGATGCCGACGTGCGCCAGCGACGTCAGGGTGGTGGGCGTCACGCCGAGATCGGCGAAGCTCCGTTCGGCAACGGGTGTGGGTGGATGTGGGTGCTGTGAGCTCAACCGGCCTCCCCGACCGGCGCCCGGCGCCGGTCGATGTCAAACGTCGGGATGCCTGTCCGCTGCGGACGGCATCGACCATTTCGTGTCCTTGTGACACCTGTCACGACCAGTGTAGTCCCGGACCTGCCGGTCGGGCCCGGAGCCGGCGCGGCGTCGCGGTCGTCCTTGCCGCCATGGCCACCTCCCGTGGGCGGCGCGGGCGGTCCACCCTCCTGCCTGGAGCCGACGGCGATGCCTACGGTAGGCTGCGGGCGCTCACCCAGCCCGTCTGCGGGAGGATGCCCACGTGGCCGGTCCGGCCGACGTCTACCAGCAGCTCCGCCAGGCCTACGCCGCGGCCGATGCCGAGGGTGCGGCCGCGCTGTACGCCCCGGACGCGGTGTACTACGAGCCCGACAACACGGTCCATACCGGCCGGGACGAGATCCGCCGCCGCCTCGGCGCCTACTTCACCAACCGGGGCCCGGTCGAGATCATCGTGAAGCGCGAGGTCACCACCGAGGATACGGTGCTGGCCGAGTACACGATGGCGTTCACCGAGGGCGGCCGGCGCTGGGCGGGCATCCCTGGCGTCTCGGTCCTCGAGCTCGGCCGCGACGGCATCGTCTACCAGCGCGACTACGCGTAAGGGACATCTCGAACCTCGGCCAGGGGTGACCGCGCGAGCCTGGGTGACTACGGCGACCAACGTCCCCAGGGCAGCAGCTGGCGTCGGGCTTTGTCACGAGCAGGGGGTATGCTGCCTGGCTTCACCCGGGCTGGACCTCAAGCTTACAGGAGTGTAATTTGATGGCCGGAATGACGCAGCTGACTCTGCTTTCCGAAGCGGCAGCGGCTGGGTCCGGCGGCTCTGCCGGCCGCAGACGTGCCGAGCCGGCTTCTCGACGCGCCGCGAGGGCGGCCCGTCCCGCGGGCCCGGATGCCACGATCCGACCTGTGCGGCAGGAGGATCGGCGTTGGCTCGACGAGCACCTCTACGACGGCGACGTCGCTGAGGTGTACGGTCGGTGGCCCCCGCCGGCCGTGATCGTGTCCGACGGTGCCTATGGCGTCGGTGGGTTTCCAGGAGATCCACGCACGCCGGAGGGCCTGCCCGACTGGTACCGCGACCACATCGAGGCATGGTCAGAGGCAGCACAGCCAGCCACCACGCTGTGGTTCTGGAACACCGAGGTCGGCTGGGCGATGGTGCACCCGCTGCTCGTGGAGCACGGTTGGGAGTACGTACAGACCATGGTGTGGGACAAGGGCATCGCCCACATCGCTGGCAACGTCAATGGCGATACGATCCGCCAATTCCCTGTGGTGACCGAGGTGTGCGTCTTCTACCGGCGACGGTTGGAGCTCCCGACCAGCGACGCGGGCCCGATGGTCGCCAAGCGATGGCTGCGCCATGAGTGGCGGCGAGCTGGTCTGCCGTTGAACAAGGCGAACGAGGCCTGTCGGGTCAAGAACGCGGCCACACGGAAATATCTCACGCAGGACTGGCTATGGTACTTCCCGCCGGCTGAGGCGATGGCTCAGCTCGTCGCCTATGCCAACGACCATGGCCGCCCCGAGGGGCGCCCATACTTCTCCATCGACGGTCGCAGGCCGGTGACCGCCGAGGAATGGAGTCGTCTCCGTGACACCTGGACGCATCAGCATGGGCTCACAAATGTGTGGACGCACCCGCCGTTGAACGGTGTCGAACGGTACCGCGGCAATGGGAAGCGGTCGGCGCCGCGCGTCTACAATCCGGGCAGGAACGCAACGCTGCACCTCAATCAGAAGCCGCTCGAGTTCATGCGTCGAATCATCATTGCCTGCACCAAGCCGGGGGAGGTTCTGTGGGAGCCGTTCGGTGGGCTGTGCTCGGCCGCCGTCGCCGCGGTTGAGCTGGGCCGAGACGCATATGCGGCAGAGATTGTGAGCGACTTCTGCGACCGGGCGGCCACGCGGCTGCTCGACGCCCGCCGAGCTCGAGAACGCGTCGAGCAGGGCAAGGCACCGGCCGGGCCGATCGAACAGGAGGTGAATGAGACGGGCGGCAGCCACTGCGGGCACCGTCGGCCATGACCGCTATCCCGGCCCCGCCGGCTCCTACACCGATCCCGACGCAGAGGCCGCCGATCCCGAGACGATCACGCGGAAGCTCTCGGCCGAATTGAGGAAGATCGCAAAGGCGACGTCCGACCAGGCGGGTGCCAGGCTCGCGGAGCTGTTGAAAGAGATGCGGGAGCTTCTGCACTGACCGACCTGGAAGCAGGTCGGGGCCGGCCGCTCACAGGGAGCCGAAGCCGACCCGCTTGGCCGGGTTCTCCTCACCGACCTCCACGTAGGCGAGCTTGTCGACCGGCACGCCGACCCGGCGCCCCTTGTGGTCGGTCAGCCACAGTATCCCGGTCGGCTCCTCGACGGCCTGCTCGACCAGCTTGACGACCTCGTCGGCGGCCTGCTCCGTCTCGACGATGAGCTCCTTCGGGCTGTAGGTGACGCCGAGCCTGACCTCCATCGCGCGTCCTTTCGTGCGACCCGTCGTGCGACGCTCTGGCGAGCCTGGCGGACTCCGGCGCTGCGTGACGAGCGCCGTGGCCGGCCCGAGGGTAGCACCAGGCCGTGCCCGGTTCGTCTCGGCTGGCCGGCCCTCTCAGCAATCCTTCGGTGTATACCGCGGCCCGGTGGCGAGCTACGCTGCGCCGACCGGAGCGCCGCGGCCGGCGTTGGCGCCGGCCCTCCCCGTCCAGGAAGACGATCGACGTGCTGCTCGCCGGACCCTTCGGAAGCCTGGTCGACGACGTACGAGAGTTCCTGTGGTGCGTCGCCGACGACGACCTGCCCCTGACGGGCCGGGACGAGCTCTGCCCGTCGGGTCTGCGCCGGGCGCACGAGCGCCTGCCGGGCGGCGGCCCGCTCGGCAGCGACCAGGTGCTGCCGGCCATCGTCCGCCGCCGGATGGCGCTGCTGCGGTCGCTGTGCGATGCCGGCCGCCTGGTCGAGGCCGACGGCGGCCACCTGCGCCTGTCCGCTCAGGGCTGGGAGTTCCTGGGCCTGCCGCCCGGCGCCCAGGCCGGCTTCGTGTTCGCTGCCTGGTGGGAAGGGGTCGACTGGGGCCGGTTCTCACCGCGGGCCGGGCTCGGCCGCCTGCTGTACCGCAAGCGTGACGTGCTCCTACAGGAGCTGGCCGCGCTGCCAGGTGGCCGAGTGGACCTGGCCAGCTTCGTCGGCCGTTTCCGGGTCCTGGTCGCCCACCACTGGACGGCGGTGGCCATGCTGGCCGGGCCGGAGGTGTGGCGCTGCGAGATGTGGGCGACCGCGCTGGCTCCGCTCGCCGTGCTCGGCGCGCTGGAGGTGCCCGGCGCGGTCACCGCCGAGCCCCCAGCCTGGTTCGCGGTCAGCGACTCCGCCACCGACCTGCTCGCCGCGGCCGCCGCCATGTCGGGCTCGGACGTGGTGTGCGCCGCCGCGCCGTCCGACCTGAACTGACCGGCCCCTGTCCCGGCCGCCTGGTAGCGTCCGCCCCACGGCCGCGCGCCGGCGCGTGCGCCGCAGGGTCCGGCACGCCAGGGTGCCGGGTCGGCGGTCCGGTCCGGGATCCCGGCGGTCGGTCGGGTCGACGGCGGTCGGTCGACAGGACGCGCGCCGGGGTCGGTCGGGAGGGAGGCCGCAATGGGCTGGGTTGCCGTGGCAGCGGCGATGCTGGTCGGGCTCGCCGCCGGGTTCCTGGTCGGCCGCCGAAGCGCCGGCGCCGGCGCGGCAGGGCTCGTCGACCGGCGCCTGGAGGGCATGTCCAGGAACCTCGACCGGCGTCTGGCCGCACTCGACGAGCACCTCGACCGTGGCATCGGCACGGTCCAGGCGACCCAGTACCAGGCCGCCGAGGAGGCCGCGGAGGTCCGCGAGCGCATCGCGATCGTCGAGGGGGTGGCCGGGCAGCTCCTGGACCAGGCCCGCGACCTGGCCCGGCTCGAGGACCTGCTGCGGCCGCCCCAGGCGCGGGGGGCGCTCGGTGAGCTCCTGCTCGAGCAGGTGCTGGCGCAGGGCCTGCCGGCCGGGGTCTGGCGCACCCAGCATGCCTTCCGGTCCGGCGCGCGGGTGGACGCCGTGCTCGTCCTCGGCGAGGGTCTCGTCCCGGTTGACGCCAAGTTCCCACTCGAGGCGTTCGTGCGGATGGCGGCTGCCCCCGAGGGCAGCCCGGCGCGCGGCCTGCACCGCCGCGCGTTCGTCCGCGACGCCCGCCGCCATGTCGATACGATCGCCGCCAAGTACATCTGCCCGGCCGAGGGCACCTTCGACTTCGCCCTGTGCTACGTGCCGTCCGAGGCGGTCTACTACGAGTTCCTGCGCGAGGACCCGCCAGGCGAGTCGACCTTCCGTTACGCGATCGAGCGGCGGGTCTTCCCCGTGTCGCCGACCACCTTGTACGCCTACCTCATCTCGATCGGGCTTGGCCTGCGGGGGCTGCGGGTCGAGACCAACGCCCGGCGCATGCTCGACGCGCTCACCGCCCTGGTGGGCGAGCTCGACCGGTTCCGGGACGACTTCGAGAAGGTCGGCAGGCACCTGGTGGACGCGCGCAACCGCTGGGACGAGGCGGCCCGGCGTCTCGACCGCCTCCACGGGCGGCTGGACGAGGTGACGGAGGGGGCCGGGGAACCCCAAGGGGGTGCCCCGGTCATCGGGGAGGGGGCCGGGGAACCCCCCGGAGGGGTTCGGGGAACCCCGAAGGGGTGCCCAGATCAACGGGGGGGTGCCCCGGACGGGCCGGAGGAGGGGCTTACGGGAACCGGCTGAACCAGAACAGCGACAGCACCCCGCCGGCGACCAGCAACAGCAGGGCGACGGCGGCGAACACCACCGTCACCTCCTGCTTCTGCTTGACGAAGCCGATGCGGGAGCCGAGGTCGTGGTAGATGCTCTTCAGGTCCCGGCTGTTCGGCGCCTTGAAGAAGCGCCCACCGGTGGCCTCCGCCACGCGCCGCAAGGTCTGCTCGTCGGGTGGGACCGGGATGCGGCGGAGCTGGCCGGACTCGTCGGGCACGTCGACGACGCCGTTCTCGGTGCCGAGTGCGATGGTGAATACCGGCACGCCGAACTGGTGCGCTTCCTGGGCCGCCTCGAGCGGCTTCAGACGCCCGGCCGTGCTGGCGCCATCGGACAGCAGCAGGATCACCAGCGGGGTCGACTTGCTGCCGGGGGTCGGGGTGGCCGTCGACGGGGGGACGACCTGGCTCGGGGGGGCGCCCGGGGTGGTCGTGGACGGCGTCGTGGGACGCTTGGGGTCCAGCGCCCGGTCGATCGCGTCGCCCATGGCGGTGCCGCCCTCCGCGTGCAGCGAGTCGATCGCGTCGTGGACGGCGAGCCGGTCGGTCGTCGGGCGGGTCAGGGTCTGCGCGGTCATCGAGAACGACACGACTCCCACCCGGAACTTCTCGGGCAGCTCGTCGACGAACGTGCTCGCCGCCTGCTGGGCGGCGAGGAGCCGGGTCGGCTGCACGTCGGTGGCGTTCATGGAGCCGGACACGTCCACGACCAGCATGACGGTGGCCTGCTCCTTGGGGACCAGCGTGATCGCCTGTGGTCGGGCCAGGGCGAGGATCAGCCCGGCCAGCGCGAGCAGGTACAGGACGGCGGGGACGTGGCGGCGCCAGCCCGGCGAGCGGGTGACGACGTTGGCCAGCAGGTCCAGGTTGGTGAAGCGGACCGTGTACTGCGCCCGCCGGCGCTGCGCCAGGATGTACATGACCAGCGCCAAGGGCACGAGCAGGAGCGCCCAGAGCAGCTCGGGCCACTGCGCGTTCATCGCGGTCCCCCCGATGTCACGGTGCGGTTCCCGGCCAGCCCCCCGGCCCCGGCCAGGCCCCCGGCCCCGGCCGGGATGGCCAGGCCTCTGGCCCTGGCCGCGGCGACCGTGCCGTTCGAGCCGGCCGCCGCGCTGCGGCGGCGCAGGAAGCCGACCAGCGGGCGCAGCCAGTCGCCGGCGGTCGACAGCACCACATGGTCGGTGCCGGCCGTGCGTAGCTCGGCGGTCAGCTCGGCACGCTCGGCGGCCGCCGCCTCGGCGAAGCGGTCGCGCAGCTTGCGCGACCGGGTGTTCACGCGCAGATGGCGGCCCGTCTCCGGGTCGACCAGCACGAGCTCGCCGACGTCGGGCAGCTCCTGCTCGCGCCGGTCGCGGATCTCGACGGCGACCACGTCGTGACGGCCGGCCAGGCCGAGCAGCGCCTGGCGCCAGTCCCGCGGCCCGCGGAAGTCGCTCACCACGACGACCAGCGAGCGGCTGGACGCGGCATGGCTGGTGCGCAGCAGCGCCTCGCCGAGCGAGGTGGCCCCCGCCCCGTCGAGCTGCGGCTCCCGGCGCAGGGCGGTCAGCAGGCCGAGCAGGCCGCTGCGGCCCTGGCGGGGCGGGAGCACCTGCGGGCGGTCGTCGCCGAAGCTGACCACGCCCAGGCGGTTGCCCCGCCGGGTGGAGATGTGGCCGACCGCCAGGGCCACGCCCTCGGCGACGTCGGCCTTGCGCCGGTCGGCCGTGCCGAAGCTCATCGACGGCGAGGTGTCGAGCACGAGCCAGGTGACCAGCGCCCGTTCGGCGATCTGGACGCGGGTGTGCGGCTCCCGGGTCCGCGCGGTGACGTTCCAGTCGATCCGGCGCACGTCGTCGCCGGGCTGGTAGGGGCGCACCTGGGCCAGCTCGGTGCCGATCCCGAGGGCGGCCGAGCGGTACTCGCCGGCCAGCAGCCCCTCCACCCGGCGGCGCACGACCAGGTCCAGCGCCCGGAGCAAGGCCTCGGGCGTCGGGCCGGGCCCTGGCCGGTGAGGGGTCCTGGTCACCGGCACGCGCGTGCCGAGACCGCTCGGTGCGTTCACGCCGTCGACTCGTGGGCCAGGTCGATGCGTGGGGCCGGGATGGCCGACAGCACCGCGGTGAGCAGCGAGTCGGCCGTGACCTCCTCGGCCAGCGCCTGATAGGTCAGGACCAGCCGGTGGCGCAGCACGTCGCGGGCCACCTCCTGGACGTCCTGGGGCAGCGCGTAGCCGCGGCCACGGATGAGCGCCAGCGCCCGGGCGGCGTGGACCAGGTTGATCGACCCGCGCGGGCTGGCGCCGAAGGCGATGTAGGGGGCGATCTGGGACACCCCGTACTGCTCGGGCCAGCGGGTGGCCCCGGTCAGCGCGACCGCGTACTCGGCGACCAGCCGGTCGACGTAGACCTCGGTGGTCGCCTTCTGGTAGGCGTGCAGGTCCTCCAGGCCCAGGACGCGCTGCACCGCCGCCGGGTCGACGAGCGAGCGGCTGACGACCGACAGCTCCTCGGCGAAGTTCGGGTAGTCGACCAGGATCTTCATCATGAACCGGTCGACCTGGGCTTCCGGGAGCGGGTAGGTGCCCTCCGACTCGATGGGGTTCTGGGTGGCCAGGACCAGGAACGGGTCGCCGACCTGGTAGGTGGTGTGGCCGATGGTGACCTGGCGCTCCTGCATGACCTCGAGCAGGGCCGACTGCACCTTGGCGGGAGCGCGGTTGATCTCGTCGGCGAGCAGGAAGTTGCAGAACACCGGCCCGAGCTCGGTGTCGAAGGTGCCCGAGTCGGGCCGGTAGATGCGGGTCCCGACCAGGTCGGAGGGCACCAGGTCGGGGGTGAACTGCACGCGGTGGAAGCTGCCGCCGAGCACGTCGGCCAAGGTCGAGATGGTCAGCGTCTTGGCCAGCCCTGGCACCCCCTCCAACAGCACGTGGCCGCGGGCGAGCAGGGCGATGAAGATGCGCTCGAGCATGCCCTCCTGGCCGACGATCACCCGCTTCATCTCGAACAGGGCGGCTTCGAGCTTGCTGTGGGCGGCAGTCGCCTGGCCGACCGGGACGAGCCGGGGCGAGTTGTCGGTCACGGTCGATCTCCTTGCGCAGTCGCCGGGCAGAGGCAGGAAACCGCACAAGGCCGCTCACCCGGTCTCCAGAGGCGGTCGTACAACGATAACGCCCGCGGGGCGATCCGGCACCGGGGATGGCCGTCGCACCGAAGGCCCCGAGGCCGGGGCGATGCCCCGGCCTCGTCCCACCTCCAGGCCTCCGGCGCTTGGCCGGTCAGCGGACCGAGGATCGGCCAGGCCCACACCCACGATGCAGCAGGGGACCCGGCTTGCCGTCGGTTTCGCCGGCGCGTGCCGTTTGTAGCCGGCGCGCCTGAGAACTTGCTGAGAGCCGCTTAGGGGCGACCTAAGAATGTGCCAATCGGGCCGGCTTGGCGGTGGCTGGGCGCGGCTGTGCGGCCGGGCGCTGGATGCTGGTGGCGGGCAGGCGGAGCGTGAAGGTCGTGCCCCGGCCCAGGGTGGACTCGAGCGAGACGGTGCCCCTGTGGGCCTGCGCGACCCACTTGGTGATGGCCAGGCCGAGGCCGGACCCGGAGGTGCCGCGCACCCCCGGGGCGCGCCAGAAGCGGTCGAAGACGTGCCGCTGGTCCGGCTCGGCGATGCCGATGCCGGTGTCGCGCACCGTGAGCTCGGCGATCCCGTCCCGGCCGGCCAGGGCGAGCTCGACGCACCCCGCCCGCGTGTACTTGAGTGCGTTGTCGACCAGGTTCCAGATCGCCCGCCGCAGGTCGTCCCGGTCGCCCGACACCCACACCTCCGGCATGGGGGCGAGCGTGACCTCCACGCCGGCCGGCGCCAGGCGGACCGCGTCGCGCTGGATGTCGGCGAGCAGGTGGTCCAGGCGGAAGGAGCGCTTGGCCGGGTGGGTGGCCGCCTCCAGCCGGGCCAGGGCGAGCAGGTCGGCGACCAGTGACTCCATCCCGCGCATCTCGGCCAGCACGTCGCCGAGCGCGCCCCGGCGGTCCTCGTCGCGGGCGCCCGGGACGCGGCGCAGGAACTCGATGTTGGTGCGGATCGCGGTCATCGGCGTGCGCAGCTCGTGGGAGGCGTCGGCCACGAAGCGACGCTGCGCCTCCAGGGTGCTCTGCAGGTCGGCGTGCGCCTGCTCCAGCTCGGTGAGCATCTGGTTGAACGACACCGACAGCCGCCCGAGCTCGTCGCGCGGGTTGCCGACCGGCATGCGCCGGGAGAAGTCGCGCTCGTCGCCGATGCGCTGGGCGGTGGCCCGCATCCGGGCGAGCGGCTGCAGCAGCGCGGCGGACAGGCCCAGGCCGAGCAGCGCCGCCATGGTGAGCACGGCCAGGCCCCCGCCCACGAGGATGTTGCGCAGCAGGCGCAGCGAGGAATCGACCCCGGCGAGCGCGCGCGCGATCGTCACCCGGCCCTTGAACTCGGGCGACGGGGGCTCGTTGCGCACCGGCAGGTTCCCCTTCCCGGACCGGATCGGCACCGAGTGGCCGGTGAAGGCGGTCGAATACAGCCCGACCTTGCCGAGCACAGGGTCCTGGGTGACCGCGAACCCGCTGTGCGCCGCCTTCGGGATCCTCGCCTCCTGCAGGCCGGAGGTCGCGTACAGCACGGTGAACCGCTTGCCCGTCTGCGCGGTCTCCACGAACAGGGCGGTGTCGGGCTCCTGCTTGGTGCGGTTCAGCGACGACTTCATCGAGTCGGTGTCCTCGAAGGTCGACATGAACAGGGCGAGCTGCTGGCCCTGGCTGACCACCGCGTTCTGGAAGTCGCGGTGCAGCTTGCGGTCGAGGTAGGAGTAGACGCCGAGCCCGAGCACCGACAGGCTGAGGGCGATCAGGGCCAGGTAGGCCAGCGTCAGGCGCGTTCTCAGGCTCACCTGCTCGCCTCCGGGTCCTCGCGCAGCACGTAGCCGACGCCGCGCACCGTGTGGATGATGCGGGGCTCGTCGTCGGCCTCCAGCTTGCGGCGCAGGTAGCCCACGTACACCTCCAGCACGTTGGAGTCGCGCCCGAAGTCGTAGTCCCAGACCCGCTCCAGGATGGTCGAGCGGGGCAGCACCTGCCGGGGGTGCTCGAGGAACAGGGCCAGCAGGTCGAACTCCTGGCGGGTCAGCGAGATGGTCCGCTCCCCGCGCCAGACCTCCCGGGTCGACCGGTCCATGCGCAGGTCGCCGAAGCGCAGCTCGGTCGAGGCGGCGCCGCCCCCGCCGCGACGCAGCAGCGCCTTGACCCGCACCAGCAGCTCCTCGAAGGCGAACGGCTTGGCGAGGTAGTCGTCGGCGCCGGCCTCGAAGCCGGCCACCCGCTCGGCGACCTCGCCGCGGGCGGTGAGCATGAGCACCGGCACGTCGCCGGCACGTCGCAGCCGGCGGCACACCTCGAGGCCGTCGATCCCGGGCAGCAGCACGTCGAGCACGACCAGGTCGGGGGCGTGGTCGAGGGCACGCGCCAGCGCCTCCTCCCCGCTGGAGGCGACCTCGACCTCGAACCCCTCGTAGGCCAGAGGCCGGCGCAGCGCCGCGGCCAGCAGCGGGTCGTCGTCGACGATGAGCACGTGGGCACCCAAGACGCATCCCTCCTCGGCTCATTGTGCCCATCCGGCCGCGCTCGTGCCCGGCGGGCGGGCCGGCGCCGGTCGGGGCCCACGCGAGGCGTGCGTGGACGCGTCGATCTTTGGGAAGCGGATGAGCTCGGCTCGTGAGGTGATCCCCAGCTTCACGAACACGTTCCTCAGGAGGGCCTCGTCGAAGAACCCGGCGGCCGTGGCTCCTTCGGCCAGGAGGGCTCGGCAGCGTGCGACGAGCGCCCGCGTCCACGCCGCCGTCGTCGGCCCGGCGAAGGTCTCGAACCTGGCCAGGGTCGTCTGCGCCAGGTCGAGGCGGTCGAGCCGGTACGCGGTCTCCACGAGGTCGCCGGCGGCCAGCAGCGCCACCATCGGATGGGACGCCGGCGAATGGGGAGCGCCGACGACCTCCAGTCGAACCATCGCCTCCGGCCAGCGGCCCCTGCCGATGTCCGACAGGGCCAGCGCCCAGGTGGCGATGGCCACCGGGGGTCGGACCCGATGGGCCGTCCCGAGCTCGATTGCGTCGGCGGCCAGCGCTTCGCACTGCTCGTTGTGGCCTTGCGGGCGGCGATCCAGGCCAGCAGCGCCGCGCCGTCCGACCTCGACCATGCGGGGCGGGTCCGCATCGGACCATGCGATGCGGCCGGCCTCGACCAGCATCCGGGCCACCCTCACCCGGTCGAGCGCAACGAGGGGTTCGGAGCCTGCGAGCAGGATGTCGTAGGCGACCCGTCGATCACCCGAGGCGGACTCGACCAGACCTCGCAGGAGCTCGGCGTCGGCGCAGACATCCGGCTCCGTGATGAACGGAGCAGCGCGATCCAACAGCACACGAGTCCGATGCCCTCGGCCGGCCATCCAGGCGTCCGCTGCGGCCGCGGTCAGGAGGCGACCCGCCCGGGGCCGTTCGG
>JBIOYL010000233.1:0-2518 GCA_044870185.1 Actinomycetes bacterium | reverse complement strand
CTCGGCGGATCCGTTGCATGCTGGTTTGTCGGTATAGTCCCGCCGTTCGGTTGCTTTGCTGCTCTGGGTTGGGGTGGGTGCTGGCGGATGGTGCTTGGGCGTGGGGTTGAGGGGTTCGAGGTCGAGTACGTCGACGACCATGGCCAGCGGTGCCGTGAGGCGCTGGCGGTGTGTTGGAACCGGCGGTTTGAGCTGGCCGTGCCGTCACGGGCCTTTCCGGTTTACCGCGGGCAGAGGAGCTTCAGCGGCTGGTGGTGGGCGGCCACGACCGGACAGCATGTCGCCTATGAGAGCTGGCTGGAACGCTCGGTGGTGATGCGGCTGGACTTTGATCCGCAGGTCGTCGGGCTGGCCGCCCAGCCGTTTTGGCTGCACTGGCACGACGGGCACCGGGAGCGTCGGCATGCACCGGACTATTTCGCGCGGCGTGATGACGGCACCGGGGTGGTGGTCGATGTCCGCGCCGACGACCGGATCAAGGCCAGGGGCGCCGAGGCGTTCGCCGCCACGGCACGGGCGTGCGCCCAGGTCGGATGGGAGTTTCAGCGCCTTGGCGCTGCGCCGGTGGTGAGCGACGCCAACCTGCGCTGGCTGGCCGGCTACCGGCATCCCAGATGCTGGCGCGAGGAGGTCGCCGATGCGCTGATGGCCACCTTCGTGACCCCGCGGTCGCTGTTGGATGGGGTGGCCGCGGTCGGGCAGCGGATCGCGGTGTTGCCGGTGGCCTTTCACCTGCTGTGGCGGCAGGTCCTGGTCGCCGATCTGGCGACCGCGCCGTTGGGGCCGTCCATCCTGGTGCAGGCGCGGCCTGGGGCGGCACGGTGAGCGGCACGCGGCCGGGTGGGCTGCGGATCGGGGATCGGGTTCGGTTCCAGGCGCGGGTGCACACCGTGGTCGGGCTGTCGGGGACTCTGGTGCGGCTGGCCGACGAGCAGGGGTCGCCGTGCGCGCTGCACCTGCCCCACCTGCTGACCAGCCAAGGGTTCGAAATCCTGGAGCAGCGGTCGGCGACGCGGGTGCCGCAGGCCGGGCGGCTGGAGCGGCTGCCTGGGGCGGTGGTGGAGCAGGCGGTGTGGTGGGAAGGCCACATCGTGGAGGTGCTCACCGGACGGGCGGCTGATGCGCCGGTGGGCACGCCAGTCACGCCCGCCTATGACCCGGCGGTGCGGTCGCTGGCCGAGCGGGAAGCGGCCAAGGCCGCCGAGCTGGCCGAGGGGGGGCACGCGGGGGTGAGCGCGGGCACGGTGCGACGCAAGCGGCTGCGCTACCAGGCCAAAGGGCTGACCGGCCTGGTTGACGGACGCGCCGACCGGCGCAGGTCACCTGGTGGCCGGGTGGATGCGCGGGTGGTTGCGGCGCTGGAGCAGGCGATCGCCGAGGCTACCAATGCCTCCTCGCGCACGGTGGGCTGGTTCCGCTGGCGAACCGAGCAGCTGTTGGCCCAGCAGCACGAGGCGCAGACGGTCGCGATGCCGTCCCGGTCGGCGTTTTATGGGCTGTTCGCCCGGCTGTCCAAGGGGCGGCACACCACCGGGTCGGCGCGCACCCGCCGGTCGCTGGCAGGCCGCCCAGACGGCCCGTTCGGGCAGGTCACCGCGGCGCGGCCGGGGGAGCTGGTGCAGATCGACTCCACCCCGCTGGAGGTGCTGGTGCTGCTGGAGGAGGGCGTGGCTGGCCGGGTGGAGCTGACCGGTATGGTGGACCTGGCCACCCGCTCGGTGCCGGTCGCGGTGCTGCGGCCCACGACCAAGTCGGTGGACGCCGCGTTGCTGCTGGCGCGCTGCTTGACGCCGGAGCCGATGCGGCCGGGGTGGTCAGAGGCGCTGGCCATGGCCCGCTCGGTCCTGCCGCATCGGCATCTGCTTGCGGTCGACGAGCGGCTGGCGCACGCCGCGGCCCGGCCGGTGATCGTGCCGGAGACGATCGTGTGTGACCGCGGCAAGGTGTTCTTGTCTCACGGCTTCCGGTCGGCGTGCCGGTCGCTGGGCATCAGCCTGCAGCCCGCCCATCCGCAAACGCCGACCGACAAACCCCACATTGAGCGGACCATCGAGTCGGTGGGCTCGCTGTTTGCGCAGTTCGTGGCCGGCTTTGTGGGGTCCTCGGTGGAGCGACGAGGCCGCAATGTCGACGAGGGGCCGCTGTGGTCGCTGCTGGAGCTGCAGAACCTGCTGGATGAGTGGCTGATCGCGGCCTGGCAGAACCGCCCACACGACGGGCTTCGCGACCCCGCGGCCCCGGGGCGGGCGTTCACCCCCAACCAGCGCTACGCCGCGCTGGTGCAGGCCGCCGGCTACGTCCCGGTCGCGCTGTCCAGCGATGACTACGTGGAGTTGCTGCCGGCCTGTTGGCGGGCGATCAACGCCTACGGCATCAAGCTCAACCACCGCACCTACGACCATGCCGAGCTGGGCCCGTTGCGCCGTCAGGACTCCGGGGTCGCGGCCCGCACCCGAGCAACCAGCCCGCGCACCTGGCCCACCCCACCAGCGCCCGAGCCCGCCGCCGCGCTGGAGGC
>JBIOYL010000232.1:0-2005 GCA_044870185.1 Actinomycetes bacterium | reverse complement strand
AGCCGAGCTCGCCGGCGGGCAGCAGCGCCCACGGGGTGGAGGTGCGGGCCATGAACACGACCGCGGCAACGCAGGCCCGGTCAGCCACGGTGCGGGGGGCGCCGCCGCGGGCGTGGGAGGGTGGCGGTGGCAGCAGGGGTTGGACGCGCTCCCACAGCGCGTCGGGCAGGAGCCGGTCGGCGAGGGTGGTCATGGCCAGGGATCATCGCACACAGCCAGCGCAACCCGCGCCGAACACCCGACCGAGGTTCCGGAATGTCCTCTTAGTGACTGGCGCCGGTTCGCCACCGCTGGGCAGTTCATGGGCTGTTGCGGGCTGACCCCCAGCGAGTACTCCAGCGGCCAGCGGACCCGCCGGGGGCATATCACCAAGTGTGGCAACGGTCACCTGCGCGCCCAGCTGGTCGAGTCGGCCTGGGCCTCCCAGGACCGGACCGCCGCCACGCTGGAGCTGCGCCGCCGCCAGCACGGCCTGCCACCACCCGAGGTCATCGCCCGGGCGTGGCAGGCGCAGCTGCGCCTGTGCGGCCGCTTCCGTCGCCTGCACGCCCGCAAACAGTGCCGCCAGGTGGTGGTCATCGCCATCGCCCGCGAGCTGGCCGGCTTCCTGTGGGCCGAGATGGTCGCCGAGCATGCCCAGCTCGAAGCGATCCTCCCACCGGTCGGCGGTGGGGTGATCGTGGCCGCCATGACGCGCCGGCGCCCCGCCGCTCCCAGGACCGATCCCCGGCCGTTGGGTGCCACCAGGTGAAGCCTGGGGCGTGTTTAGTGCGGGGCACCTTCCTGCGAACCGCCGACCTGCGGTCCCAACCCGCGTACATCAGTCTGGCGGGCAGCCGACCCATGCCGCGCCGGCGCGTCGTGCCGACCGCGAGGCCCGTCCACCACCGGCGAGCAGGCCCCGCGTCGACCACAGCCATCACGGTCGTGGTGCTCAAGCGTGTGCCTTCACCTTGACAGCCGTTCCCACATCAGAAGGGCGGTGGGTCGTTGAAATCGCCGCCGCGTTCGGCCTGCCGGTCCCGCCCTTGACTGCGGTCACTAGTGCCGCGGTCGGCGGCGCGTTCGACCTTGGCGGTGGCCCACTTGAGGCTGGCGCCGACCTCGTCGGCTTCGATCTCGGCGACCGACCGCTTCTCCCCTTCGGGGGTCTCCCAGCTGCGCTGGCGCAACCGCCCGGTGACCATCACCCGGTCGCCCTTGGCCAGCGAGTCGGCCAGGTGCTCGGCCTGCCCGCGCCAGACGTTGACGCGGAAGAACGAGGTCTCCCCATCCCGCCAGGTGCCGTTGTCCTGGACCCGCTGGGTGACCGCCACCCGCAGGTTGGCCACCGGGGTGCCGGTGTTGGTGAAGCGCAGCTCGGGGTCGTCGACCAGGTTGCCGACGATCGAGGTGTAGTTGTCTGCTGACATCACACGCTCCTTGCTGTTGGTCGGCTATCGCTCGACGCCTGTCCGCTCGAGCACGTGAGGGTGCCGCTGCAGGTCGTCCTGCCGCGCGGTGCGGTGGGGCTGGCGGCTGCGGACGTGGTCGAGGCGGGCGGCGCGGGCCGCGTCGGCGGCCTGGTAGTCCTGCCCGTGGATCGACAGGATCGGGTTGGGGTCGTTTTCGCGGGCCAGGGCGACGGCGGTGCGGGTGCCGAGCGCCAAACCCGCCTCCCGCTTCTGAACCGCGCGCTTTCCCAGCGGGTTGGTGGTGTCGGCAGGGACGGCGAAGTCGGGGTTGAGCCGGTCAAAGGCCTGCTCACCCGGCGTGTGGTCACGCCAGGCGGTGCCCGGGTCAGGTGAGTGGGCTAGGGTGTGGTGGCTGCCCATGGGGCCTCCTGTGGGTGGTGGGTGGGCGCGGAGGCTGCGTGGCGGTAGGCGTCGCGCCCGCCCCTAGATTGTCAGGACCGACCGGCCGGCTGGCCGGCGAACGCCATCGCGGTCACCTCCTCTCTGGGCTCCTGGCCCGCTCGGCCGCCACGCTGCGGGGCCGGGCAGGCGAAGCATTGGTGGGTTGTGGT
>JBIOYL010000231.1:0-7797 GCA_044870185.1 Actinomycetes bacterium | reverse complement strand
GTCGACGACCTCGTCGAGCAGGTCGCCGGCACCCCGGCCGTGCAGGCTCGACACGGCGACCGGCTCGCCGAGCCCGAGCGACCACAGGTCGGCGAGCAGCGGCTCCTGTTCGGCGCGGTCGACCTTGTTGGCCACGAGCAGCACCGGCACCCGGCCGCGGCGCAGCCGGGTGGCGACCGCCGCGTCCTCCTCGGCGACCCCCACGCTCGCATCGACGACCAGCAGGATCAGGTCGGCCTCGGCCATGGCCAGCTCGGCCTGGGCCACGACCCGGGCGGCCAGGCCGGCTGCCCTCGGCTCCCAGCCACCCGTGTCGACCAGCTCGAAGCGGCGTCCGCGCCAGTCCGCCTCGTAGACGACCCGGTCGCGGGTCACCCCAGGCTCTTGCTGGGTGATGGCCGCCCGGCGGCCGAGGATGCGGTTGACCAGCGTGGACTTGCCCACGTTGGGCCGGCCGACCACGGCCACGCGCGGCAGACGGGCCCGCTTGGTCGTATCGCCAGATAGAGAGGTCGACATGGAGCTGAAGTTACTCATCGCTTTGTATCGTTCAGGGTGGCGTCGCGGGCCTCCACCTCGGCCAGGAAGCGGCGCAGGTTCCGGCCGAGCTGCTCGCTCGCCTCGCGCCGCCGGCTGCGTCCGGCGCCGGCCTCGAGGGCGGGCATGGGCGGCCCGATCACGATGCGGACCGGCGAGGCCAACGGCAGCCAGCCGAAGCGCCGCCGCACCCGCTCGGTCCCGAACATGACGACGGGCAGGGCCGGGCAGCGCTCGCGGGCGACGATGTAGGCAAGGCCCGGCAGCAGGGCCTCGAACCGGCCGGCGCCCCGCGTCCCCTCGGGGAAGAGCCCGAGCAGGTCGCCGCGGGCGATCACCGCGGCGCTCTGGCGCAGCGCCTCGCGGTCCGCGCCGCCGCGGCGGACCGGGAACTGGCCGATCCAGCGCAGGATCGGGCCGAGCGGGAAGACGAACAGCTCGGCCTTGGCCATGAAGAACACCGGCCTGGTGATGGCGCAGGCCAGCAGCACGGGGTCGACGTTGCTGCGGTGGTTGGCCGCGAGGATGGCCGGGCCGGTGGGCGGGATGTGCTCCTCGCCCTCCAGCCGGATGCGGAACCACAAGCGCATGAGCGGCTTCATGACGAGCGCGGCGATCCGGTAGCCGCGGTCGGCGCGGGCGGGTGGCCGCGCGGGCGGCTCGTTGTGGTCCGGGCTGGCCGCGCTCACGGCGACCGCCGTGCCTGGGCGGCGTGGATCAGGTCGAGCACCTGCGCGACGATGCCGGCGACCGGCCGCCCGGTGGAGTCGATCACCACGGCGTCGTCGGCCGCCCGGGTGGGTGAGGTCGCCCGGCCGCTGTCGAGGCGGTCCCGGCGGGCGACCGCCTCGGGCGTCTCGCCGTGCCCCGCGCCGCCGGCCCGCCGGCGGGCGCGCTCGTCGGGCGCTGCGGTCAGGAACACCTTCACCTCGGCCTGCGGCCACACGACCGCGCCGACGTCACGTCCCTCGGCCACGATGCCGCCGCGCCCGATCACGGCGCGCCCGATCACGGCGCGTTGCAGCCCGACGAGCTGCGCGCGCACGGCGGGCACGGCCGACACGGCCGACACGGCCGCGTTCACCTCGGGCGTGCGCAGCTCGCCTGTGAGCGGCACCCCGTCCAGCAGGACGTGCAGCACGCCCGGAGCGCCGGGGTCGACCTCGAGCGTGAGGTCGACCCCGGCGGCCGCCCTGGCGACCGCGTCGGGGTCGCCCACGTCGACGCCCCGCCGCAGCAGGGCGACGGTGACCGCGCGGTAGGTGGCGCCGGTATCGAGGTAGTGGAGGCCGGCGCGGGCGGCGACCGCCCTGGCCACCGTGCTCTTGCCCGCCCCGGCCGGCCCGTCGATGGCCACGACCAGCCCGCCCGCACCGGCCCGGTGGGCTCCGGCGGCCGTCACCGGCCCCTCCACCCGGTCGGCTTCCCGAGCCGTTCGGGTGCTGGAGCCGTCATCGGCCCCTCCAGCATCCGTTCGGGTCCCGGAGCCGGTCACCGGCCCCTCCAGCATCCGGGCGCCCTGCGCGGACCTGGTGCCGTGGCGGTCGTCCCGGCGCCCGGTGCGCCGGCGCCCGATGGGGTCAAGCAAGCGGCCGAGGGGCACGAACGCCTCCGAAGCGATGGTGCGGCTGGGTGTGCGCCCGTCCTGCTCGGACGCAGGGGCGAGTGTACCCGGGAGCGGCCCCGAAGCGGCCCGGGAGCGGCCTCCGGGGCGGCCAGGAGCGACCTCCGGGGGCGGCCGGAGAGCGGCCCCCGGGCAGCCGGGAGCGGCCCCGAGGGGGGCAGCCCCGACGCACCCGAAGCGCCCGACGCGGCCTGACGCGGCCCCGAAGGGCCGGGAGCTACCCCATGGCGCCGGCCTCGTGGGCCGGCCAGCCCGCGGCGTGCAGCGCCTGCAACGCGGTCGCGAGCACCTCACGGCCGGCCACCCAGATCCGCAGCGCTCCCCCGCCGCCTTGCAGCTCGTGGTCGATCGCCAAGTCCTCGACGTTCACCCCGGCCGCGCCGAGGACCGAGCACACGCCGGCGAGCGATCCGGGCCGGTCGGCGATGTGGACGACGAGCTCACGCAGGACACCAGGGGTGCCGGGCTTGGCCGGGATGCGCTGGCGGGCCGCCCGGGCCGCGGCGAGCGCGCCGTGCAGGCCCTCGCGGTCGCCGTCCCGCACCAGCGCCCGCAGCTCGACGAGCCGGCCGATCAGGACGTCGAGCCCGGCGACGATGGCGGGCGCGTTGGTGGCGCAGATGTCCACCCACAGGTCCGGGTCGCTCGCCGCCACCCGCGTGGTGTCGCGGAAGCCGGTGGCGACCAGGCTGCGCAGGGCGGCCGGCGCCTCCACCTCGGCCACCGCGCCCATCAGGGCGGTGGCCGCGAGCTGGGGCAGGTGGCTGGCGAAGGCGGCCACCCGATCGTGCAGGTCGGGGTCGAGGATGAGCGGACGGCCGCCCAGCGCCCGCACGAACGCCGTCATGCGGCGCAGCGCCTGATGGTCGACGCCGGCCGGTGGGGTCAGCACCCAGGCCGCGCCGCGGAACAGGTCGGCCCGGGCGGCGCGGGCACCCCGCTCCTCGGAGCCGGCCATCGGATGACCCGGGATCACGGTCCGCAGATCTGTGGACCAGCGTGCAAGCTCGGCGAGAAGGTGGGCTTTCGTACTGCCAACGTCGCTCAGGACGGCGGCCGGGTTGGCCATGGCGGCCTCGGTCAGCACGGGCGCGAGCGCGCTGACCGGGGTGGCGGCGATCACCAGGTCGGCGCCGTCGACGGCCTCCTCCAGCGACCGGGCCCGCAGGCTGATCGCCCCGGCCGCGTGCGCGGCGCGCAGCTCCCGGCGGTCGGTGTCGGTCCCGGCCACCACGGCCACGCCGACGGCCCGGGCGGCAAGCCCAACCGAGGCGCCGAGCAGGCCGGTGCCGATGAGCGCCAGCCGGTTCGGCCAGCGCAGGGCGGCGCTCATCCTGGGAGGTCGTCGCGCAGGTGGCGCGCGCCGTGGAGGTAGACGTGGCGAAGGCTCGCCCGGGGCCGGTCCGAGTAGCAGTGGACCAGCACCCGGACCGTGGCCGGGTTGCCATGCACGACGGCGAGCTCGCGAGCGCACAGCAGCGGCACGTCGCCCAGACCGAGGCTGCGGGCCGCCGCGGCGGGGAACTCGCTGGTGAGGTCCTCGGTCGCCGTGAAGATGATCGACACCAGGTCGTCGTGCGCGACCCGGTTGCACTCGAGGATCTGCACGAGCAGCTCACGGGTGCGGGCCACCAGCTCGTCGGCGGTGTCGGCGCCGACCGTCGTCGCGCCGCGGATGGCCACCAGGCGCTCGGAGCTCATCGGCCCCGCCGACGCCCCGCGGACGCATGGACATATTGCTGTAGCCACATAGTTTCAATCTCTTTATCAATATGTAGTCGTATTGTCGAGTTGCCAGACCTCGCCGGCCAAGACCGCTCACGACCAGGGATCGCTACAGGCCCACGGCACGATACAGGCTGCGTACCTCGTCGGCGCGGAGCGCGCGATATTCGCCCGGACCGAGCCCGGTGAGCCGAACGGGACCGATGGCCGTCCGGACCAGCCGGCGCACGGGCGCACCAACCGCATCCAGCAGCCGGCGCACCTCACGGTTGCGCCCCTCGACCATGCTGACCTCGACCAGCTGCCGGCGACCGGACCTGCCCACCACCCGAGCCCGCACGGCCCGGGCCGGGCCGTCGGCCAGCTCGACCCCCTCCCGGACCCGCCGCAACGCCGCCGGCGGCAGGGCGTCGACCTCGGCCAGGTACCGCTTCTCCACGCCGTAGCGGGCATGGGTGAGCCGGTAGGCGAGCGGCCCGTCGTTGGTGAGCAGCAGCAGCCCCTCGGTCTCCCGGTCGAGCCGGCCGACCGGGAACACCCGCGGGACGGGCGGGACCAGCGCGACGACGGTCGGGCGGCCGGCCGGGTCGGCGGCCGTCGTCACGACCCCGGCCGGTTTGTTGAGCAGCCAGTAGCGCCGCCGCTCGTCGAGCACGACCCTTGATCCGTCCACCTCGACCCGGTCGGTGGCCGGGTCGAGGCGGCGGCCCAGGTCACCGACCAGCTCGCCGTTGACGCTCACCCGCCCGGCGCGGACCAGCTCCTCGACCGCACGCCGTGAGCCGAGCCCTGCCCGGCTCAGCGCCTTGTTGAGCCGCAGCGTCAGCGTCCCACCGCCACCGTCCGCCACCGGGGCGTCGCCGGCCGTCGCACGCGCCGGCGGGGCCGGCCGGCGGCTCGCCCGCGTCCCCGACGAGCGCCCACCCCGCGCGCCGCCCCGCGCGCCGTCCGACGAGCGCCCACCCCGCGCGCCGCCCTGCGCGCCGCCCCGCACGCCGCCCGAGGAGCGCCCGCGTGCCAGCTCGCCCGACGCGCGGCCGCCACGTGCGCTCGCCGACGCGTGCCCGGGCTCCAGCTCGCCCGGCGTGCGGCCGCCGCGGGCGGCCGCCGAGGCGCGCCGACCCGCGCCGGCACCCGATGCCTCGCCGCCGGCGCTCCCCGACCGGCCGCTCCGACGCCGCACTGCCCGGCGCACTCCTTCGGAATGCTCCGGACCCCGACGGGGGCTCACGGCGGCTCCTGGAGGTCGGCCAGCTCGACGCCCTCCGGAAGATAGTCCTTGATGGGCGGGAGCTGGTCGAGCGAACGCAGGCCGAGCTGCTCCAGAAAGCTCGTGGTCGTGCCGTACAGGACGGCCTGACCGGGACCCTCGTCGCGGCCGAGCTCGCGGATCAGGCCGCGGGCGAGCAGCGTGCGGAACACGCCGTCCACGTTGACGCCCCGGACCGCGGCGACCTGCAGGCGGGTCACCGGCTGGCGGTACGCGATCACGGCGAGGGTCTCGAGCGCGGCCCGGGTCAGGCGGGCCTGCTGGCCGGCACGCAGGAAGGCCTCCACCACGGGGCGTGCGCCTGGGTGCGTGGACAGCCGCCAGCCGCCGGCAAGCACCCGCAGCACGAAGCCCCGCCCGTCGCGGGCGTACGAGGCGGCCAGGTCGACCAGCGCGGCTTCGACCTCGGAGACCCGTTCGCCGGCCAGCTCGGCCAGCACCGCGGCGGGCACCGGCTCGTCGGCGACGAGCAGGACCGCCTCCAGGTCCCGGCGCAGCTGGCCCCGGTCGTCCAGCTCGACAGGGTCGTAGAGCTCGTCGGACGGCCACGGGGCAGGATCGGCGCCGGCGGCGGACTCGTCGCCGCCCGGCTCGGCGGCCGCCCCCGCCCGGTCGCCCATGCCGCCGGCGGCCGCCCCCGCCCCGGGGCCTGGGCTGCTGCCGATCGGCTCGGAAGTCATGGCAGCTCCTCGATCTCCAGCTCGCGCGCATCCACGTCACCGCCGCCGGTCCACCGGACGGCGATCGTGCCGAAGGTGGCGCCCTGCTCGAGCTCCACCAGCGACCGCTTGTACAGTTCGAGGACGGCGAGGAACGCGACCACCACCTCGATGGTGATCGCACCGGCCCCGACCAGCTCGGTGAAGGGTATCTCGCCGTATCGTCGGAGGCGGTCGGCGAGCGCGACGACCGCCTCGCTCACCGACAACCTGGGCGCGATGACGTGGCTGGTCTGCACCCTGGGGGCGGGAGCGGGCGCCAGCGCGTCGGCGGCCAGCCTGGCGAGCTGCTCCGGCCGCACGTCGTGCAGCAGGTGGGGCACCGTCTCGCCGATGAGGTCGGGGGCGCCCACCCGGCGGTGGTGGAAGCCGGCCTGCTGCTCGAACCGGACCCCGAGCAGCGCACCAGCCCGCTTGTAGGCGCGGTACTGCAGCAGGCGGGCAAACAGCAGGTCACGCTGCTCGAGCAGCGCCTCGACGTCATCGGGATCGGCGTTTGGTGACGGCAGCAGGCGGGCGGCCTTCAGCTCAAGCAGGGTCGCCGCCACCACCAGGAACTCGGTGGCCACGTCGAGGTCGAGCGCACGCATGCGCCTGATCTCGGCCAGGTAGTCCTCGGTGATCTTGGACAGCGACACCCGCCAGAGGTCGACCCGCTGGCGGGCGATCAGGTGCACGAGCAGGTCGAAGGGCCCCTCGAACACCTCGGTCTTGACCACGTACCCCATACCGCTCTCGCATGCCTTGTCGATCGGTCGACGTCGCGACGGGCGTTGCGCCGGACGGGCGATCGCCGCCACCCCGGCTCCGGCCGACAACGGCCGCTGGCACGGCCGGCCAGGTGGCGACCGACCGCCGCGACGCCCGGACCCGCCGCCCCGCCGGGCCAGGCCCGGTCTCCCCCAGGCGGCCCAGGGACGTATCGACCGCCGGGGTGGCCGGTTGCATGCGCCCGGGTGGCCGGCTACGCGGCGAGCAAGCCGAACAGCCGCAGGATCGCCGTCTCCATGCTAACGAACAGCGGCGTCAGGAACCCCGGGGCGAGGAACAGCAGCGCGATGAGGAGGAAGATGCCGTACTGGTCCAGGAAGTACACGATGCCCTGGCGCTGTGGCGGCAGGAGGATCGACAGCAGGCGCGAGCCGTCCAGCGGCGGGATCGGGATGAGGTTGAACACGCACAGGACGACGTTCAGTTCGAGCAGGACGACCAGGAACTTCCACGCGAAGGTGTCCGGCGCCGCCCAGCTGCCGAGGCCCAGCTTGATCAGGCCGGCGGCCAGCAGGGCAAGGACGAGGTTGGCGGCCGGACCGGCCAGGCCGACCAGGGCCGCGCCCACCCGCCGCGAGCGCATCCGCGACGGCGTGAACGGCACCGGGCGGCCCCAGCCGAATCCGCCGATGAGCAGGAAGATGCTGCCGATCGGGTCCAGGTGGGACAGCGGGTTGAGGGTCAGCCGGCCTTCGCTGCGGGCGGTGGAGTCGCCCTGCAGGGTCGCCACCGCCGCGTGGCTGAACTCGTGGAAGGTGATCCCGGCGACCAGCGCGAGCACGAAGGCGATGAACGCGGGCACGTCGCTGCGGAGCAGCAGGAGCGGCGAGTTGCGCACGACAGGCGTCCTTTGCGAGCTGGCGGCGATAGGCCGGGCGGTCGGGCCGAGCGGCTCCCAGCGAACGTAGCACGGGCCCTGCCGGTGCGGAGCCGGCCGGGACGGCCCGCCGTGCCCCTGCCACGCCGGGGCCGGCCGGGACGGGGCCGTCCCGCTACGACGGCGCGATCGTGTGGTGGACGAGCGCAGGGGGCGGCACCGCGCTGTCGCTCCAGGTAAGGGTCGCCAGCAGCGCGTCGCCGGCCCGCCCGGCGGCCGCGTGGTCACGCGCGTGCACGCGGCCGATACGCTGCCGCTCGTCGACCCGGTCGCC
>JBIOYL010000230.1:0-2342 GCA_044870185.1 Actinomycetes bacterium | reverse complement strand
CCATGCCGGCCGGGTGGGCGCCCAGGGCGAGCGCGAGCCCGGAGGCGGCCAGCGCGTTGGCCAGGTTGTGGCGGCCCGGCAGCCGCAGCGCCGCCACCCGCCACAGCCCGCCCTCGACCCCGCGGATGCGCGACAGCGCCACGCCCGCCTCGACGCCGATCCCGCCGGGCGCGGCCCGGCCGGCGCCGAACGGCACCGGGGTCCCCGTGGCATGGGCGACCCGGGCGGACACGACCGGGTCGTCGGCGGCATACAGCGACCAGTCGCCGGGTGTCTGGTTGGCCCAGATGCGCGTCTTGGCGTCGGCGTAGGCGGCCAGGCTCGGGTGCCAGTCGAGGTGGTCGGGGGCGAAGTTGAGCCAGGCGCCGGCGGCCAGGTGCAGGGTGTGGGTGAAGCGCAGCTGGAAGCTCGACAGCTCCACCACCACCGCGTCGGGCTTGCGGGCGGCCAGCACGGCGTCGAGCAGCGGCAGGCCGATGTTGCCGGCCGCGACCGCGGCCAGCCCGCTGGCCGTCACCATGGCCGCGGCTAGCTCGGCGGTGGTCGTCTTGCCGTTGGTGCCGGTGACCCCGACCAGCGGCGGGCGGGCGGCCCGGGCGGCCAGCTCGACCTCGCTCCAGACCGGCAGGCCGGCCGCGAGCGCGGCCTGGATGACCGGATGGGCCTCGCGCAGGCCGGGGGCGACCACGACCAGCCGGCGGCCGTCGAGCAGGTCGACCGCGCCGGGACCGAGGTGGGTCTTGACCCCGGCCGCGGCCAGGTCGGCGACCTCCAGCCCGGCGGCGTCGTCACAGGCCAGCACGTCGGCGCCGAAGCAGGCCAGGTGCACGGCGGCCGACCGGCCCGAGCGGCCGAGGCCGGCCACCAGCACGGGCAGGCCGGCGAACCACTCGGGCTCGCAGCGGGCCGGCCAGTCGCCGGGCGGCGGCTCGCTAGCCACCGGCGCCTCCTCGGGTGATGAACTCGGCGTAGAACAGGCCGAGGCCGAAGGCTACGGCCATCCCCGCCAGGATCCAAAAGCGCACGATCACGGTGAACTCCGGCCACTGCGACAGCTCGAAGTGCAGGTGGATGGGGGCCATCTTGAACACCCGGCGGTGCAGGAGCCGAAACGAGGCCACCTGGAGGATGACCGACAGGGTCTCGACCACGTACAGGCCGCCGAGCACGAGCAACAGCAGCTGGGTGTTGGTGAACAGCGCGAGCGCGGCGAGCGTGCCACCCAGCGACAGCGAGCCCGTGTCCCCCATGAAGATGCGGGCCGGCGGGGCGTTCCACCACAGGAACCCGGCCGTGGCCCCCATCATGGCGGCTGCCGCGATGGCCAGGTCCTGGGTGTCCCGGGCGGGGAGGTCGTAGCAGCCCGGGCTGTGCAGGGGCGGCGACGAGCAGGAGTGGCGGAACTGCCAGAAGGCGATGACCACGTAGGCGCTCATCACCAGCACGGTCGACCCGGAGGCGAGCCCGTCCATGCCGTCGGTCAGGTTCACGCCGTTGGAGGTGCCCGACACGATCAGAAACACCCAGACGATGAAGAAGACGAGCGGCAGCTCGGTGTGGGCGAGCGGGCGGATGAACGAGATCCCGTGCCAGGCGGGGGTCCAGTACCAGGCGCCGAGCCCCAGGGCGATGGCCGCGATCGCCTGGCCGCCGAACTTGGCCGTCTTGGTCAGCCCGAGGCTGCGCTGGTTGCGGATCTTGAGGTAGTCGTCGACGAACCCGACCGCGCCGAGCGCGACCATGGCGGCCACCACCAGGATCCCGCAGCGCGCAAAGCGCGTCTTGGTCACGAAGTGGACGACGACGTAGCCGGCCACCGCGGCGAGGATGATGACCGCCCCACCCATGGTCGGCGTCCCGCGCTTGGTCTGGTGCGAGTCCGGCAGGTCGTCCTGGATGAGCTGCCCGAGCCCCCGGCGGCGGAACAGCCGGATGGCGAGCGGGGTCCCCATGAGCCCCACGGCCAGGGCGAGGGCCGCCGCGGTGAGGATCCCCACCACTAGGCGTCCCCCTCTGCGGGCAGGCGGGCGGCCGCCCCCCGCCCGGCCGGGCAGGAGGGCCGGCCGGGCGGGGGCGCGTCGAGCAGCCGTGTGGCCACCACGTCCAGGGCGACGGCACGGCTCGCCTTCACCAGCACGACGTCGTCCGGCCCGAGCCCGACCTCGTCGGGGCCGAACCCGGCCAGGGCGGCCAGGGCGGCCTCGGGGTCGTCGGCCACCCGCGCCTCCTCCGGCCACATCCCCTCCATGCGGGCGGCGTCGACCAGCACCCGGCCCAGCGGGCCGACGCCGACCAGCCGGTCGACGCCGAGCCGGGCGGCGAGCCGGCCGATGCGGTCGTGG
>JBIOYL010000229.1:0-2782 GCA_044870185.1 Actinomycetes bacterium | reverse complement strand
GGCGCTGCGTCGCTGGCGCGGGCTGCTGTACCGCGTCCGGGATGTGTACCGGGCCGCTGGGGCACTCATCTGTCTGGGCCGCTGGCTGCACCGGGTCCCCACATGAAGAGCATCACGGACACCCTTATTGACAGGGCTTCAGCGGCACTGCGTCCGGGGCCAGTCAGGAGATCGACCAATTGCTCCCGGGGCGAAGGGGAAGGTAGCGGGCGACCACCATCGCCGCCGTCGGCACGGCCGGCTCTAGCGCGCGGCTGACGGCGTTCAGTTGCTGGAGCACCAGAGGCACATCGCGTGGCGCAAGCAGTCGCTTGGCCTCGACGAGCAGCTGCGCGCGCATCCCGTCGGGCGCAGTCAGCGTAACCACTGCGTCCAGGCGGCGGCCATCGATCCTCGGCTCCTCGTCGATGTCAGCCGACCATGCAGGGGGCAGCCGCTCTTCCAGGAGCCGGATCGCTTCTCGCAGGATGTCGCGCTCCCGCTCGAGGGGTAGCTCCTGCCAGGACACCCCTCTGCTCTCAGGGGCGGGCATGTCTCTGCGAGTACCTGATCATAATTCTAGATAATATATCTGCTCCGCTGCTATGGGAACAAGAGGTATGAGCTCAAGCGGAAGGTGGCGGGAGCGCCCGTCAGGCATGTCGACCACGGTCTCAACCCTGAGCGCCCCGGCAGCACCAATGCCATCCAGTCTACTTCTTCTCCTGATAAAAGCTCTGTCCAGGCTGTCGCACTTCCGGTGGGAACTCCTGCAGGAGCCATGAGTTGCCATCGGGATCACGGAACTCGGCATATTTCACCTGACTATAATCGATCACCTCGCCGACCTCGACGCCACGCCTTATGAGCGCCTCGCGAGCCTCGTTGATGTCGTTTACCACCAGGTGCAGGCCATGAACCGATCCCGGCTTCATATCCGAGATACCGGGCATCCCGGTACCAAAGACGATCGTACAGGCCGACCCGGGTGGCGTAAACTGGACCACCCTCATTGTGTTGCTCATTTGCGTATCCACCCCGAGCTCGAACCCGGCTTTCTCATAGAAGGCCTTGGCCCTGTCGACATCCGAAACGGGGACGGGTACCAACTCCAGTTTCATCTCGGGCATCGTGTGCTGCTCAGCCACGTATTGCTCCTTCCAGTTGCTTGAAGCTCTCGGCCAATTTCTCGAGCGGCGTGCTCACCCGGAATCGGTCAGCTCGCGCATCCTACCCTCCCGGATCGGACTCTGCGTGATAGTCAGCCTGCTCTGAAGGTGCTCGGCTTCCCATCGGCGCGCAGGTCACCCGATGCTACCGCGGGCAGGCCGGGTGTTCCTGGCCGGCGACGCCGCGCACATGTGGCCACCCGCCGGCTGTCCACCCTGGACTCGCATGCCGCCGGCCTGGCCAGCAAGGCCAGGCCCGGCGGCCACGGCTGGGCCGCTGCCGCCGCGGAGCTTGCCGTCCCGGTCGACAGCAACCAGGTCTCGACCGAGGTTGCCATGGCGTACGGCCTGGACGAGGACTGCTCCTCATGACTTCGCCACCCCTGGTCTGGCCGAGCGCACATCTGCCCGTACCCGGTTCCGGCGACGCCGGACGAGCCGGATTGCGTCGTATCGCTACGCCCTCTCGCCGGCCTCATCCGGGTCCAGCCGATGCACGGAGATCAGGCAGAGCCCCAGATCGCGTACCTTGATCAGCAGCCCATGGAGCGCGGGCTGATCTGCCAGCAGGCCAGAGATGACCGTCTGGCGGCCGTCGCTTGTGACCTGGAGGCCCTCGAACCAGGCCGCCCAGTGGCTGTCGAGGACCCCCTCGATCCGGATCTCATACTGCCCGGGTGATCCCGAGCCGCTCACGCCGCTCGCCCCCTTGCCGGAGTGCCAGCGCCGGGGCCCGGCTTCCCCGCCGCTTCCCCCGCCACTCGAGGTGGCGGGGGAAGGCGGGCTCGGCGACGCGCACCCCCGCAGATCGCAACGATTCGCCGTCCCTTGCGGTCAAGCCTGCAGCGGCCGCCCCTACAATGGCCCCACCCAGCGACCAGCCGGAGGATCGCTGGATGCCGAGCGTGCAGGTTACCGATGGCTGAGCCACCCACGACCAGCCCAGTCGAGGTTGCCGCGTCCGAGCGGGATGTCCTGCTGGCCACCAAGCTGCATGTGCCCCGCCCGCCGCCGGGCTTCGTGGCCCGCCCCCGCCTGCTGGACCAGCTGGAGGAGGGGCTGGCGCGGGGGCTGGTGCTGGTGTGCGCGCCGGCCGGGTTCGGCAAGACCAGCCTGCTGGCCGACTGGGCCAGGTCCGTCCGGCGGCCGGTCGCCTGGCTGTCGCTGGACGCCGCCGACAACGACCCGGCCAGGTTCTGGCGGCATGTGCTCGCCGGCCTGGACCAGGTGCGCCCGGGCCTCGCCGAGCAGCTGGTGCCGCTGCTTGGCCCGCCGCCCCCGCCGTCGTTCGACGGGCTGGTGACCGCGCTGATCAACCAGCTGGCCAGCCAGCCCACCGAGGGCGAGGTGCTGCTGGTGCTGGACGACTACCACCTGGTCGACGCCCGCCCGGTGCAGACGTCCCTGGAGTTCCTGCTGGAGCACCGGCCGCCTGGGCTGCGGCTGGTGCTGGCCAGCCGCGCCGACCCGCCGCTGCCGCTGGCGCGGCTGCGGGCCCGCGGCCAGCTGGCCGAGCTGCGCGCCGCCGACCTGCGTTTCACTGCGGAGGAGGCGACGGCGCTGCTGCACGCGGCGGTCGGACCCGAGCTGGCCGATGCTGCCGTGGCGGTGTTGGCGGCCCGGACCGAGGGGTG
>JBIOYL010000228.1:0-2452 GCA_044870185.1 Actinomycetes bacterium | reverse complement strand
GCGGCCGGTGGCGGGGGATGGGGAGCTGGCCGGGCGGTTCTGCGCCGCGGCGGCCAGCCGCTGCTACCGCGACCGGCTGGAGGCCGACACCATCACCGCCATCCGCCGCATGAAAGCCCGCGTCGAGAAGGAACGTCTGCCGGCCGGCGCCGACCCGGCCCTGCACCTCAAGCTCGGGCCGGGCGGGCTCGCCGACGTCGAGTGGACCGTCCAGCTGCTCCAGCTCGAGCGCGGCGGCCAGGATCCCAGGGTCCGGGTCCAGGGGACGCTGGCCGCGATGGCCGCGCTGGCCGAGGCGGGGGCGCTCACCCTGCTGGAGGCGGAGCGGCTGGCCGACGCCTACCGCCTGTGCATGCGCGTGCGCAACGTCGGCTATCTGGTCGCCAGCCGCCCGACCGACGCCCTGCCAACCGACCCGCGTGCGCTGGAGCGGCTCGCCCGCGCGATGGGGGAGCCGCCGCCCGGCCGCCAGCGCTTCCTGGAGGCGTACCGGCGCGCCACCCGCCGGGCCAGGCAGGTGGTGCTGCGCCGCTTCTGGGGAGGTTGACGTCGGCCACCGCGGCCGCCGGCTCGGCCCGTTCGCCTCCGCCCAGGGGTGTCTCCCGGGCTACCTCGTGGTCGTCGCGCTCGACCCGGATCCTTTGGCCGCCGGGCCGGTCGTGGCCGGGAGCGGGGCCGGCGGCGGGGTGAGGAACCGGTCGGCGACCGCGATCACTGGCAGCCTCCGGCCGGGCAGCTCGCGCACCGCGAAGAAGTAGGCTGGCACCAGGTAGGCACGGGCGGGCGGCCGGCCCGACCGGTCGAGCACGAGGGCGAGCTGCAGGCCGAGCCGCACGTCGGTGATCGTGCGCACGACCGGGGCCCGGTCGGGTGGGGCCGGGCAGGCGGCCTTCCCACAGCGGATCGGAGGCCACACGCGCAGGTTGCCGTACGGGCCGCCGGCCCACCAGGCACCGTCGCGCTGCAGCCGCTCGATCCCTTTGGAGACGCCGATCAGCGGATAGACGTCGGCTTGCCTGGGCGTGGCGAGCCAGCCGCCGGCGGACTCGATCCGGCCCTGGGAGCCGACCGACACCCGCCAGCCGAAGCCGGACGTGGGCTGGCCGCCGACGGTGGGATCGGCGACCACCTCCCAGCGGGTCACGCCGTCGATCACCTCGACGGCCGCCCCGTCGAGGCCGACCCCGAGCCGGCCGAGCAGCTCCCGGGCGATGCGCTCGGCCTCGGCTTGCGTGGGCAGCCCGGCGGGCCGCACCGGCCGCGGGACGGGTCCGCAGGCCACCCCGGCCGAGCCATCCTTCGTCCCCAGCGGGCAGACCGCGGACGCCTGGCGTTGCACCTGTCCGTGGCGGCTGGTGGGGCAGCCGCCGAGCGGGCACGGGCGCACGGTGCCGGCCACGCCCCCACCCACGCCGCCGGCCGCCGCGCCCCCGCCCGCGCCGCCGGCCGCCGCAGCCCCGCAGGCGATCCCCGCGGGCGGGTAGCGGCTGGCGATGCCGGGCGCCTGGCTGGGCGCGGCGAGCGGCCCCGGCGGCAGGCAGCGCGGCAGCCGCGGGCCGAAGCTCCAGGGCGCGCCCGCCGTCTTGGCGACGCGCAGCGAGCGCGTCGCGTCGGTCACCGTGAAGCCGTTGCCGTCCTGGCTGACCCTGCCAGGCAGCCCGAGCGTGTGGGCGAGCGCCGCGACCTGGTCACCCGTGACGGCGGCGTCCAGGACCCAGGCCCGCGCCTGGTCGGGGAGCTTGGGCAGCGGCCCGGCGGTCTTGTACACGACGGTCGTCCCGTCCGGCTCGGGCGCCCGGTCGGCGATCGAGGGGACGGCCGCGCCAGCCTGCTGGTCCGCGCCGGCCTGCTGTGCCGTGGCGGTCGGGGCGAGCGCCGGCAGCCGCTGCGGCGGCCTGGACCGGGCGACCAGCACGCCGCCGACCGCGAAGGCGGCGACGACGGCGACCGCCACCAGCCCCGCGACCACGACCTGCCTGCGCATCGGCACCTCCTCGACCGGTCCCCTCGTCCGCATCCCTGATGGTCCGGGTACCCCGATGGTCCGGTACCCCGATGGTCCGGTTCCTGTTGGTCTGGATCCCCTGGGAACCGGGGGCCTCATCCTGTCAGACGAGCGGCGGGCGGCGCGGGTTCCCGGAACGTTCCCCGGCGGACATGGCCACCAGGCACCGGCGGCCCGCCGCGAGGTGCGGCCCGCCACCTCGGCCAACCCGATACGCTGGGGCGGACCTGCGTCCAGCGATGAAGGAAGCCCAGCCAATGGATCGACCGATCGTCGTGGCCGACCGTATCGTTGCCGCCAACGCCGTCGTCGCGCTGGAGTCGAGTGTGCTCGCCCAGGGTCTGCCTGCCCCGGCCAACCTGGAGTCGGCCGAGGCGCAGCAGCTCGCCGTCAGCCGTGGTGGGGCCGAGCCGGCCGTCGTCGGGGTGATCGGCGGGCAGGTCGTGG
>JBIOYL010000227.1:0-4365 GCA_044870185.1 Actinomycetes bacterium | reverse complement strand
TGGTCACCGCCGGCCAGCGCGGCGACAGCCCCCAGTTCGCCGCGGTGCTGGGCGGCATCCGGGTGCCTCGCCTGGGCCCGGGGCGGCCCCGCACGCGACCTGACCGGGTGCTGGCCGACAAGGCCTATAGTTCCCGGGCCAACCGGGCGCTGCTTGGCCGCCGCGGCATCCGCGCCACCATCCCCGAGAAGGACGACCAGGCCGCCCACCGGCGCCGCCGGGGTCGCCGGGGTGGCCGGCCGCCGCGGTTTGACCGGGCGGCCTACCGGCTGCGGTATGCGGTGGAGTGCGGGATCAACCGGCTCAAGCGGCACCGGGCGGTGGCCACCCGCTACGACAAGCTCGCGGTGCGCTACCAGGCCACCGTGCACATCGCCGCGATCAACGAGTGGCTATGACTTTCGAAACACACCCTAGCTGACAACTACCGCATGCGCGAGGTCTTCCGCGACAGCGGCTTCCCGGTCACCACCAAGGCGCTGCCCGGCGAGCTCTGGTACGAGCTGCCGACCTCGCTGACGCCGCAGGCGCTGGACCGGTTCGAGCGGCGCGAGCAGATCGCCGCGGTGGCCGCCGTGCGGACGCTGCTCGCGCCCCGCTCGGTGGCGGTGGTGGGAGCCTCCCGCACCCGCGGCACGGTCGGGGGGGAGCTGTTCCACAACCTGCTGGCCGCCGGCTTCCAGGGCCCGGTCTACCCGGTCAACCCCAAGGCCGAGGTGGTCCAGTCGGTTGCCGCCTACCCGTCGGTCACCGACGTGCCCGGCCCGGTCGACCTGGCCGTGGTGGCGGTGCCGGCCCCGGCGGTCGTCCAGGCGGTCCAGGAGTGCGCTGCCAAAGGCGTCCGCAGCATCGTCGTCGTGGCCGCCGGATTCGCTGAGGTCGGCGCGGAGGGCGCCGAGCGCCAGGCGCAGCTGCTGCGGGTCTGCCGCGACGCCGGGATGCGCCTTGTCGGCCCGAACTGCCTCGGCATCGTCAACACCGACCCGCAGGTGCGGCTGGACGCCACCTTCGGCCCGGAGCTGCCCCTGGCCGGCCGGGTCGGTTTCCTGTCCCAGAGCGGCGCGCTGGGGCTGGCGATCATCGACTACGCCAACGCGCTCGGCCTGGGGCTGTCGTCGTTTGTGTCGGTCGGCAACAAGGCCGATATCTCCAGCAACGACCTGCTGGACTACTGGGAGCAGGACGAGCGGACCGACCTGGTGCTGCTGTACCTGGAGTCGTTCGGCAACCCCCGCAAGTTCACCCGCATCGCCCGAAGGGTCGCGCACGCCAAGCCGGTGCTGGCGGTCAAAAGTGGCCGCTCGGCCGCTGGCGCGCGGGCGACCTCCTCCCACACCGGGGCGCTGCTGGCCGCCTCGGACGTGACCGTGGACGCGCTGTTCCGCCAGGCCGGGGTGGTCCGCACCGACACCCTGGCCGAGCTGTTCGACGTCGCCGCCTTGCTGGCCAACCAGCCGCTGCCCCAGGGCCGGCGGGTCGGGATCGTCACCAACGCCGGCGGCCCAGGGATCCTGTGCGCCGACGCCTGCGAGGCCGACGGCCTGCGGGTCGTCCAGCTCTCCTCGGCGCTGCAGGCCACGCTCGCCGACGGGCTCCCGGCGGCCGCGGCGCTGGCCAACCCGGTCGACATGCTCGCCTCGGCGCCACCTGCGCACTACCGGCGCACCGTCGCGCTGGTCGCCGCCTCCGGCGAGGTCGACGCGGTGCTGACCGTGGTCATGTCCGCCCACGACATCCCACGCGACCCGTCCAGCCCGAGCGCCCGGATCCCGACCTACCGCTTCCCTGAGGACGCCGCCCGCGCGCTGGCCCGAGCGGTCGAGTACAGCAGCTGGCGGCAACGTCCCGAGGGACAGGTTCCGCAGCTGCCAGGTATCAGCCGCGAGGAGGCCGCCGCCCAGCTCGCCGCCGCCCTGACGGCGGGACCCCTGCCGCGGTGGCTGGCGCCCGACGAGGTCGCTCGGCTGCTTGACTGCTACGGCGTGCCCATGGCCGACTGGCGCCTGGCCGACGCCCCCGAGGCGGCCGGTGCGGCCGCCGAGGCGCTGGGCGGAGCGGTCGCCCTCAAAGCGGTCGCGCCGCTGCTGCTGCACAAGACCGAGGCGCACGGGGTGCGTCTCGGGCTGACCGGCGCCGGGCAGGTGCGGGCGGCCGCCACCGAGATGGCGGCCGAGCTCACCGCCCAGGGCCACACCGTGGACCGGTTCCTGGTCCAGCGCATGGTCGCCGGCGGGGTGGAGCTGCTGGTCGGGGTGGTGCACGACGCCTCGTTCGGGCCCGTGGTCGCCTGCGGGGCCGGTGGCACCGCCGTGGAGCTGCTGAACGACGTCGCCGTGCGGATCACCCCGCTGACCGACCGGGACGCCGCCGAGATGGTCCGCGCGCTGGCCACCTTCCCGCTGCTGGACGGCTACCGGGGCGCCCCCCAAGGCCGACGTCGGCGCCCTCGAGGACCTCCTGCTGCGGATCAGCGCCCTGGTCGAGGCGCACCCCGAGGTGGCCGAGCTGGACTGCAACCCCGTCATGGTGCTGCCCGACGGCGTGGTCGTGGTCGACGCCCGCGTCCGCCTGGACGCCGCGACCCCGCCGCCGCCCCTCTCGGCTCGCGGTGGATAAGCGGCAGGACCAGGCCTGCGGGGCCGCGCGGCATCGCAGATGGTTATCGAATGCGAGCGCGGGTGGGCTCGTACCGTCGGCCCGGTCAGCCGCCGGTCGGCGCTGAGGGCTCGGCGGCCGCCTCCTGGGCGCCGGCGCGGACGGCGGCCAGGATACGGCAGCGGTAGGGGCCGGTGGGGCTGCGCACCTCGACCTCCTCCCCCACCCGTTGGCCGAGCAGGGCCCGGGCCAGCGGAGACGCCGACGAGATCCGCAGCTCGTCAAGCGGCGCCTCCACCGGGTGGACGATCAGGAAGCGCTCGGGCGGGCCGCTCTCGATCTGAACGGTGACCAGCTCGCCGAGCTCGACCCGATCCGGGTCGTCGGGCAGGTCCTCGGCGGCGACGGCCCGCTCGACGAGCACACAGAGCCGCCACAGCTCGCTGGCCGTCCGCTCGTAGTCGGCGTCCACGCGACCGTCGCGGTCGCGGTCGGCGAGCGCCGCCCGTAGCTCGGGCAGCACGCGGGCCTGCAGACGGCGGGCCCGGGCGGCCAGCAGGCGCCGGCCCTCGGCGGTCAGCACGACCGGCTCGGGTCCAAGGGCACCCGCCGCCGGCGGCGCGGCAGCGGGTGCCACGCCGGCGGCCGGGCGGGCCCGCTCGGCGCCGTCCGGCGCTCCGAGCTGTTCGACGATGACCTGGACGCCGGCGGGAGCGCCGTGGGCGATGCGCGTGGCGACGCTGGCGCCTGCAGCCCCCCGGTGGCGGCGCTGGCCGAGCACGAGCACGGTGGCGCCCGCCTGCCGGGCCGCATGCAGCACGGCAGTGGCGATCCGGCGGGCCCGGCGACGCGGCCCGCCGCGGGCCCGGTAGCCGCGGACCTCCAGCCGGCAGACGACACCGGACTCCTCGATGGCAGGCCGGATCCGGTCGGCCATGGCCAGCGCGTCGTCGTAGTCCTCGACCGCGTCGGCCAGCCGGCCGCCGTCCCCCAGCCGGCCGCCGCCCACCGGGATCACCACCACGACCACGAGCCGCCGGCCGCTGCGCTGCGCCTGCTCGGCGGCCCGCCGGGCCACGGGCACGGCGAGTCCAGGGTCGTCGACGGCGGCCAGGACGGCGCCGGTGGTGGTGTCATACGGCGTGGGGCGCGCTGGCTGCTGCGGCTTGCTGCGCAATTCCTCCATCCCCTTTGTGATCGCCCGGCTGGCCGGGGCCTGGTGGGTGTCTGTGGCGGCCGGGCGGCCGGGGGTGGCCGCGGCGGCCTGGCCGACCGGTGGCGCCGGTCTGGCGGAACGGTGCGGGACAGGCAGCAAGGGTGACCTCCGGCCGGCCGGGTCCGTGCCGGCATCCGACGCTCGGAAGGTCTCGTCCGCCCTGGACTAGGGGCACGACGCCGGATGGGCACGGGCCCACCGTCCTGACGGCGTCGCGCTCGGGCGCGTCTGGCCGCGATGGACTACTCCCCTTCTGCGGCGATCGTAGACGGCCGGACGATAAGCCGGCCGTAAAGGCGGGTTGACCAGTTGTGTGGCCTGGCCGGTGGGGACCGGCTGGCCCTGTGCTGTGGGGCGGACGGTCGGTAGGATTGGGGTGATAGGGAAGGGGAGTAGTTCGCGTCCGCCACTGCGGGCGCCGGAGTGATCGTCAAGCCGGCCCGTAGGCCCGGTCCTCCACCCTTGCAAGGGGCGAACGAGACCTTCGGTTGAGCCTTGCTTGACCGGGTTGCCTCCAGTCCCGGTCAGGCCCGACCGGGACGGTGTTCATGTTC
>JBIOYL010000226.1:0-14599 GCA_044870185.1 Actinomycetes bacterium | reverse complement strand
TGTTGACCACCAGCCGGTAGCTGAGCTGGGTGCCGTCGGCGCCAAGCTCGAAGACTGCCGTCCCGACCGCGTTGTGGGCGGCGCTGGCACACGGTGGCACCTCGTTTGCGGGCCGGAGGTTGGCCACAGACGTGCTGGTGTCCTGGGCGGAGGCCACCTGGGACAGGGCCAAGGCCACCATACTGACGAGAACGAAGCCGACGACGAGTCGACGCATGCATACCTCCTCGGCGCGGGAGCGCGTGAGCGGTTCCACCAGGCAAGGACGGACCGGCCGGCGCCAGATTCTAGTTCACGGCGTCGTGCTCCGGAACCGCTCCGGATGGCGAGCTCGCGCTGATGGCATCGTATCCGGACCCGGCTCGCGGCCGGCCCGGTCGCCCTCCTGCTCGGGGGCGAGGCCAGGAGGCGTCGTCGAGCTCGACCGCCGGCGCCGAGCGCCGGTCCTCACGCCCGCGCGGCGCCCTCACGCCCGTGCGGGGCCGGCTTCCTCCAGCGCCGCCGCGGGTAGGTGACCGACTCAAGGACCAGGCCGTGGGGTGGGGCCACCAAGCCGACGTGGCGGCGGTCGGCGGCGGCCAGGATCTCGGCGGTCGTGGCCGGGTCCCGGCGCCCGTCGCCGACCGCGACCAGGTGCCCGACGATGCTGCGCACCATCTGCCAGCAGAAGGCGTCGGCCACCACCCGCACCTCCACGATGCCGCGCCGCCGCCGGATGCCGATCGAGCGAACCCGGCGCCGGGTGGTGGCACCGGCCCGGTTGCGGCAGAAGCTCGCGAAGTCGTGCTCGCCGACCAGGATGGAGGCTGCCGCGCGCATCGGCTCCAGCGCCAGCGGCCGGCGCCAGTGCAGCACCCAGCCGCGGGTCAGGGGGTCGGGCGCCGGGCCGTCGTCGATCCGGTAGACGTAGGTGCGCCGCCGGGCCGAGAAGCGGGCGTCGAACCCGTCGGGCGCCCAGGCCGCCTCGCGCACGACCACGGCCGGGCCGAGCGCGCCGTTCAGCGCCCGCCACACCCGCTCGGGGTCGAGCCCGGCCGGGACGTCGGCGTGGGCCACCTGGCCGCGGGCGTGCACGCCGGCGTCGGTGCGCCCCGCCGCGACCGTGACGACCGGCTGCCCGGCCAGGCGGGACAGGGCGGCCTCCAGCTCGCCCTGCACCGTCCGGCGGTTGCGCTGCCGGGCGAAGCCCGAGAACGGCGCCCCGTCGTAGGCGAGCACCAGGCGCAGGCGCCGGACGGGCGGCTGCGCCGGCGGCCGGACAGGCTGCTGGGCCGGCGGCCGGACCTGCGGCTGGACGGTCGCGGTCGGTGGCCGGAGGTGCGGCTGGGTCGGTGGCCGGACGGTCGCGGCCGGCGGCGGGGCGCCGGCGCAGCCACCCGGCCGGGCGCCGGTCGCGTCGGCGTGGGTCACCCTCGTCGAGGGTCGAGCGTTCGCGCTTAGTCCTTGCCCTCCTCGGACGCATCCTGGGCCGGGGGCTCGCCCTCGTCCAGCGGTTCACCCTCGGCCGGGGGCGCGTCCTTGGCCTGCTCGACCTGGGGGGAAGGCTCGTCTCCGTCCGTCGTCTCCTCGGCCGGCTCCTGCCGGGCCACCGGCTCCCCGGCCACCGGCGCCTCCCCCTGCTCCTTCGGCTCCGCCCCGGCCGGCTCCCCGCCGGCCGGCTCCGCACCGATCGGCTCCGCACCGATCGGCTCCACGACTGCCGGCTCCTCGGCCACCGCCTCCTCCTCGGCCTGCTCCCCGGCCGGGGCGGTCCCCGCCTCGATCTCGGCGTCGGTCGGCACGCTCGGGCGCGCCGCCTCCTCGGTCTCCTCGCCGGCCAGCGCGGCGCCCGTCTCCTCGGTGGTGCGGCGGCGGGCGGCGGCCCGGCGCTGCGCCCGGTTGACGCCCGGCGGGGCGGCCTGGGCGGCCCGGCGGCCGCGGCCGAAGCGGCGCCGACGGCCCTGCTCGCCGGCGGTGACCCCGCCCTCCTCGCCCTGCTCGACGAGCTCGATGAGCGCCATGGGGGCGGCGTCGCCGGGCCGCGGGCCGAGCCTCAGGATGCGCGTGTAGCCGCCCTGACGCTCGGCGAACCGCGGCGCGATCTCGGCGAACAGCTTGTGCACGACGGCCTTGTTCCGCACCACGGTGAGCACCTGGCGCCGGCTGGCCACGTCGCCGCGCTTGGCGAAGGTGATCAGCCGCTCGGCCTGGGGCCGGAGCCGCTTGGCCTTGGCCTCGGTCGTCCTGATCCGGCCCTCGGCGAACAGCGAGCGGGCCAGGTTGGCGATGATCATGCGCTCGTGGCTCGGTGCGCCCCCGAGACGAGGCCCCTTGGTCGGGGTCGGCATGGCGTCACTCCTCGTGGTGGTCCTCGGCGGGCACCGGCGGGGCCGGCGCCCGGTGGTCTACTCCTCGCGCAGCGACAGGCCGAGCTCGTGCAGCTTCTCGCGCACCTCGTCGATCGACTTGGCGCCGAAGTTGCGGATGTCGAGCAGGTCGGCCTCGGACTTCTGGACGAGCTCTCCGACCGTGACGATGCCCTCGCGCTTGAGGCAGTTGTAGGAGCGCACCGACAGGTCCAGCTCCTCGATCGGCGTGTCGAGGTTGGCGCCGGCCAAGCCGGCCTGCTCGGCCGGGCCGAGCTGCAGGCCCTCGCCGCCGCCGCCGAGGTCGGCGAACAGGCTGACCAGCTCGCGCAGGGTGCCGCCGGCGGAGGCGAGCGCGTCCTCCGGGCTGAGCGAGCCGTCGGTCTCGACGTCGAGGATCAGCCGGTCGTAGTTGGTCATCTCGCCCGAGCGGGTGGCCTCGACCGAGTAGCTCACCCGGCGCACCGGCGAGAAGATCGAGTCCACCGGGATGCGGCCGATCTCGTCGGTGGCCGACTTGTTGCGCTCGGCCGGACGGTAGCCGCGGCCCTTCTCGACCCGCAGCTCCATCTCGAGCTTGGCGTTGCCGTTCAGCGTGGCCAGCTGCAGGTCCGGGTTGATGATGTCGATGTCGGCGGGGGGCACGATGTCGCCGGCGGTGACGGCCGCCGGGCCGGTCGCCCGCAGGAACATGGTCGCCGGCTCGTTGCTCTCCGAGCGCAGGCGCAGCTCCTTGACGTTCAGGATGATGTCGGTGACGTCCTCCTTGACGCCCTGGATGGACGAGAACTCGTGCAGGACCCCGTCGATCTTGATCGAGGTCACCGCGGCGCCCGGGATGGACGACAGCAGGGTCCGGCGCAGCGAGTTGCCCAACGTGTAGCCGAAGCCGGGCTCCAGCGGCTCGATGACGAACCGGGAGCGGTTGTCGGCCAGCTGCTGGGAGTCGATGTGGGGACGGGAGATCTCCATTGGATTTCTGCACCTCCGGCGGCCGAGCCCGCCATATGACTCGGGCCTGCCATCGCGTTTGGTTCTGTGGTGCGCACGCGGCCCGGGGCCGGTGCGGCGGGGTTCTTCGGACGAGCTTACTTCGAGTAGTGCTCGACGATGAGCTGCTCCTGGATCGGCGCCTCGACCTGGTCCCGCGTGGGCAGCGAGGTGACCGTCACCTTGGCCTCGCCGGCGTTCAGGTCGAGCCAGCCGGGCGCGGGCCGGCCGAGCTGGAGCTGGATCGACTCGTGCACGTTCAGGTTGCCGCGCATGCGCTCGGTGACCTGCACGACGTCGCCGGGCTTGACGTGGTAGGAGGGGATGTTCACCTTCCTGCCGTTGACGGTGACGTGCGAGTGGCGCACGAGCTGGCGGGCCTGGTCGCGGGAGCGGGCGAGCCCGCCACGGTAGACCACGTTGTCCAGCCGGGTCTCGAGCAGCTGGAGCAGCACCTCGCCGGTGATGCCCTTGCGGCGGGCGGCCTCCTTGTAGTAGTTGACGAACTGCGCCTCGAGCACGCCGTAGATGCGGCGGGCCTTCTGCTTCTCGCGGAGCTGGAGCAGGTACTCCGACTCCTTGGTCCGGCCACGGCCGTGCTCACCCGGCGGGTAGGGTCGCTTCTCGACCGGGCACTTGGGCCCCTCGCACTTGGAGCCCTTGAGAAACAGCTTCATCTTCTCCCGGCGGCACAGCTTGCAGTCCGGTCCGGTGTACCTGGCCAACTCGATGCTTCTCCTCTCGCTTGCTGCGGCTGGCTGCTCGCCTGCGGCCAAAGGGCGGTCGTGGCTGACCGAAGGTCAGACGCGGCGCCGCTTGGGCGGGCGGCAGCCGTTGTGCGGCACCGGCGTCACGTCCTGGATCCCCTGGATCTCCAGGCCGGTGGCCTGCAGCGACCGGATCGCGGTCTCGCGGCCGGAGCCGGGCCCCTTGACGAAGACGTCGACCTTGCGCACGCCGTGCTCCTGGGCGCGCCGGGCGCACTGCTCGGCGGCGAGCTGGGCGGCGAACGGGGTCGACTTGCGCGAGCCCTTGAAGCCGACGTTGCCGGCCGACGCCCAGGCGATCACGTTGCCCTGCGGGTCGGTGATCGTCACGATCGTGTTGTTGAAGCTCGACTTGATGTGGGCGTGGCCGTGGGCGATGTTCTTCTTCTCGCGCCGCCGTGGCTTCTTGCCGGCGCCTTTGCGCGGTGGGGCCAAGTCGCTGTCTCTCCTTCGCTGGTCTGGGCGTGGTCACGGCGCCGGCGTGGTCACGGCGCCGGCGCCGGCGCGCCTACTTCTTGGTGGCCTTCTTCTTGCCGGCCACGGTCTTCTTCGGGCCCTTGCGGGTGCGGGCGTTGGTGTGGGTGCGCTGGCCGCGCACCGGCAGGCCGCGGCGGTGCCGGATGCCCTGGTAGCAGCCGATCTCGATCTTGCGCTTGATGTCCTGGGCGACCTCGCGGCGCAGGTCCCCCTCGACCTTGTAGTGCGAGTCGATCCATTCGCGCAGGCGCACGACCTCGTCGTCGGACAGGTCCCGCACGCGGGTGTTCGGGTTCACCCGCGTGCCCTTGAGCACCTCCAGGGCGCGGGTGCGGCCGAGGCCGTAGATGTAGGTGAGCCCGATCTCCACCCGCTTCTCGCGCGGGAGGTCGACACCGGCGATCCGTGCCATGTGCTCGTCGCTCCTCCGGTCAGCCCTGCCGCTGCTTGTGGCGGGGGTTGGTGCAGATGACCATGACCACCCCGTGGCGGCGGATGGTCTTGCACTTCTCGCAGATCCTCTTGACGGACGGCTGGACCTTCATCGTTGACGGTTCATCTCCTGGACATCGAGGTGCGGCCGCTACTTGTAGCGGTAGGTGATGCGGCCGCGGTTGAGGTCGTAGGGGGAGAGCTCGACGACCACCCGGTCGCCGGGCAGGATGCGGATGTAGTGCATGCGCATCTTGCCCGAGATGTGCGCGAGGACGCGGTGGCCGTTGGCCAGCTCCACCCGGAACATGGCGTTCGGGAGGGGCTCGACGACGGTCCCCTCGACCTCGATGGCGCCATCCTTCTTCGGCAAGCTCTTCCCTTCATCTCGTGTGACGACAGGCGCGGCGGCGCGCCTGGACTGGATCGATCGCTGGAACTCCGAGCGCCGGGGCTTTGCCCACGGCAAAGGACCCCGCGCAGGCGGGGGACCGGCTCACCACGATAGCAACAGCACCGCTTTGGCAGCAAGGCGCCGGGACCAGCATCGATGATGTATGATCGATACATCATGCGGCGGACCCAGATCTACCTCGACGACGAGCAGGACCGGGCGCTCGCCGACCGGGCCAAGGCCACCGGCCGGACGAAGTCCAACCTCATCCGCCAGGCGATCGACGCCTACCTGGCCCATCCGGGTCCCGCGGAGCAGGAGCTGGCGGAGTTCCGCGCCGCCGTCGACGCTGCCTTCGGGGTGGCGCCGCACCTGGAGGACGGCGCGACCTATGTCAGCGGGGTCCGCGCCGGCGACCGCCGCCGCCAGGCCCGCCAGGACGAGCAGTGGCGACGATGAGCGTGCTCGTCGACACCTCGGTGCTCATCGACGTGCTGCGCGGGGTTCCGGCGGCCAGGTCCTACCTGTGGGGGCTCGGCGCCCCTCCGACCTGCTCCGAGATCACCCGAGCGGAGGTGCTGCGCGGGATGCGCGCCGCCGAGCGGCGCGCGACCGACCGCCTGCTGGCCGCGCTCCGCTGGGCGCCGGTGGACGAGCCGGTGAGCCGGCGTGCCGGGGAGCTCGGCCGCCGCTACCGCTCCAGCCATGCCGGCCTCGGCATCGCCGACCTGCTCATCGCCGCGACCGCCGACACCCACGAGCTGCCGCTGGCCACCCTGAACGTGCGCGACTTCCCGATGTTCCCCAACCTGAAGGCGCCGTACTGACCGGCGGGGAAGGGGAACCGGCCGGCCGGCAAGCAAGGCGCCGGCGGCCGTCAGCGTGCCATGGCCTCGCCCAGCCAGTCGCTCTGGCGGGCGCCGTCGAGCAGGGTGAGCACCTCGGGGCCGTCGGGGGTGATGGCGACGGTGTGCTCGAAGTGGGCCGAGCGGGAGCCGTCGCGGGTCACCACCGTCCAGCCGTCGTCCAGCACCTCGGTCTCGGGACCGCCCTCGTTCAGCATCGGCTCGATCGCGAGCACCAGGCCGACGTCCAGGCGCAGCCCCCGGCCCGGCCGCCCGTAGTTGGGCACCTGCGGCTCCTCGTGCATGCGCGTGCCGATGCCGTGGCCGACGTACTCGCGCACCACGCCGTAGCCGCCGGCGCGGGCGACCTGCTCGACCGCGTGGCCGATGTCGGACAGCCGCCTGCCCGCCCGCACCTGGGCGATCCCCGCCCACATGGCGCGCTCGGTGGTCTCGATCAGCGTCCTGGCCGCCCGGTCGACCGCCCCGACCGGCACCGTGACCGCCGCGTCGCCGTGGTAGCCCTCGACGATCGCGCCGCAGTCGATCGACAGGATGTCGCCTTCCCGCAGCACGGAGCCGTTGGGGATGCCGTGCACGACCCGGTCGTTGGGCGACAGGCACAACGTGGCCGGGAAGCCGTGGTAGCCCAGGAACGACGGGACCGCGCCCACGCCGGTGATGATCCGGTTGGCGAGCGCGTCCAGCTCGAGCAGCCTGACCCCGGGACGCACGGCCGCCGACACCTCGGTCAGCGTGTGGCCGACCAGCCGGCCGGCCTTGCGCATGCGGTCGAGCTCGTCGGGCGACTTGCGGATGATCACGACACCTTCTCCCCCAGGGCGTACAGGATCCGCCTGGTGATCTCCTCGATCGGGCCGATGGCGTCCACCGCGATGAGCAGGCCCCGGTGCTTGTAGTAGTCGATCAGCGGCCGGGTCTTGATCGCGAACACCTCCAGGCGGTGGCGGATGGTCGCCTCGGTGTCGTCGGAGCGGCGCAGCTGGCGGGAGCGGCCGGCCAGCCGCCGGAACAGCTCCTCCTCGGTGATCTCGAAGTTGAGCGCGGCGTCCAGGGGGGTGCCCAGCTCGGCCAGCCGCCGGTCCAGCGCCTCGGCCTGCGCGACGGTGCGGGGGAACCCGTCGAGCAGGAACCCGTCGGCGCAGTCGGGCCCCGACAGCCGGTCCATGACCATGGCGATCACGATGTCGTCGGGCACCAGGTCGCCGGCGTCCAAGTACTCCTGGGCCGCCCGGCCGAGCGGCGTGCCCTCGGCGACGTTGGCCCGGAAGATGTCGCCGGTGGCGATGTTGGCGCAGCCGAAGTGCTCGGCCAGCCGGGCGGCCTGGGTGCCCTTGCCGGCCCCCGGAGGGCCGAGGAGAACGATGCGCATGCGTTGGCTGCTCCTCTGCTGGGTCCGTCTATCCCGCCGGTCGGGCGGCGCGCAGGGCGGCCCTGGTCACCTGGGAGTGCGCCAGGGTGTCGGGCCGGGCGGCGGGCGCCGAGCCTGGCCGGAACGCGGACGCCAGGCCAGGCCGGACGGCCGGCGTCAACGCAGGAACCCCTCGTAGTTGCGCATGAGGAGCTGGGACTCGATCTGCTTCATGGTCTCCAGCCCGACGCCGACCGTGATGAGGATCGCCGTGCCGCCGAAGGGGAACTGGTTGACGTGCCCGATGGCGAAGGCGATGAACGGCAGGATGGCGATCACTGACAGGAACAGCGCGCCGGGCAGGGTGATGCGGGTGAGGATGTGGTCGAGGTACTCGGCGGTCTGCCGGCCGGGGCGGATGCCCGGGATGAACCCGCCGTACTTCTTCATGTTGTCGGCGGTGTCGACCGGGTTGAAGGCGATCGAGTTGTAGAAGTAGGCGAACAGGATGATCAAGACGAAGTACGCGGTGACGTAGACCGGGTGGTAGCCGCTGCGGGTGAAGCGGTCCGACAGGTTGGTCAGCCACGGCTTGTGCACGATCGAGGCGAGCAGCGTCGGCAGGTACAGCAGGCTCGAGGCGAAGATGATCGGGATGACGCCGGCCTGGTTCACCTTGAGCGGGATGTAGGTCGACTGGCCGCCGTACATGCGCCGGCCCACCATGCGCTTGGCGTACTGCACCGGGATGCGGCGCTGGGCCTGCTCGACGAAGATGACCGCCACGACGATGGCCAGCCCCAGCGTCAGCACCACGCTGAACATCACCGCGCCGTTCTGGCGCAGGATGCTGGCGCCCTCGCTGGGGAGCCTGGCCACGATGGCCGAGAAGATCAGGATCGACATGCCGTTGCCGATGCCCCGGGCGGTGATCAGCTCGCCGAGCCACATGATCAGCGCCGTGCCGGCGGTCAGGGTGATCACCGCCAGCGCGAACCGGCCGGTGTTCAGGCCCGGGAAGATGTCCAGCTGCTGGCTGCCGGTGTTGAGCAGGCCGCCGCTGTGGGCCAGCGTCACGATGCCGGCCGACTGCAGCAGGGCCAGGCCGACGGTGAGGTAGCGGGTCCACTGCTGGATCTTCTTCTGCCCCTGCTCGCCTTCCTTGCGCCACTGCTCCAGCCGGGGGATCACCACGCCGAGCAGCTGCATGATGATCGACGAGGTGATGTAGGGCATGATCCCGAGCGCGAAGATCGCGAACTGGGTCAGCGCGCCGCCCGAGAACAGGTTGATCAGGTTGAACGCGCCGTTCTGGGTGCCGGCGGTCTTGAGGAACTCGTGGATCCCCTTGTAGTCCGCGCCGGGCACGGGCAGGTACGACCCCAGCCGGTAGATCGCGATCATCGCGATCGTGAACAGGATCTTGCCACGCAGCTCGCCGATCTTGAGCGCGTTGCGGAAGGCCGACAGCATCCCTTGCGTCCCTCGCTCGTAGGTCGCCGCGCCCGCCTGTCGCGGGCGGCACGACGCCATGGTGTCCTCCGGCCGCCCGGGGGGCAACCCCTGGGCGGCGCGGCCGGGGGCAGGCCCCTCGGCTACACGACCTCCACGGTACCGCCGGCGGCGGTGATCTTGGCGGCGGCGATAGCCGAGAACGCGTGCGCGCGCACCTGGACGGGCACCGCGATGTCGCCCCGGCCGAGCACCTTGATCGGGGTGTTCTTGCGGGCCAGGCCCGCGGCGACCAGCGCGTCGGGGTCGACGCTGCCGCCCTTGGGGTAGGCAGCCGCCAGCCGCTCGACGTTCACGACCGACCAGCCCACCTTGTTCGGGTTGGTGAACCCCTTCAGCTTGGGGATGCGGCGCTGCAGCGGCATCTGGCCGCCTTCGAACCCGATCCGGATCCGACCGCGGGCCCTGGACCCCTTGGTCCCGCGCCCGGCGGTCTTGCCCTTGCCGGAGGCGTCGCCGCGGCCCTTGCGCACCGGTTGCCTGGTCGACCCCGGCGCCGGTCGTAGGTGGTGCAGCTTCACTCCGATACCTCCTCCACCTTCACCAGGTGGGCGACCTTGAACAGCATGCCACGGATCTCGGGCGCGTCCTTGGTGACCACGACGTCGCCGGGCCGGCGCAGCCCGAGGCTGCGGATCGTGTCCCGCTGCGGCTTGGGCCGCCCGATCACCGACCGGGTCTGGGTCACCTTGAGGCGGGGGCTCATGCCGGCGGCTCCGCGGCCTTCGGGCCGCCGCCGAGCTCGGCGGCCGCCCGCATGCGGCCGAGGGTGGTCGGCGACATCTCGGCCAGCTCCAGCCCGCGGCGCCGGGCCAGCTCCTCGGGCCGGTGCAGGGACTTCAGGCCGGCCACGGTGGCGTGCACGATGTTGATCGGGTTGGACGACCCCAGCGACTTCGACAGCACGTCGGACACGCCGGCCGCCTCCAGCACGGCGCGCACCGGGCCGCCGGCGATGACGCCGGTGCCGGGCGAGGCCGGCTTGAGCAGCACCCGGCCGGCGCCGTCGGCGCCGAGCACCTCGTGCGGGATGGTCGAGCCGATCATCGGCACGGAGAAGAAGTTCCGCTTGGCCACCTCGACGCCCTTCTGGATCGCCGAGGGCACCTCGTGGGCCTTGCCGTAGCCGACGCCGACCCGGCCGTTGCCGTCGCCGACCACCACCAGCGCGGTGAACGAGAAGCGCCGGCCGCCTCTAACCACCTTGGCCACGCGGTTGATCGTGACCACACGCTCCTCGAACTGCGGCTTGGGCGCCTCGTCCCGGCCGGCGCCGCCACGGTCCTCGCGTGGCCGTCGCTCCGGCTGCCCACCTCCCCGGCGAGCGGGGGCTGCTGCCATGGATGCCTCCTTCAGAACTCGAGCCCGCCCTGGCGGGCGGCGTCGGCCAGGGCCTGGACCCGGCCGTGGAACTGGTAGCCGCCACGGTCGAACACGACCGAGCCGATGCCGGCCGCCCTGGCCCGCTCGGCCAGCTCGGCGCCGACCCGGACGGCGGCGGCGGTCTTGTCACCTTCGCCCGGCAGGACCGGTGAGCTGGCCGCGGCCAGGGTGCGGCCGGTCGTGTCGTCGATCACCGGGGCGTAGATGTGCTTGTTGGAGCGGAAGACGGACAGGCGCGGCCGCTCGGCCGTGCCCCGCACCCGCCGGCGGACCCTGGCGTGGCGCCGGATCCGCCCGGCGCGCTTCGCGCGAGCCGTGTCCATGTCGCCTCCTTACTTGGCCGTCTTGCCGGCCTTGCGGCGGACGACCTCGCCCGCGTAGCGGATGCCCTTGCCCTTGTAGGGGTCGGGCCGGCGCAGGCTGCGGATCTCGGCCGCCACCTGGCCGACCTGCTGCTTGTCGATGCCACGCACCGTGAGCCGGGTCGGCGTGGCCACCTGGAACTCGATGCCGGGTGGCGCCTTGACCGCCACCGGGTGCGAGTAGCCGAGGCTGAAGACCAGGTCACGGCCCTGCGCCTGGACCCGGTAGCCGACGCCCTGGATCTCCAGCGACTTGGCGAAGCCGCGGGTCACGCCCTCGACCATGTTGGCCACCAGCGAGCGCACCAGGCCGTGCAGGGAGCGGCTCTGGCGCTCGTCGTCGGGCCGCCGGGCCCACAGCCGGTCGCCGTCGCGCTCCAGCGTGATCGGCGGCGGGATCTGGCGGGTCAGGCTGCCGCCCGGGCCGGTCACGGTCACCATGCGGTCGGTGACGGTCACCTCGACGCCGGCCGGGATCTGGATCGGGAGCTTGCCGATTCGCGACATGCCGCCCGCCTCACCAGATGTAGGCCAGGACCTCGCCGCCGATGCCGGCCTTGTGCGCCTGGCGGTCGGTGACGAGCCCCTGGGAGGTCGAGATGATGGCGATGCCCAGGCCGCCGAGGACCCGCGGCAGCGCCTCCTTCTTGGCGTACACGCGCAGGCCGGGCTTGGAGATCCGGCGCACGCCGCTGATCGTGCGCTCGCGGTTCGGGCCGTATTTCAGGTCCACCCGCAGCACGGCGCCGACGTCGCCCCGCTCCACGGCGAAGTCGGCGATGTAGCCCTCCCGTTTCAGCACCCCGGCGATCTCCACCTTGATCTTGGAGCTGGGCATGGTGATCTGCTCGTGGTAGGCGGCGTTGCCGTTGCGCAGCCGGGTCAGCATGTCGGCGATCGGGTCGGTCATGGTCATGCGCGCGCCGCCTCCTACCAGCTCGACTTGGTCACGCCGGGCAGCTCGCCGGCGTGGGCGAGCTCGCGCAGGCAGATGCGGCACAGGCCGAAGTCGCGGTACACGGCCCGGGGCCGCCCGCAGCGCTGGCAGCGCGTGTAGGCGCGCACCTTGAACTTCGGGGTGCGCTTGGCCTTGGCGATCAGGGACTTCTTTGCCATCGGATGGTGCTACCTCCTGGCCCCGCCGGTTCGCCCTGCGGCCGGGTGGGCGGCCGGGCGCCTGTCGGGAGCCGGTCGTGGACGATCAGCTCGTCCGGAACGGGAAGCCGAGCGCCGCCAGCAGCGCGCGGCCCTGCTCGTCGTCGGTGGCGGTGGTCACCACGGTGACGTCCATGCCGCGCACCTTCTCGATCGAGTCGTAGTCGACCTCGGGGAAGACGAGCTGCTCGGTCAGGCCGAGGGTGAAGTTGCCGTGGCCGTCGAAGCCCTTCGACCCCAGCCCCCGGAAGTCGCGGATGCGGGGCAGCACGATCGACAGCAGCCGGTCCAGGAACTCCCACATGCGGTCGCCGCGCAGGGTCACCTTGGCGCCGATCGACTGGCCCGCGCGCACCTTGAAGCCGGCGATCGACCGCTTCGCCTTGGTCACCTGTGGCTTCTGCCCGGTGATCGTGGCAAGGTCGCGGACCGCGCCGTCGAGCAGCCGCGTCTCCCGGATCGCCTCGCCGACGCCCATGTTGACCACGACCTTGACGGGCCGTGGCACCTGCATGATGTTCGCGAGGCCGAGCTCGCCCTGCAGGCGGCCCCGGAGCTCGTCCCGGTAGCGCACCTTCAGGCGCGGCGTGGGCGCCTCGGTCCGCCGGGTTGCCGTCTGGGTCATCGTCTGATCGCGTCCTCGTCTCCAGCCTGGTGTCGGCGACACGGTGTCGCCGACACGGTGTCGTCTACAGCCGGGTGTCGCACTTGGCGCACGCCCGGACCTTGCTGCCGTCCTCGACCCGGTGGGCGACGCGGGTCGGCTTGCCGCAGCCGGGGCACACCAGCTGGACGTTGGACGCGTCCAGCCACGCCTCCTTCTCGGTGATGCCGCCGGTCTGGCCACCCCGCTGGGTGGGACGGATCTTCTCGTGGCGCTTCACGCGGTTGACGCCCTCGACCAGCACCCGGTTGCGCGCCGGGTCGACCCGGAGCACCCGGCCGACCGCCGAGACGTCCTTGCCCGCCATCACCACCACGCGGTCGTCCTTGCGGATCTTCATCGGCTACAGCACCTCCGGGGCGAGGCTGATGATCTTCATGAAGCGCTTGTCCCGCAGCTCACGGCCGACCGGGCCGAAGATGCGCGTGCCGCGCGGGTTCTGCTGCTCGTTGATGATCACCGCCGCGTTCTCGTCGAAGCGGATGTAGGAGCCGTCGGGGCGGCGCTTCTGCTTGCGCACCCGGACGACGACCGCCTTGACGACGTCGCCCTCCTTCACGGCGCCGCCCGGGATCGCGTCCTTCACCGTGGCGACGATGATGTCGCCGATGGAGGCATAGCGACGCCCCGAGCCGCCGAGCACGCGGATGCAGAGGAGCTCCTTCGCACCCGTGTTGTCCGCGACCCGCAGCCGCGACTCCTGCTGGATCATGTGGTCGGTTCCTTTTATCTGCTATGTCTTGATCTCGAGCTGCCCGGCGGGGCGCTCGTGCCTACTTCGCCTTCTGCAGGACCTCCACGACCCGCCAGCGCTTGGTGGCCGACAGCGGGCGGGTCTCGGCCAGCCGCACGGTGTCGCCCAGGCCGCACTCGCCCCGCTCGTCGTGCGCCTTGAGGCGGGTCGTCCGCCGGATCGTCTTGCCGTAGAAACGGTGCCGGCGGATGTCGGCGACCTCCACCACCACCGTCTTGTGCATCTTGTCGGAGACGACGGTCCCGGTGCGAACCTTGCGCTCGCCGCGGGGCTCGGCCGTCACACGCTCGTCAGCCATCGCAGATCACCCCTTCTTCCTGGACCGGCGGCCGAGGAGGCGCCGGCCCGACGGCGTGGCCGCGGCGGCGGGCACCGGCACGGTCTCACCGGCCAGCTCGCGCTGGCGCATGACGGTCAGGACCCGGGCGATGTCCTTGCGGACCTCCCGCAGCCGGTTCGGGTTGTCGAGCTGGCCGGTCACGTTCTGGAAGCGCAGGTTGAACAGCTCCTCCTTGGCCTCGGCCAGCTTGACCGCCAGCTCCTCGGCGTCGAGGTCGACCAGTTCGCTTGCCTTCATCGTCATCACGACCCCGCCACGTCGGTGCGCTTCACGAACCTGCACTTCATGGGCAGCTTGTGGGCGGCCAGGCGCATCGCCTCCTGCGCCGTCGCCTCGGGCACCCCGGCCAGCTCGAACATGACCCGGCCGGGCTTGACGTTGGCGACCCACCACTCCGGCGAGCCCTTGCCCGAGCCCATGCGGGTCTCGGCCGGCTTCTTGGTGACCGGGACGTCCGGGTAGATGTTGATCCAGACCTTGCCGCCACGGCGGATGTAGCGCGTCATGGCGATACGGGCCGCCTCGATCTGCCGGTTGGTGACCCACGACGGCTCCAGCGCCTGCAGGCCGTACTCGCCGAAGGTGACCGAGGTGCCGCCCTTGGCCACACCGCGCCGGTGGGGGCGGTGCTGCTTGCGGTGCTTCACACGTTTGGGGGTGAGCATCGATCCCTACCTCTTTCACCGCTGCTGCGACTCGCCGCCGGCCTGGCCGCCGGCCTGACGGACCTGGTCGGCCGGACCGGTCTCGGCGGAGGCTGCGGCGCGTCCCCCGCGCCCGGTCCCCTCGCCGCCCCTGGTCGCCTCG
>JBIOYL010000225.1:0-2854 GCA_044870185.1 Actinomycetes bacterium | reverse complement strand
TGCTCGGCCGCGCCCGCCAGGTCACGGTCACCAAGGACGACACCACGATCGTCGAGGGGGCCGGCTCGGAGGAGGACATCAAGGGCCGCATCGCCCAGATCCGCGCCGAGATCGACAAGACCGACTCCGACTGGGACCGGGAGAAGCTGCAGGAGCGGCTGGCCAAGCTGGCCGGCGGGGTGGGCGTGATCAAGGTCGGCGCCGCCACCGAGGTCGAGCTCAAGGAGAAGAAGCACCGCATCGAGGACGCGGTGTCGGCGACCAGGGCGGCCATCGAGGAGGGCATCGTGCCCGGCGGTGGCGTCACGCTGATCCGCGCCCAGGAGGCGCTGGCCAAGCTCGACCTGGCCGGTGACGAGAAGACCGGCGCCGACATCGTCCGCAAGGCGCTCGAGCTGCCGCTGTACTGGATCGCCGGCAACGCTGGCCACGAGGGCGCCGTGGTGGTCTCGCACGTCCGCGACCTGTCCGACTCGCAGGGCTTCAACGCGACCACCGGCGAGTACGGCGACCTGCTCAAGGCCGGCGTGGTCGACCCGGCCAAGGTGACCCGCTCGGCGGTGCAGAACGCCGCGTCGATCGCGGCCCTGCTGCTCACCACCGAGACGCTGGTCGTCGACAAGCCGGAGGAGAAGGACGAGGCGGCCGCCGCCGGCGGCCACAGCCACGGCGGCTACCCCGGCATGTGACTCGCGGCACGGCAAGACGAACGGGCCCCGGCCAGCACGGCCGGGGCCCGTTCGGCGCCCGCGCCCGGCGAGGCGCGCCTCGAGCAGGCCCGTTCACGAGGTGGCGTCGGCGTGGCGTGCCCGGTAGGCGACCATCTTCGCGCGGGCGCCGCAGGCCGCCATCGAGCACCAGCGCCGCCGGCCCGCTCGGCTGGCGTCAAGGAACAGCAGGGCGCAGTCGTCGGCCTCGCACTCGCGGATGCGCTCGGCCAGGGGACCGCCGAGCAGGTCGACGGCGTCGCGGGCGAGGTCGGCGATGAGGGCCACAGCCGTGGTCTCGTCACGGCGCGACCGCAGCCGGCCGTCGTCGCCGACCTCCAGCCATGCGCGCGGCCGCGACCGCCCCGCCCAGTCGTTGATGATCGCCAGGTCGCCAGGACCGGGCCGCTGGCCGGCCAACCGACGCTTGACGGTCTGGTAGATTGCCTCGCGAAGCGTGCGCACATGCGCGAGGTCCTGGCGTGACACGGCGGGTGGCTGCTCGGCCAACCCGGCCTCCGCAAACCAGCGGGCCAGATCCTGTGGGGTCCGCAGGCGCTCGATCTGCTGCCCCCAGCGCTCACCCACGGTGGCGGTGAGGTCCAGGCACGCGCGGCCGCCCCGGAAGCGGAACCCGTACCGGGTGGTGTCGGATGCCTGGAACACGATTGCATGTTACCAGATAAACTGGTAACACTGGCCTGCCCATCCCTGCCGGCATGGCGCCAACGCGGTGGCGACCATGGCAAAGGAGGACCCGCCCATGCCCGACTTCACCTGGCCGCAGGATCGCCGCATCACCGTGCGGGACCTGCAGGCGGCGACCGACCGGGGTGAACGGTGGGCCATGCTCACCAGCTACGATGCGCTCACCGCCGGGATCTTCGAACGCGCGGGCGTGCGGGCACTGCTGGTCGGCGACACGGCCGCGCTGATGGTGTACGGCCACGACACCACCATTCCCGTCACCATGGATCAGCTTGTCCCGCTGGTGCAGGCCGTCGTCCGCGGAACCCGCACCGCCCTGATCGTGGCCGACCTTCCCCTCGGGGCCTACCAGGCCTCACCCGAGCAGGCGTTCGACAACGCCGTGCGCTACCTGAAGGAAGGGGGCGCCCACGCGGTCAAGCTGGAGGGTGGCCAGCCCGTGCTGCCGCAGGTGCAGACGCTGGTGTCGGCGGGGATCCCGGTCATGGGGCATCTCGGCCTGACGCCGCAGAGCGAGCACGCGCTCGGCGGGACCAGGCGCGTCCAGGGCCGTGGCAGCGCCGGCGAGCGGCTGCTCGAGGACGCTCTGGCACTGGAGGAGGCGGGCGCCTTCGCGCTCGTCTTGGAGGCCATTCCCGCCGACCTCGGCACCCGGGTGTCTAGGGCGCTGTCGATTCCCGCCGTCGGCATCGGGGCGGGCCCGGGCTGCGACGCCCAGATCCTGGTCTGGCAGGACCTCGCCGGGCTCACCACCGGGCAGCTCCCACGGTTCGTCAAGCGCTACGCCGACCTGGACGACGTCCTGACCCGGGCGGTCGCCGCCTACGTCAACGAGGTCGGCGAAGGTGCCTACCCCGCTCCCGAGCACTGCTATGCCTGAATGCGACGGCGAATGGACCGGCTCGGCTTCGGAGGTGGCGATGGACATCCGCACGCTCGCTGACAGCCCCCGCAACGAGCGCGGAGGCGGCCAGCTCTCCTACCTGCTGCTCACCAAGGGGCAGTTCGGCCCGCAGCACCTGAGCGTCACCTGGGTGGAGTGCCGGCCGAACAGCCAGCAGGCCATGCACACCCACCCGGCCCGGGAGCAGGTCTACGTGATCGTGCGCGGGCGCGGCGAGATGCTGGTGGAGGAGGAGGTCCGCGAGGTCGGTGTGGGCACGCTGGTGTTCGTGCCGCCCGCCACGCCGCATGCGATCCGCAACACCGGTGCGGAGCTGCTGGTGTACGTCTCGGCGACGGCGCCACCGTTCGACGCGGTCGTCTCCGAGCGCACGTGGGAGCTTCCCCGGGTGCCGTTGTGAGCGGGCGATCGCTCGGCCGTCCCGGCGGCGGGTTCGGCCGGTCCGTTCGGGATCAGAAGGCGAGCCGCTCGGCATCGAACTTGCGCTGATGCCAGTAGGGATATGGGAGCGGGCGCTCGCTCACCTGGTCGAGCC
>JBIOYL010000224.1:0-19501 GCA_044870185.1 Actinomycetes bacterium | reverse complement strand
AGCCCCGAACCGGCCGGCCCTGCCGGGCAGGTGCCCGGGCTGCCTCCCAGCGGTCCGGGGCCGATCGACAACCTCGCCCCCTACCAGCCGCAGACGACCTGCAGCCCGACCCCCAAGCCGGGCGTGGTCGGGTTCCGTAACCTGGTCCTGGCCGCCTTCCCGGCCACCGGCAGCCTCGGCATCTCCCGGGCCTGCTCGGTCGGCGGCCGCAGCGAGCACAAGGAAGGCCGTGCCTGGGACTGGAGGGTGCGCGTGGCCAGCCCCAAGGAGCGGGCAGAGGCCGCCCAGGTGACCACCTGGCTGCTGCGCACCGACGCCGCCCGCCACAGCTTCGCGATGGCCCGGCGTCTGGGTGTCATGTACGTCATCTACAACCGGCGCATCTGGGGCTCCTACCGGGTCGCCGACGGCTGGCGGCACTACGCCGGCGCCAACCCCCACACCGACCACATGCACATCAGCTTCAGCTGGCCCGGCGCGCGCAAGCAGACCAGCTACTGGAGCGGGCGGCCCTGGCACCGCCAGCCCTCGTGAGCGCTGCTCGAGCTGGCGTGCCCGGTCGCCTCATCCCGCTCGCCGGCGACCTGGCAGGCCGGTGGAGGAGCAGCGGGGTCAGCTCATGCGGGGTCAGCTCATACGGACGCGGCGGCGGAAGGCCAGGGCGGTCAGCGAGAAGGTGACCGCGCAGAACATGACGGCGGCGAGCACGCCTTTGGCCACCACGGCGCCGTTGAAGCCGAACAGGAAGCTGCGCGCCGCCTCGACCACGTAGGTGATCGGGTTCAGGCTCACCGCCCGCTCGAACCAGCCGGTCATGAGCTGGCGGGGCAGCGCGCTGGGAGTCAGGAACAGCAGCGGGAAGAAGATGACGAAGGTGGACTGGGTGGCCCGCACCGAGCCGGTGGCCAGCGCCACCGCGATGCTGACCGCGGCGAAGCCGACCCCGAACAGCAGGGTGAGCCCGAGCAGGCCAAGCGCGCCGACCAGCTCGTTGCCGGCGAAGCGGACCCCGATCACCCAGCCGAACAGGATCAGCGCGACGCTGTAGCCGAGCACGGCGAACAGCTCGCCGAACAGGTTGCCGACCACCAGCGCCGAGCGGTGCGCCGGGGTCAGGGAGAGCTTGTCCCAGTAGCCGCCGGCGATGTCGAGCACGAGCGCGTTCCCGCCCGACGTGCTGGCCGCGGCGAACAGCACCGAGATCGGCAGCTGGAAGGCGGCGTAGCTGGGGATCCCGAACGCGTCCTTGGCCACCTTGCCAAGCGCGCCGATCTGCACGACGAAGAAGAACACCGGGATGATCAGGGCGAAGACGAACAGCTCCGGCTCGCGCAGGATGCCCCGGATGGCGCGGCCGGTGATGGCGGCCACGTCGGAGACCAGCCCGGCCGGGGCGGCCAACGTCTGCGGCTCGTGGCTGGCGGTGGTGGCGCTCATGCTGCCCCCCTTCCGGCGAGCTCGGGGCTCCGCTCCTCCTCGGTGCCGCTGCGCTCGGCCGCGGCGGCCATACGGCCGCCGGTGGCGGCCAGGAACACGTCGTCCAGGGTGGGCCGGGAGACGCTGACCGCGCCGAAGCGGACGCCGGCCCGGTCCAGGCCGCGGATCAGCACCGCGATGTTCCCCGGCCCGTCGGGGACGAACAGGGTGTAGCCGGTGTCGGTGCCGCGCAGCTCGCCCGCCGGCAGCTCGCCGCCGGCCTGCAGCGCCTGGATGGCGACCCGCGCGGCGCCGGCCTGGCGCTCGTCGACGGCGACGTCGATCACGTCGGCGCCGACCTCGGCCTTGAGGGCGGCCGGGGCGCCCTGGCGGACGATCCGGCCCTGGTCGATGATGGCCACCCGGTCGGCCAGCTCGTCGGCCTCCTCCAGGTACTGGGTGGTCAGGAAGATCGTCGCCCCGAAGCGCTGGCGCAGCTCGCGGATGCGGTCCCAGATGAGCACCCGCGAGATCGGGTCGAGCCCGGTGGTCGGCTCGTCCAGGAACAGCACCCGGGGCCGGTGCAGCAGCGCCGAGGCCAGGTCCAGGCGGCGCTTCATGCCGCCGGAGTAGGTCTGGATGCGGCGGTCGCCGGCGTCGGTCAGGCCCACCAGCTCGGTCACCTCACGGACCTGGGCCGCCAGCGTCTGGCCGCGCAGGCCGTACAGGCGGCCCTGGAGGGTGAGCAGCTCGCGGCCGGTCTGCTTGGGGTCGAGGCCGGCTTCCTGCAGGGCCACGCCGATCAGCCGGCGCACGGTGGTCGGCTCGGCGGTGACGTCGTGGCCGAGCACGGCGCCCGAGCCGCTGGTCGGTTGGAGCAGGGTGGTCAGGATGCGGACAATGGTCGACTTGCCGGCGCCGTTGGGGCCGAGGAAGCCGTAGATCTCGCCCTCGGCGACCTCGAGGCTGACGCCGCGCACGGCCTGGACCTCGCCGAAGTGGCGGACGAGGTCGATTGCTTGGATCGCAGGTGTCATGCGATCGAGTGTAGGGCACGCCTGTGACAGTCCACGTCGCGGCTGCCGCTCGCGACCCCGCCGACGCGCTGCGCTACGAGTGACCCGAGCGGGTCGGCTGTGGCCCTCCCGGAGGGCTGCCGCCGGGACGCCCGAGGTGCTCGGTGACGAGCTGGCTGAGCCGGGTCGCGGCGCTGAAGTCGGCGGTGAGCCGGTTCTTGGTCAGCGCGAACGCGATCCCGCTGGCGGTGTCGCCGTAGGCGAAGCTCCCCCCGACGCCGCCCACCCCGAACGCGGTCGGACTGTCCTGCGCGGTGGCGCCGGGACGGCCGATGGCGTACCCAAGCCCCCACGCCGACGGCATCCCGAAGACCTCGTCGACGCCGCTGGCCGACACCGCGGTCGCCACGCGCAGCCGCTCCGGCGACAGCAGCCGCACCCCGTCCACGGTGATCTCTCAGGCTGCGTCCAGGTTCCTCCAAGGTCGTGCGCACACACTGGAGCGCAGGTCGCCGCCGACACCGGAGGTAGGATACGTGGACGCTGGCAGGGGCCATGGGGTGGCGGTCCTGCTCGACCCGAGCCTGGGCTGGGTCGCCGCCGGCCTCCGGCAGGAGCTCGGCCCGCAGTTCACGGTCGTCGTCCCGCCGGCCCCGCCACCGGCGAGCGCCGCCCCGCCCCGGCTGCTGCTCGCCGTGCTCGCCACCACCGATCCGGCGACGGTCGCCTGGCATCGTCGCCGGAACCCGCGGGCCGGGCTGCTGGTCGTCTCGATCGACGCCGCCCGCGGCCTGGACCCCGGGGTTGCCGGCAGGATCCTCGACGCCGGCGCCGACGACGTGCTGGCCTCGATGAGCATCCGGGAGCTGGCCGCGCGGCTGCAGGCGCTGGCACGCCGCCTGCTGCCACCGGCGGGCCCGAGCGCACCGGGCCACACGCCAGCGGCCATCGGCGGGCGGCTGCCGAGCGCCCGCGCGCAGGTGCTCGCGCGCCTGGCAAGGACCAGGCAGGCGATCGCGGTCGGCGCGATCGCCGCGTTCGCCGCCCTGGCCGGACTGGTCTCCTGGGGCGTGGCGCACGGCCCGGCCACCGCCGCGCCCACCCAGGACGGCACCGGGGTGACGACCCGGCCGCTGGCCCCGCAAGGAGACGACGGCTTCTTCGACGGTCAGGGGCGGGACGGCGGCTACGGGTTCGGCGCCAGCCCGGGGTCGGGAGCGGGCAGCGGCCGCCTCTCGCCGCCGGTCGGGTCCTCCCGTGCGTCGTGAGCCGGCCTCCGGCGAGCCGGCCCTGCCCGCCGGCATGGCCAGGGCGGCCTTCCGGGCGATGGGCACCGAGATCAGCGTGGTCGCGCCCGCCGCCCGCATCGACGAGGCGGGCGGCCAGGTCAGGCGCCTGTTCCCCGCTGGGAGCGGCAGCTCAGCCGCTTCCGGCCCGACAGCGAGCTGGCGCGGCTCAACGAGGCGGCGGGCGCGCCGGTGGTGGTCGGCGAGCTGCTGGCTTGCGTGCTGGCCGCCGCGCTGCGGGCGGCGCAGGCCACCCAGGGCCTGTACGACCCGACCATGCTCCGCCAGCTCGAGCAGCTCGGCTACGACCGCTCGTTCGAGCGCATGCCGGGGCAGGTCCCGCCGGCGGCGGTCCCGCCCCGTCCCGGCGGGGCCTGGCGTCGGGTACGGCTGGACCCCGCCACCCGCGCGGTCACCCTGCCGGCAGGCGTCGGGGTCGACCTTGGCGGCATCGCCAAGGGCATGGCGGTGGACGCCGCGGTCGAGCGGCTGCGCGCCGGCGGCCTCGGCGCGGCGATGGTCAACGCCGGCGGCGACCTGCGCGTCCACGGCCGGCTGCCGGGGGACGGGGACTGGCCGATCGCGGTCTGTGGCCCGCACGGCCAGGTGACGGTGCCGCTGGCCGCGGGTGCCCTGGCGACCTCGGGGGTCGCCCGGCGGCACTGGCGGCAGGGGACGCAGCTTCGCCACCACCTGCTCGACCCGCGCACGGGCGAGCCGGCGCAGGCCGGCCTGTGGTCGGTCACAGCGGTGGCGGCGACCTGCGCGCAGGCCGAGGTGGCGGCCAAGGTCGCGTTCGTGCTCGGCCCGCAGGCGGGCGCCGGCTTCCTGCGTGCCAAGGGCCTGGCCGGCCTGTTCGCGACCGAGGCGGGGGCGTGGCGGCCGGCCGGCGCCTGGCCCGCCCGGTGCGCCGAGGAGGCGCCGTGGCCGGCGTGAACCTGCTCGTGTGGACGGTGGCCCGGGCGGGTGGCTTCACCGCCTACGGGCTGCTCACCCTGTCGGTCGTGCTTGGCCTGGCGCTCGGCCTGCAGTGGCGCTCGCCGCGGTGGCCCCGCTTCGCCACCACCGAGCTGCACCGCTTCGTGACCCTGCTCGCCCTGGTCTTCCTCGCCCTGCACGTGCTGGCGATCACCGTCGATCCGTTCATGCGCTTCCGTCTGGTCGAGATCCTGGTCCCGTTCGCCAGCCACTACCGGCCGCTGTGGATGGGGCTCGGCGTGGTCGCCGCCTGGCTGGCCCTGGCGGTGTGGCTCAGCACCCGGCTGCAGCGCCTGATCGGCTACCGGGCGTGGCGCCGGCTCCACTACGCGACCATCGCCGTCTACCTGCTGGCGACCATCCATGGCTTCGCCACCGGGACCGACACGCACACCGCCTGGGCGCCGCTGCTGTACGGCACCAGCCTGCTGGCCGTCGGCGCCCTGCTCGTCGTGCGCGTGCTCGGCGCGGGCCCGACGCCGGCCAGGCCGGACGCGGGCCGGGCGCCGGCCGGCTCGGGCGGCGGGCGAACTCTGCGCCCAATCCCAGCCGGCTCACAGCCTGATCCCAGGTTGGAGCGGCATAGTAGGTAGGTCGGAGACCACCACGTCGGGCGCTCCGTAGGACGAGCAAGGAGGAGCCACAGATGGACCCCTACCCGGCGCCACCCCCGCCCACCCGTCGCCGCCCCGCACCCGCCGTCGTCGCGGTCGCCGCCGTGGCGCTCGTCGTGGCGGCCGCCGCCGTGGTCTGGTACGGCGAGGCCAGTGCCCGGGCGCAGGCGTCACGGACCGGATCGGTCGCCGACGCACCGGGCCTGCTCGCCCAGACGAACGGCGCCGACGCCGCGGCCCAGCTCGGCGCGCGCCCGCTGGCGCAGGGCATGCTCGGCCGCCCGTTCGGGCGCCGCTTCGGCGGCGTGGGCGGCACGGTGACCGCCGTGAGCGCCTCCAGCCTGACCGTCCGGCGCGCTGACGGCTCCACCACGACCGTGGCCCTGACCTCCAGCACCGCCTACTACGTGGACGTGCGGCGCGCGTCCAGGGCCGACGTCAAGGTCGGCGCCCGCGTCGCCATCCAGGTGACCGACCCGCGGGCGAGCTCGCTGACGGCGGGTGCGGTGTACGTGGTGCTGCCGAGCCTGGCCGGCACGGTCACCGACGTCCAGGCCAGCTCGTTCACGGTCACCGACCGGGCCGGCTTCCGCCACGTCGTGCACACCACGGGCAGCACCGCCTACACCAAGGACGGGCAGTCCGCGAGCCGCTCGGCGGTTGTCAAGGGGGCGCGGGTCCTGGCGGTCGGCAGCATCGACGCCAACGGCACCGACCTCACCGCCAGCCGGGTCGAGGTGCGCACCAGGGCGGCCGGCAGGAACTGCGGACCAGGCGGCCCGAGCTCCAGCACCACGCCCAGTTCGCCCAGCTCGTCCGGGACCACCGCCTGACGCCCGCCGCAGGCCACCCGGCCGGACCGCCGTGGCCTGCCCGTGCGGCCCGGCATGCGGCCGGCGCGCCGCCGGTCGCCGGGCGGGTCGCCCGGACGGGTCGGCAGGGTCAGCAGGCTGCGGTCAGAGCAGGCTGAGCTGGTCGCCCGCGGAGGCGGCGGCGCGCCGCGGGGCCCTGGCGGCGCGGACCCGCTCGAGCAGCACCTCGTCGATGTCGGCCAGGAACGGCGACGGCGTGGCGTCGCGGACCGTCCCGTGCCGGGTGCGTCTGGCCGCGTGGCTGAGGAAGAGGTGGGAGCGGGCCCGGGTGATGCCGACGAAGAACAGCCGTCGCTCCTCGCCCGGGTCGGGGCCGGCGGCCGTGGCGCCCCAGCGCAGCGGCAGCAGGCCGTCCTCGCAGCCGACCAGGAACACGACCGGGAACTCCAGGCCCTTGGCGGCATGCAAGGTGAGCAGGGCCACGCGGTCGGCCCTGGGGTCCCAGGCGTCGACCTCGGCGCCCAGCACCAGCTCGGCGAGAAAGCGGCGGAGATCCGCCCCGCACCCCTCGGCCAGCGGCGCCAGCAGCTCCAGCGCGTCGGCGATCTCCGCCGGTGTGGGCGCCGCCGGTGTGGGCGCGGCCGGTGTGGGCGCGGCCGGTGGGTCGTGCCCGAGCGCACGCATCGCCGCGTCCGCGGCGCGGCGGGCTGCGGCCATCACCGTGGGCGCCTCGCCGCGCTCCGCCGGCCCGTCGCGCTCCGGCGACCCACCGCGCTCCGCCGGCCCGTCACGCAGGACCCGGACGATCGCCTGAACGGCTGGCCGGTCGGCCAGCCGTTGGTGGGAGCGCTGCCGGAACGGCATGCCGGCGCGTGCCAGCGCCTCGACCAGTGGCTCGGCCTGGGCGTCGGTCCGGTACAGCACGGCGATGTCGGCGAAGGACAGCCCGCCGTGGCCGTCCGCGTCCACCCGGCCGCTGTCCATCGAGAAGAACGAGGACCCGCCGAGCAGCCGGTCGATGGTGTGAACCACGAACTCGGCCTCGGCCTGCTCGCTCGGGGCCTGGTGGACGACGAGCCGGGCCGGCAGCTCCTCCTGGCGGGCCGCGGCGAGCACCCGGTCGCGCACCAGCGTCGCCGGGGCGATGGCCTGCAGCGCGCCGCGCACGATGGCCGGGCTGGAGCGGTAGTTGCGGGTCAGGTGGACGGTCCGGGCGGTAGGGTAGTCCTGCCGGAAGCGCAGGAAGAACCCGACGTCGGCGCCCCGGAAGCCGTAGATGGCCTGGTCGGGGTCGCCGATCGCGCACAGGTTGCCGTCGGGCCTGGTGAGCAGCCGCAGCAGCCGGTACTGCAGCTCGTCGACGTCCTGGTACTCGTCGACCGAGATCTGGGGCCAGCGCTCCCGGTAGCGCCGGGCGAGCGCGGGGTCGGCGGCCAGCAGCGCGACGGGCAGTGCGACGAGATCGTCGAAGTCGACCAGCGCGCGCGCCCGCAGGGCCTGCCGGTAGCGGGCGAGCGCCACTCCCGCCGGCGTGGCCGCTGGCGCCGCGCCCACCGCCGGCGTGGCGTCTGGTGTCGCGCGCAGCACCGCGCCTGCCGCCTGGGCCGCCTGGGCCGCCTGGGTGCGCTTGGCGCGCGACAGCTCGGGGAGCAGGCGGCGGGCCTCCCGCTCCGACCCGCCGGTCAGCTCCCGGACGAGCGCCAGCCGCTCGGTCTCGTCGGCGATCCGGAAGTCCTCGCCGAGCCCGGCCGCAGCATGCTGCTCGCGCAGGATGGCCAGCCCAAGCCCGTGGAAGGTGGTCGCCTCGATGCGCTCGCCCCAGCCGGGGAGCAGGGCGTGGAGCCGCTCCCGCAGCTCCTCGGCCGCCCGGCGGGTGAAGGTGATGGCCAGGCAGCGCTCGGGCGCCACGCCGCAGCCTGTGACGAGATGAGCGATCCGGTGCGTGAGGGTGCGGGTCTTGCCGGTGCCCGGCCCGGCGATGATGAGCAGGGGACCGTCGGTGACGGCCGCCGCGGCGCGCTGCTCCGGGTCGAGGCCCTGGAGCAGGGGCGGCACGCCGCCGTCGCTGCCTGCGGCAGCACCGTCCGGCGGCGTGGGCGGGCGGCCTGTGGGCGGGCGGGCGGCAGCCGCGCGGGCGGCGGGCGCCCGGCCGGTCTGGGCTGCCGGGGCGGCGGGCGCCCGGCCGGCCGGGGCGGGCTCGAACAGCGTGGCGCCGCCGGCCGGGGCGCGCAGCTCGCGCTCGTCGAACAGGTGGATGACGCCGTACTCGCCGTCGTAGCCGGCCTCGCGGATGACCGCGCCGCGTCGCAGCCGGTCGACGGCCTCGGCGAGCAGCGGCGAGCCGGCCCGCCGGATCGCCTCCAGCGGCACCTGCTCCAACAGGGGAAGCTCGGGCCCGAGCCGGTCCACCAGGGCGGTCAGCTGCATGGCCACCGCCTTGCTCTTCGAACCGACACCGAGGATCTCACCCAGGAGCTCGGGCAGCGGCACCAGGTTGCGGAAGCCGGCCGCCCCGTCGGGCCGTGTTCCCTGGGGACGGTCGGCCAGCTCCTCGACGCGGTGCAGCACGCCCACCGTGAGCGGCTTGCCGCAGACCGGGCAGAGCCCGCCGCGGCGGCGGGTCTCGGCCGGCTCCAGGCGAACGCCGCACTTGCGATGGCCGTCCAGATGGTACTTGCCTTCCTCGGGGAAGAACTCGATCGTGCCGCCGTAGCGCTCGCCGGTCTCGAGTGCCTGCCGCATGGCGAAGTAGTCCAGGTCGGTGTCGAACACCGACGCCTCCCGCCCGAGCATGGGCGGGGAGTGCGCGTCGGAGTGGCTGACCAGCCGGTGGCGGTCCAGCGCCGACACCCGCCAGTTCATGGCCGGGTCGGAGGACAGGCCGGTCTCCAGCGCGAAGATGTGGCGGGTCAGCTCGCCGTAGCACTCCTCGACCGTGTCGAAGCCGGACTTGGAGCCGAGCAGCCCGAACCAGGGCGTCCACACGTGGGCGGGCACCAGGTAGGCGCCGTCGCCGCTGTCCAAGGTCAGCTCGAGCAGGTCGCGGGAGTCGAGCCCGAGGATCGGCCGCCCGTCCGCGGCGATGTTGCCGATGCGGCCGAGCCGGCGGTTGAACGCGCCCGCCGCCTCGAAGTCGGGCAGGTAGATGAGATGGTGGAGCTTGCGCGTGCGCTCGGCCCGCTTGTAGATGGTCGAGATCTCGACCGACAACATGAAGCGCACGGCCCCCTGGCAGGACGGCGGGAGCCGGCGGGCGACGGCCCGGTCCAGGTCGTCACGCAGCCGGTAAAGGCCCGGCTCGGCTGGGATCAGGGTGGAGCGCAGCTCCTCGAACCAGCGGGGGTGGGTGCAGTCGCCCGTGCCCAGCACCGTGATGCCCTTGCGACGGGCCCACCAGGCCAGGTGCTCGAGGTCGCAGTCGCGGGAGCAGGCGCGCGAGTACTTCGAGTGGATGTGGAGGTCTGCATAGAACCGCATGGGGGGATCTTGTCACAGGTCTGTGACGCGGCCCTGCCCGTAGACTTCCGGTCTGAGCGTGGCGACGAAGGGAAGATTGCGGTAGCGCTCGGCAAAGTCCAGGCCGTAGCCGACGACGAACTCGCTCGGAATGTCGAACCCCTTGTACCGCATCTCCAGATCGACCCGCAGCTCGTCGGGCTTGGTGAGCAGGACGCACGCCTCCAATGTGGCCGGCCTCCGTGGTCGCAGGTTGGCGAGCAGATAGTGCAGCGTGAGCCCGGTGTCGACGATGTCCTCGACGATGAGGACATGGCGTCCCGAGATCTCGCGGTCGAGGTCCTTCAGGATCCGGACCACTCCCGAGGTCCGGGTGGCCGAGCCGTACGACGAGGCGGCGACGAAGTCCACCTCGCTTGGCACGGTGAGCAGCCGGGTCAGGTCGGCCATGAGGATCACGGCGCCCTTCAGCACCCCGACCAAGAGCACTTCGCGGCCCTCGTAGTCGCTCGAGATCCGGGCTGCCAGCTCACCGACCCGGACCTGGATCTGCCGCTCGTCGAGCAGGACCGACTGAATCTCTTGTTCGAACACTCTCGTCCCTCGGTCCGGGCTGGAGTGCTCTCGAGCTTTCCATCATCTGGAAAGTCTTTCTTGTGGTCGAAGGTACGTCGGCTCACGGTGCCGGTCAAGCACTGTCGAGATCCTCCCGCAGGGACGAGTCCGGCGCACCCGGCCGCTTGCACTACCATAGCCCGGAAGAACCAGGCTGGTCGGAGAGGCGGGCGGGATCGTCGAGAAGCAAAGAAGGCCCGGGAACGGCGTCCAGTCGGTCGAGCGCGCGCTGGCGTTGCTCGAGGCGCTGGCCGAGCCAGGCGAGGAGATCGGGATCACCGACCTCAAGCAGGTGACTGGCCTGCCGTACGGGACGATCCACCGGTTGCTCGGCACCCTGTCGGCGCGCGGGTACGTGCGGCAGAACGACCTGACGCACAAGTACGCGCTCGGGGCTCAGCTGATCAAGCTGGGCGATGCCGCCAGCCATCACTTCGGGAGCTGGGTGCGCTCGTTCCTCGCCGAGCTCATGGAGCTGAGTGGGGAGAGCGCCAACCTGGCCGTGCTCGAGGGTGATCACGTCGTCTACGTGGCGCAGGTCCCCTCCAGGCGGCACCGCATGCGCATGTTCACCCAGGTCGGAAACCGGGTGCTCCCGCATTCCAACGCCGTTGGCAAGGTGATCCTCGCGTTTCGCCCGCGCGCGGAGGTCGAGGCGCTCCTCGACCGCACCGGGCTGCCCGCTCGCACGCCGCACACCATCACCGACCGTGCGCGGTTCCTCGCCGAGCTGGATGCGGTCGCGCAGCGAGGCTTCGCCATCGACGCGGGCGAGGAGGAGGTCGGTGTCCGCTGCCTGGCAGTTCCGGTCTTCGGCGTCGGCAACTCGGTCGCCGCGATGTCCGTGTCGGCGCCCCAAGGCCGCCTCGAGCGCGAGGACCGGGAGCGTATCCTCCCCGAGATGGTCCGGATCTCGGCCGCGTTGACCGGCGCGCTCATCTCGCGGGTGTGACGACCTCGAGCCCACCGGCCGGCGTTGGCCCGGCTGCTCGATCGCCACAGGGCCATGCGCGCTCGACTCGGATCGCCATGAACCGGAAAGTGCAAATTCGAGAGCTACCACACACTTCGCAATCACCGAGCCACAAGGGCTTGACTCCGTTGGCCGGGGCGGATACTGTCGTCGCGTCCCCAGCAAGTCTTTCCGCATCATGGAAAAGCATGATGTCGGCGTGACCGTATCCCCGTCACCGCTGGTGGCACAGCTGCTCATGTCATCCTGTCTCACATCGGCGTTGGATGCGAGGTGCCATGCAGATCAGCCACCCGAGGACGTTGCAGGAGGCCTTCGACGCGCTCGACGAGCTGCCGGATGCGCAGCTGTTGGCCGGCGGCACGGACTTCATGGTCGAGGTGAACTTCGGTCATCGCCGCCCCCCCGCGGTCGTCGGACTGCGCCGCGTCGCCGAGCTCGCCGGCTTCGAGCTGACCGACCAGGAGCTCGTCCTGCGCGCCGCGCTCACCTGGACCGAGGTCGAGACCCAGCTGCACGACGAGTTGCCGGCGCTCGCGGCCGCCGCCCGCACGGTTGGCTCACCGCAGATGCGCAACGCCGGCACCGTGGGGGGCAACCTCGGCACCGCCAGCCCGGCGGGTGACTCGCTGCCGGTGCTGGCCGCCATGGACGCCACCGTCGTGCTGGTCAGCCGTGGTGGCGAGCGACGGCTGCCCCTGTCGGCGTTCATCACCGGGGTGAAGCGCACGGCCATCCAGCCGGGCGAGATCATCCGGGAGGTGCGCGTCCCCCGGCTGCGCGGCCCGCAGCACTTCCTGAAGGTCGGCACCCGCAACGCCATGGTCATCTCGATCGCCTGTGCTGCGGTCGTGCTGGATACCGAGGGGCGGACCGTCCGCTGCGGGCTCGGCGCGGTCGCACCAACCCCGATCCGTGCACTCCAGGCCGAGTCGTTCATCGCCGGCGCGATCGACTGGGACGGGCCGCGAGCGTCGCCCGAGGCCGTCGCCCGCTTCGGCGAGCTCGCGGCGGCGGCGGCGTCCCCGATCACCGACCACCGCAGTACGGCCTCCTACCGCCGTCACGCTGTCAGGGTCATCACCGCCCGGGCACTGCAGAGGAGCCTCGCAGCATGACCGACCAGACACCAAGTGACGCGCTGCACGACCCGACGACCGACGACGGCACCGGCCGTCAGGAGTATCCGGCGCCAACGGCGGGGCCGGACGTCCTGTCCGCGTTGGAGACCTACACGCTCACCGTGAATGGGCGGGAGCGCGAGGTGACCGAGGCCTGGCTGGGGGAGAGCCTGCTGTACGTGCTGCGCGAGCGGCTGGGGCTTCCCGGCGCCAAGAACGCCTGCGAGCAGGGCGAGTGCGGCTCCTGCTCGGTGCTGTTGGACGGCCGGCTGGTCGCCTCCTGCTGCGTCCTGGCAGCCGACGCGGTGGGCAGCCAGATCACCACCGTGGAGGGACTGTCGGGCGAAGGCGAGCTGTCGGACGTGCAGCGCGCCTTCGTCGAGGAGGGCGCCGTGCAGTGCGGCTTCTGCACACCGGGGCTCATCGTGGCCATCCACGGCCTGCTCGACCGGAACCCTTGGGCGACCGAGCTGGAGCTCCGCGAGGCGATCTCGGGAAACCTCTGCCGCTGCACCGGGTACGGCCGGATCTTTGCAGCGGTCCGTCGCGTTCAGCAGGAGCGTGCCCATGCCCGCACCTAGCCTGCCCACCACCTTCACCCGCACGCGCCGCGCCCCGGGGGTCGGCGAGAGCGTCCTGCGCCCCGACGGCATCCCCAAGGTGAAGGGCCAGTTCGCCTTCTCGTCCGACGCCTGGATAGAGGGCATGGTGTGGGGCCGTACCGTGCGCAGCCCCTACCCGGCCGCCCGGATCCGCGGCATCGACGTCGCCCCGGCCCTGGCGATGCCCGGCGTGCACGCGGTGATCACCGCCGAGGACGTGTGGGGCAGTCCGACCTACGGGCTCGAGCACCACGATCAGCCCGTGTTCGCCAGCGACGTCGTCCGCTACCACGGCGAGCCGGTCGCCGCGGTGGCAGCCGATCACCCCGAGATCGCACAGCGTGCGTGCGCGGCGATCGTGGTCGACTACGAGGTCCTGGAGCCGCTGGTGGACGCCGAGGCGGCGATCACCGCCGCCCCGATCCATCCGGCCGGCAACGTCTTTCGCCACGTCAGGATCCGCCATGGCGATCCCGACGCGGTCGGCGAGGTCGCCGTCGAGGGCAGCTACGAGGTCGGCATGCAGGACCAGGCCTTCCTTGGCCCGGAGTCGGGGCTGGCGGTGCCGTCCGAGGATGGCGGCGTCGAGCTCTACGTCGCCACCCAGTGGCTGCACGTGGACCGGGATCAGATCGCGGCGTGCCTGAACCTGCCCCGCGACAAGGTCCGGTTGACGCTGGCCGGAACCGGCGGGGCGTTCGGCGGCCGCGAGGACCTCAGCATGCAGATCCACGCCTGCCTGCTCGCGCTGAAGACGGGCAAGCCCGTGAAGATGGTCTACTCGCGCGAGGAGTCCTTCTTCGGGCACGTGCACCGCCACCCGGCCAAGCTGTGGTACCGGCACCACGCGACCCGGGACGGCCGCCTGGTCAAGGTGGAGGCCCGGCTGATCTTCGACGGCGGCGCATACACGTCCTCGAGCACCGCGGTCATCTCCAACGCGTCGTGCTTCGCGCCCGGCCCCTACTACGTCCCCAACGCCGTCGTCGACGGCTATGCGGTGCGCACCAACAACCCGCCGTGCGGCGCGATGCGCGGGTTCGGGGCGGTGCAGACGTCGTTCGCCGCCGAGGCTCAGATGGACAAGCTGGCCGCCACGCTCGGCATCGACCCGGTCGAGCTGCGGCTGCGCAACGCGCTCAAGACACACGACCAGCTCATCACCGGGCAGGTCATCATCGGCGCCGCCCCCGTAGCGGAGTGCATCAAGGCATGCCGGGCCCTGCCGATGCCAGCACCGCTGTCCGAGGATGCGTCGGTGATGACGCTGCCCGGTGGCGCCGGCATGACGGCGCTGCACGGCAACGTCCGCCGCGGGGTCGGGTTCGCGGTCGGGTTCAAGAACCTCGCCTTCTCCGAGGGCTTCGACGACTATTCGACCGCACGGGTCCGCCTGGAGCTCGGAGGAGACGGCAATCCCATGGCCGTCGTGCACGTGGCCACCGCCGAAGTCGGCCAGGGGTTTGTGACGATCGCCCAGCAGATCGCGCGGGCCGAGCTCGGCGTCCACAACGTCGTCCTCGACGCGGCCGACACCCGGGTCGGGTCGGCCGGCTCCTCCAGCGCCTCCCGCCAGACGATGATGAGCGGCGGCGCGGTGCAGGCGGCCTGCGCGGCCGTCCGCGAGGTCCTGCTCGAGCGGGCAGCCCTGGAGCTGCACCTCGCCCCCGCCGACATGGTGCTGGAGGAAGGCGAGCTCGTCACCAAGGACGGCCGGCACAGCGTGTCCCTGGTCGAGGCGCTGAAGGCGGGTCCGGTGGAGGCCAGCCGCGAGTTCCACCACGCGCCGACCGACCCGCTCGACGACAACGGGCAAGGCAACGCGCACTGGTCGTTCGCGTTCGCGGCGCACCGAGCGGTCGTCGACGTCGACCCCGAGCTCGGGCTCGTCCGCGTCGTCCAGATCGCGACCGCGCAGGACATCGGCAAGGCCCTGAACCCGCTTGCGGTCACCGGCCAGATCGAGGGCGGCATCGCGCAGGGCGTCGGGCTCGCGGTGATGGAAGAGATCATCGTCGACAAGGGCCGGATCCGGAACCCGTCGTTCACCGACTACCTGTTGCCGACCGCGCTGGACATGCCAACCGTCGTGCAGACCTGGATCGAGCAGCCCGAGCGCGGCGCCCCATACGGCGCGAAAGGCGTCGGCGAGCCGCCCACCATCTCGTCGACCGGCGCGGTGGTCGCAGCCATCCGTCAGGCCACCGGACTCGACCTGGACCGCATCCCGGTACGTCCGGATGACATCGCACTGTCCCTCGTCCCCGGAACGCCCCCGCCAACATCTTGACCGCGCAGAAGAAGACCAGGAGGGCGAGGCAGCATGGCCCAGACATTGGCACCGGCGCCAAGGAAACCCGGCGTCCACCCGGTCGACCAGGTCCTCCGGCCGGAACGGCTGGCGCTGTACGGCACCCAGCACGTCCTGGCCTTCTATGCCGGCGCCGTCATCGTGCCGATCCTGCTGGCCGCCGCGACCCACCTGAGCGAGGCGCAGCTGGCCTACCTGATCAACGCCGACCTGTTCACCTGCGGCATCGCGTCGATCATCCAGTCGGTCGGGTTCTGGAATATCGGCGTGCGGCTGCCCCTGCTGCAAGGGGTCACCTTCACCGCGGTCGCACCGATGATCAGCATCAGCCTCGCCCAGGGCGGCGGCGTGCCGGGCCTGCGCGCGATCTACGGCGCGATCATCATCGGCGGCATCTTCGCGTTCGTCATTGCGCCGTTCTTCAGCCGGCTGATCCGCTTCTTCCCGCCGATCGTCACCGGGACGGTCATCCTGAGCATCGGTCTGGTGCTGCTGCCGGTCGCCGCGGGGGAGGCGGCCGGCGGCGTGGGCTCGAAGGACTTCGGCGCGATCAAGAACATCGCCCTGGCGGGCGTGACCCTGCTGCTGATCCTGGCCATCTACCGGCTGTTCCGCGGCTTCGTGGCGACCATCGCCGTGCTGATCGGCCTGGTCGTCGGCACCCTCATCGGCTGGCTGTTCGACTTCACGACCTTCAGCGAGGTCGGCCAGACCCACTGGCTCGGCGTCACCACGCCGTTCCACTACGGGGCACCGACGTTCAAGCTGGCGGCGATCATCTCCATGATCGTGGTGATGCTGATCACCGCGGTGGAGACCACCGGTGACGTGTTCGCCACCGGCGAGATCGTGGAGAAGCCCATCGACAAGGACGACGTGGCCCGGGCGCTGCGCGCCGACGGCCTGGCCACCACCCTGGGCGGGGTGCTCAACTCCTTCCCGTACACCGCCTTCGCCGAGAACGTCGGCCTGGTGCGGCTGACCAAGGTGAAGAGCCGCTACGTGGTCGCCACGGCCGGCATCATCATGATGATCATCGGGGTGATCCCCAAGATCGGCGCGCTGGTCGCCGCCATCCCGGCACCCGTGCTCGGCGGGGCGGGCTTCGCCCTGTTCGGCACCGTCGCCGTCATCGGCGTGCAGACCCTGCGCCGGGTCGACTTCCACGACGAGCGCAACGTCGTCATCCTGGCCGTGAGCCTCGGGCTGGCGCTGATCCCGGTCGGCTTCCCGAACTTCTACGACCATTTCAGCGAGGGCGTGCGCACCATCGTCGCCAGCGGCATCACCATGGGCAGCCTGTCGGCGATCATCCTCAACCTCGTCTTCAACGTGTGGGGCGGCAAGCACAACCTGGTGAGCCGGGTGGTGCCCACCCCGCACGAGGAGGAGAAGCTCACCATCGACCAGGTCAACGAGCTCAGCCGGGCGGAGTTCGTCGAGGCGTTCGCCCCGCTGTTCCAGGGGACGCGGTGGCTGGCGGAGAAGGCCTACGACGCCCGCCCCTTCAACGACGTCTACGACCTGCGCAGCGCCTTCCAGGACGCGTTGTTCGAGGCGCCCGCGGACCAGCAGCTCGAGCTGATCCGGCGCTACCCGGACCTCGCCGGCGCGGCCACGCGTGAGCAGCGGCTCGGCGCCCTGTCCATCGCCGACCAGGCGTTCGCGGGGCTGGATCGGCTGTCGACCGACGAGTACCACTCCTTCGACGACCTGAACCGGGCCTATCACGACAAGTTCGGTTTCCCGCTGGTCATCGCGGTGCGTGAGAACACCAAGGAGACGATCCTGCGGGCCGGCAACGCGCGGCTGCACAACTCGCCCGTGGCCGAGCAGGCCACCGCGCTGGTGGAGATCGCCAAGATCGCCAACCTGCGCCTGATGGACCTGGTCGAGGAGCCCGTCACCGAAGAAGTCGTGCGGTGAGCCGGCTGGTGCTGCGCGGCGCGCGTTGGCCAGGCGACGTCGCCATCGAGGGCGGCCGCATCGTCGCCGTCGGCGCGGTCCCCGCCTCCCCCGGCGACGAGGTGGTCCGCTGCGACGGCGACATCGTCACCCCCGGCCTGGTGAACACCCACCATCACTTCTACCAGTGGATGACGCGCGGGTGGGCGGTCGGCTGCAACCTGTTCGACTGGCTGACCACGCTCTACCCGGTGTGGGCGCGCCTGGGACCCGAGGACGTCGAGGCGGCGGCGGCGGTCGCCATGGGCGAGCTGGCGCTCACCGGCTGCACCACCGCCGCCGACCACCATTACGTGGTGCCCGGCGGCGACGACTCGGTGTTCGATGCGATCGCGGCCGCGGCGCGCACGATCGGCATCCGGGCGCACATCGCCCGCGGGTCGATGGACCTCGGCCAAAGCAGGGGCGGGCTGCCGCCGGACTCGGTGGTCGAAGACTTGGACGAGATCCTCGCCTCGACCCAGGCGGTGCACGCGCGGCTGCACGACGGCGAGCGCATCGCCGTCACGGTCGCACCCTGCAGCCCGTTCAGCGTCACCACCGAGCTGATGACCGAGTCGGCGGCGCTGGCCCGCCGGCACGGGCTGCACCTGCACACCCACCTGGCCGAGACGCTCGACGAGGAGCACGACTGCCTCGCCCGTTTCGGCAAGCGTCCGCTCGACCGCCTCGACGAGATCGGCTGGATCGCGGGTGACGTCTGGGTCGCGCACGGCATCCACTTCAATGACGAGGAGGTCAAGCGTCTCGGGCAGACCGGCACCGGCATCGCCCACTGCCCGTCCAGCAACTGCCGGCTCGGGTCGGGGATCTGCCGCGTCAACGACCTGGTGGCCGCCGGTGCTCCGGTCGGGCTCGGCGTGGACGGGGTGGCGTCCAACGAGATCGGCGGCTTGCTGCCCGAGCTGCGCATGGCGCTGTTCCTGGCCCGCCAGCGGACGATGCATCCCGCCTCGTTCATGCCGGTGGACGCCCTCCGCCTGGCGAGTGAGGGCGGCGCCCGCTGTCTTGGCCGCGACGACATCGGCCGGCTGGAGCCGGGTTACCGGGCCGACGTCGTGGTGTGGCCCGGGGACGACCTCGCCGACGTCCTCGATCCCCTCGCCGGCCTGGTGCTCGGGCCCGAGCGGACGGCGCGGCATGTGCTCGTCGAGGGTGCCTACGTCGTCCGCGACGGCCATCTGGTCGGTGCGGACATCCGCGACCTGCGGCGCGAGCTGGCGCGGCGGGCACGGCGGCTGTGGCCCGAGGGGGCGGCGTGACCGACGCCACGCCCACCGAGGAACGGCAGCTCCGCTGGTTCAACGAGCTCGCCGAGCAAGAAGCGGTCGGCGCGCTGCTGCTGGTCTGCCATTCCCGCAGGTGGGCCGAGCAGGTGGCGCTGCGGCGGCCCTATCCGACCGTGGAGCGCCTGCAGGCCGTTGCGGACGAGGTCTGGATGCGCCTGGAGCCGGACGACTGGCTGGAGGCGCTGGACGCGCACCCGCGCATCGGCGAGCGTGGCGGCGCCTCGGCAGGGTGGTCGGTGCGGGAGCAGGCGGCGGCCGGTGAGGCCGGCGACGAGGTGCGGGCCGCGATCGCTCGGGGCAACCGTGCCTACGAGCAGCGCTTCGGTCACGTGTTCCTCGTCTCGGCCCAGGGCCGCAGCGCCGAGGAGATCCTGGCCAACCTGCGCGAGCGGTTGGGCAACGACCCGGCCACCGAGCTGCGCGTGGCCGCCGAGGAGCACCGGCGCATCACCCGGCTGCGGATCGCGAGGCTGCTGCGGGAATGAGCGCGATCACCGTGCCGCGCGGCGAAACGGAAGGCGTCACCTGGCCAGGCTGTCCCGGAGGGCGGGGGGCAGGTCGGCCAGCGTCTTCGCCGGTCGGGCGGCGGCCGCTGCGTGCGCGTCTGCCGGGCTGAGGCCGGCCTCTTTGGCCAGGACGGCATGGGCGTGGCTGGCCGGTAGCAGGTTGAACCACCGCACCGCCAGGTCCTCGCGCCCGCTGGGGGACAGGTCGCCCCACAGCCGCACCCGCGCCATCCCGCCGTCGGGGTAGACGTCGAGCCGGACGTGGGTGATCTCCCGCTCGGAGGACAGCCGGAACCGGTGTCGGGTGTCGGGCTGCAGACGCTCCCGGGGAAGGAGCTCGACCCAGGCGGTTGGGTCCTCCGGGCTTGCGACGCGCCCGTCGCAGCCGCTGAGGCTGGCCCAGCCAGGGGCGTTGCCGACGAAGTAGCTGGTGTCGAGCTCGGCCAGCCGGACGACGCCGGGCCCGGCGAGCGCGAACTCGACCCAGTCGTTGCCCTCGCCACGCCGACGGGCGGTCTCCCAGCCCTCCCCCATGACCCGC
>JBIOYL010000223.1:0-7919 GCA_044870185.1 Actinomycetes bacterium | reverse complement strand
GCACACACTGTCATGTGTTCGGTACCTGCTGCTCGTGACCACGCGGCGAGTTCCGCACGCCTGGAGTACGACCCCGTCCGGTTGGGTGGTACTGTCGATGGTCGATGATGGTATGGCTCTCGCTCGGTCTGGGGGTCAGCGGGGTCGATCCCGCCACCCAGCCGGTCCGGCTGGGTGGGCAGCCGGCGGGTCGCTGGTCGCCCAGGTCGACGACGATTCCCGCCATGGTCCAGGCGCCGGCACCTAGACACGGGCCTCGGCCAGCATGCCGGCCACCGGATGACCGCTGGTGAACGGCGCAGCGAAGCTCGTTGAGAGGGCATCGTGGGCTGGGTGGTCCTCTGAAGCCAAGGCTACAGGCTAGCGAGCCTCTCCTTGTCATTTCCGGCTTGCAGGGGAGCTGGCTGAAGGTCGCTCGGCGACGGAGGCATGCGGGCCACGCCCAGCTCGCGGACCAGCGTCTGCGCGGCCATGCCCAGCGCCTCGGTGAAGGTCGGGAAGGCCAGCTGGAGCTCGGCGAGCTGTTCGACGCGCAGGTTGGCGGCCATGGCCACGGCGGCGACCTGGATGACCTCGGCCGAGTACTCGCCCAGGACGTGCGCGCCCAGCAGGTAGCGGTGGCGCTGTTCCACGATCAGCTTGCAGAAGCCCTCGGCGTGGCCGTCGATCACGGCGCGGAGCAGGTGGTCGTAGCCGACGACCGCGACCGCGCAGTCATAGCGTTCGCGGGCTTGGACCTCGGTCAACCCGACACTGGCGTATTCGGGGTCGGTGAAGCTGCCGGTGGGCACAATGTCGTGGGCGACCCGGCGGCGGGTGCCCAGCACGGCGTTCTCGGCGGCGAGCCGGCCTTCGTGGCGGGCGCTGGGCACCAGCATGCTGCGGCCGTTGACGTCGCCGGCGGCGAAGATGTGGGCGACGTTGGTCTGCAGCCAGTCGTTGACCGGGATGCGACCCCGCTCGACGGCGACGCCGGCCGCGGCCAGCTCCAGCCCGTCGAGGTTGGCTGGCCAGCCCACGGCGAAGAACACCGCATCCACCAGCCGGCGGGCCGGCCCGTCCGCCAGCCGGTAGTGGACCTCGATGCCGTCGTCGACCGGCGCGAGCCGCTCGGCGCTGGCCCCGGTGACGACCTCGATCCCTCGCCGGGTGAACGCGGCGCCCAGCCCGGCGGAGAGGTCCTGGTCGGCGCGCGGGGTGAGCCGCGGCGCGTACTCCAACAGCAGAATGTGGCAGCCGAAGGCGGCCAGGATGGAGGCCAGCTGGCAGCCGGTGTCGGCCCCGCCGATGACCGCCACGCGGCCGGGCAGCGCCGTGAGGGCGCGCAGGTCGGTGTAGGTCAAGGCCAGCTCGGCCCCAGCGATGGGCAGCCGTCCCGGGTGGCCGCCCACGGCGATGATGATCCGGTCCGCCTGCCAGCTGCGACCGTCGCCGACGGCGACCGTGTGGGGGTCGACGAACCGGGCCGGACCGGCTTCTTCGACCAGCTCGATGCCGGTGGCGCGCACGTACTCACCGAGGCGTTTCTCGCTGTGGGCGTAGTCGGCTACGCGCTCGGCGTTGGCGAGGGTGACGGCGAGGTCCACCTGCGGGCCAGGTCCCCGCAGCCCGAAGGCGGGCCACGCTTGGGTGTCACGGACCAGCCGGGCGGCGCGGGCGAGGGTGCGGACCGGCGCCGGACCCTGGTTGATGCTAGTCCCCCCGAGCCGGTCGGCCTCGATCAGGGTGACCTGGGCATTCAGCTCTCGCCCTTGCAGGGCCGCGTTCAGGCCGGCGGGCCCGCCACCAAGTACCAGTAGCCTCATGCTTGCTCCTTGAGTGCTCGCTTGCCGCGGTCGATGGTGCTGGTTGGGCGCAGCACGGCGCGGCGGGCGCGGTCACCGCTGGTGCTCTCGCTCGGCGGAAAGACCAGGCGCCGGTGCCCGGCGCGGACCCCGGGGGCTGGTGCTGTCCGTCGGCTGCCATGTGAAGTGGCGTCGCTGCGGCATCGCTGGTCTCAGCCGCCAATAGCGGCGGCGTCGATTCGCCCCCGGTACGGTGCGCACGGCATGCCCCGAACGCCGAGGCCGTCGATCCGGAACACGCGGCCGGCTTCGGGCTGGCGGGCGAGGGCGACCTCGTCGAGCCCGGCCCGGGCGGTGGTGACGAACAGCGTGGCACGGTCAGGTCCCCCGAACGCGCACGAGGTCGGCCGGTCAACGGGCAGGCGCACCCTGGCCAGCAGCGACCCGTCGGCTGCGTACCGCTGGATCGCACCACCACCCCACAACGCCACCCAGATCCCCCCTTCCTCGTCGACGGTGAGCCCATCGGGGACCACCCCCGGCTGCTCGATGTGCACCAGGGTACGGCGCCCGCTGATGGCTCCGGTGCCACCGTCGAAGCCGAACGCCTCGACGCGGCCGGTCCCGCTGTCGGCCAGGTACATGGTGGCGCCGTCGGGGCTCCAGCCGATGCCGTTGGAGATGGTCAGGCCGGTCAAGACCCTCGTGCAGCTGCCGTCCAGCTCCAGCCGGTACAGCACACCCGCACCGGGCGACTCGTCATAGGCCATGGTGCCCGCCCAGAAGCGGCCTTGCGGGTCGCAGGCCCCATCGTTCATGCGGACGTCGGTGCGACCCGCTTCTGGTTGGGCCAGCTCACGGACCGAGCCCGCCGCGTCGACGAACAGGAACCCGGTGCCGGCGGCGAGCACGTACCCGCCGCCAACCACCGGCGCGACCGCGCCGACGTGCCGGTCGATGGCCACACTGGTCACCAGCTCGAGGCTCCCGTCGGTGGCGATGGAGCCCCGGTGGAACTTGGCGTCGAGGATGTCGACCCAGAGTAGCTCGCCGGCCTCCTGGTGCCAGCGGGGCCCCTCGCTCAGCAGTCCCGCCGTCGTCGAGCACGACACCACGTCAGCCACGCTCATGCCTCCAGGTCAACGACGGCCTCAATGTCCTTGAGCTACCTGGCGGGTGAGCAGGCCCCGCTCGCCGAGCACTACCCACCGGGCCGGACCACGCTCGGTCGGCCGAGTCGCGGGGGTGTTCACTCGCAAGGGCGTCGGCAGGGATCATGGGGCCGCTCCGACGCCAATGTGCTGGACCGGGTCCCGGCCGGGGCCGTGGTCGAGCTGGTAATCGAGGTTGATGGCGGCGTTGATCAGCGACAGGTGGGTGAAGGCCTGGGGGAAGTTGCCCAGCTGCTCGCCGGTCTGGCCGATCTCCTCGGCGTACAGGCCCAGGTGGTTGGCGTAGGTGAACATCTTCTCGAACGCCAACCGCGCCTGCTCCAGCCGGCCGGAGCGGGCCAGCGCGTCGACGTACCAGAAGGTGCAGATCGAGAACGTCCCCTCGTGGCCGCGGAGCCCGTCCGGGGAGGCGCTGGGGTTATAGCGGTAGACCAGGCTGTCGGAGACCAGCTCGGCGTCCATCGCGTCCAGGGTCGACAGCCACAGCGGGTCGCGGGGGGCCACGAAGCCGACCAGGGGCAGCATCAGCAGGGAGGCGTCCAGCACGTCGGTCTGGTCGTGCTGGGTGAACGCGCGGCGCTTGGGGTTCCAGCCGTGCTCCATGATCTGGCGGTAGAGCCGGTCGCGTTCGCCGATCCAGCGGCCGAGGTCGGCGGGGCGGCCGTGCTCTTGGGCCAGGCGGACCATGCGGTCCAGGGCGACCCAGCACTGCAGCCGGCCGTAGGTGAAGTTCTGGCGGCCGCCGCGGGTCTCCCAGATGCCTTCGTCGGGCTGGTCCCAGTGCTCACACAGCCAGTCGGCGAGCTCGCTCAGCTTGACCCAGCCGGGGTGGCCGACCCGGATGCCGTGCCGGTCGGCCAGCCAGACCGAGTCCAGCAGCTCGCCGTAGATGTCGAGCTGGAGCTGGTCGGCGGCGCCGTTGCCGATGCGGACCGGCTTGGAGCCCGCGTAGCCCTCGAAGTGGTCGAGGGTCTCCTCGTCCAGGTCGGCGGTGCCGTCGACCCGGTACATGATCTTCAGCGGCCCGGAGGCCTCGCCGGCCTGCTCGTCGGCGCGGTCACCCAGCCAGCGGACGAAGGCCTCGGCCTCGTCGGTGAAGCCCAGCCCCAGCAGCGCGTGGACCGAGAAGGAGCCATCCCGGACCCAGGTGAAGCGGTAGTCCCAGTTGCGCTCCCCACCGACCTGCTCGGGCAGGCCGGTAGTCGGCGCCGCGACCAGCGCGCCGCTGGGGGCGTAGGTCATCAGCTTCAGCGTGATCGCCGAGCGGGATACCTGCTCGCGCCAGCGGCCCCGGTAGGTCGACCGGGCCAGCCAGCCGCGCCAGAACCGGGCGGTCTCGGTGAACAGGCCGAGCAGCTCGTCGGGGGCCATGCGCCGGGGTGGGCCGTCGGCGGCCGACTCCAGCACCACCCCCCCGGTCTGGCCGGCACGCACCGTCAAAGCGCCGCGCACGTCGTTGTCGTGGCGCTGCATCGCCCCGTACCCCGCGCCGTGCAGGGTCAACTGCTGCGTCGGGGTGCGGAACACCGCACCCTCGTCGGTGAGTTCCAGCTCGTGGGACTGGCGGCCGTAGTCGAACCGCGGCGCGCACTCGAACACGAAGCGCATCTCGCCACGCACGCACCGCACCACCCGCACCAGCCGGTGGCGGTCGGTCGCACGACCGGGGTCGTGGGCCGGCATGAAGTCGATCACCTCACCGACCCCGTCGGGCGTCATGAACCGCGTGACGAGGATGGCGGTGTCGGGGAAGTACAGCTGCCTGGCGACGTAGTCGTCACGCTCGGGGCCGATGCGGAAGCGCCCACCCTTGTCGTGGTCGAGCAGGCAGGCGAACACGCTGGGCGAGTCGAAACGCGGGCAGCACCACCAGTCGATGGTGCCGTCGGTCGTGACCAGCGCCGCGGTTTGCAGGTCACCGATCAGGCCGTGCTCGGCGATGGGCGGGTAACGGTCCATGGCTGTACCCCCTAGAGATGGCTCGGCTACTCCTTGCCATGGTCGACGCTGAACAGCGAGACACTCGTCATTCGGCCTAACCGGTCGTCTCTGTGGAATCGTCTTCCGCTTCCCCAGGTCATGTCCGTCGATTATAGGCAGCGCGGGATACTCGACCATCACCTGAAGGGATGAAAGGCGGCAGTGCAGTGCGCGGCCAGGGTCGCCAGCCACGGTTGCCCGCTGGCGACCGTTCGTGCTTGCCGGGTCGGCACGCAGTGGACACCAGCTGCGAGGATGCCGAATTGGAAGAGTACTGAAGCCGGTGGCGTGCTGCATTCAGGCACCGATTCGACGGTTACGAGGTGGCCCCCGGTCGAGCGACGGAGCGGCTTCTTGCCCCCAAGTCCTCCTGTTGGGATATTGCTCATGCGCCCCTCGAGTGGTCGACTATCCCAGCTCGCCCGGTCTGAGGAGGACCAACCGCAGTGACCTCTTGCCAACGACCGCAGAACCCTTCCAGGCCGCCGCGTCCTGAACCGAGGCGCCCATGCAGGCCGTGACAGTCGCGCCCGGTCGCGTCGGGTCGCTGAAGCTCGACGAGGTCGCCGAGCCGGGAGCCGAACTGGGATCCGTCCTCGTCGAGGCCCTTGCCGTGGGGGTCTGCGGCACCGATGTTGAGATCGCGAGCGGCGGCTACGGGTGGGCGCCTCCGGGAAAGGAGCGCCTGATCCTTGGCCACGAGTCCCTCGGGAGGGTCGTCGATCCGGGCCCGAGTGGCCTGGCGGTCGGCGAGCACGTCGTCGGCATCGTGCGTCGACCCGACCCGGTGCCGTGCCCGAATTGTGCGGTGGGCGAGTGGGACATGTGCTCCAACGGTGGCTATACCGAGCGTGGGATCAAGCAGGTTGACGGGTTCATGTCCCAGCGCTGGCGCATCGAGCCGGAGTACGCGGTCAGAGTCGACAAGGACCTTGGCCTGCTGGGAGTCCTGCTGGAGCCCACCACCGTCGTGGCCAAGGCCTGGGAGCAGATCATCACGATCGGCCAGCGGACCTTCTGGGAACCTCACACGGTCCTGGTGGTCGGCGCAGGCCCCATCGGGCTCCTCGCCGCCCTGCTCGCTGCGCAACGCGGCGTCGAGGTCCACGTGCTCGACCGTGTCACAACCGGCCTCAAGCCAGCCCTTGTCGAGGGTCTGGGTGCCACCTACCACACTGGGTCTATAGCAGACCTGGGGCTGCGTCCGGACATCGTCGTCGAGTGCACGGGCGTCGGCGAACTCATCCGCGACGCAATGCACGCAGCCGCAGCTGGCGGCATCGTCTGCCTCACCGGGGTCGGCTCAGCAGACCCCGCGGGTGCTGATGCCTCAGAAGCTACGACGCTCGCCACCGAGGCCGTGCTCAAGAACCTGGTCGTTTTCGGCTCCGTCAACGCCAACCGCCGCCACTACTATCGGGCGGCGCGGGCACTGGCGAGAGCGGACCGGTCCTGGCTTGCACGACTCGTGACCCGCCGCGTTCGCCTGGACGACGTCGGGCAAGCCTTGGAGCGGACCTCCGACGACATCAAGGTGGTCTTGGAGTTCGCCGAGCCGTGACCAGGACCACTCGAGCAGCACTCGCCGTGAGGTCCGGCGGGTAACGACCGGCCATCCGTTGGCCCCATCATCGGGGGATCCAGGAAACCGGGCGGGAGGAGAGCACCATGCCAGGCGCTGGTCCTGCCATGGCGATCCGCCCCCGATGCTCGGCTGGTGTCGGCAGGCCTGACCGCGTGCACAGCCGTAGCCCTCTTCATCCCTTCGGGTGATGCGCGCTGGCCAGGCCGGTGCGGGCGGTGCGCCTTCCAAAAGGAGCATCCCGTGGCAGACTCCTCCGCCACCAACCCCGCGACCAGGGTTCGCTTGGCCGGCCCGGCAAGGCGGATTACAGCCTCGGTTCAGATACCGCGAGCTTGGAGAGCTCCCTTGCACCGCTCCGTGTGGGCCGATCCTAGAGCTCGGCGGGCGTGATCGCCTACCGTTGTTGACCGGGGCTGACCGCTGCAGACCGTTCCGTAGGGAACGTCGGGGGCACGGCCGGCGAGGACGAACATCGCTCAGGCCTAGCGGCGATGCCCACCAGCTCGGCCGAAGGTTGCGGCCCGTCCTTGGTGACCACTTGCCTCGTTGGCAAGGGCTGCAGGCCCGCGGCAGCCTGGGTGAGGGGTTCGAACCCTCCTCGATGTGCCCAAGCTCTCCCTGCTCGTCGCATCAGGCGGTTGTTGACCTGAGGCATAGTCGGCCGGAGGATGGCCCTCCCGCCTGACGGCCGTCGTCGACCTCCCGAGCCAGGGTGGCGGGGGAGGATCTCCCCGGTCTGCGAAGCTTCACCCGCGACCTGCTGCGGGTGCTGCGCGGCCAGCGGGACCGTGATCCTGGCCTGGGGGAGCTGCGGGCGCGGCTGGTGCGGGACCGGATCGCCAACGCCTACCTGCGGCGGGAGTTGGCCGGGGGCGGGCGGATTGACCCCGCCAAGCTGGCGGCCGAGGTCGGCACCACGCCGGCGGTGGCCCGCTAGTGTCCCGAATCGTTGATTCGTTGATGTTCTTGTGCTCGGGCTCTTGTTCCCTGACCAGGAGGTTCATCGCCACGAATATGAAACGAATCAGGAACTCGGGACACTAGGAGGCCACTGAATAATCCGTTCGCGGCCCAGTCCACGACTCGCTGACCTGCGGTTTTACACTCGGCGAGGCACCAGATTGGCCCTTATTCAGTGGCCTCCTAGCGCGGATTTCCGCGCAGGTTGTTGAGTGCAACCCTTCTGCGGCGATCGTCAGGCGAGCAGCCTGGCCGTCGATGCCCTGACCTCGTACGACGCGTCACAGCACGGGCGTCCCTGCAAGGGATCTTGGTCTTATCCAGCTGCTGAACCACATTGATGTGATTTGTTATCTATCCGAGACACAATAAGGAGCGGGCCGTTTTGCCCGGTTCAGCGCAGGATAAACAGGGAGAAAGCTGTCGATCAAGGCATGT
>JBIOYL010000222.1:0-8615 GCA_044870185.1 Actinomycetes bacterium | reverse complement strand
TACCTGTCCGGACCCCAACCGGCTGATCTGCCGCCCCTCGTCGACTACTTTCGGTCTCCACAAGGAGCAAGCCGATGACCCTCGAAACGTGAGCGGCTGACACGCTCGGGAAGCCGATCCCACCGCTCGCTGTCGACCTGGAACTCCAAATGGGCGGACCGAGAGGAGGCTGCCGGGAGCGCCGGCCGCAAGCGGCCAAGGAATCAGGGCAGCTCGCCAGCAGGTCCAGCTCATCATCGAGCTGCTGAAGACAAGGAGGGCGCAATGCAAAAGATTACACCGAACCTCTGGTTCGACGACCAAGCTGAGGAGGCCGCGCAGTTCTATACCGCTGTCTTCAAGAACTCCAGAATCAACACTATCGCGCGCTACGGCTCGGCCGGTCCCCTGCCGGCGGGGACAGTCATGATGGTTGACTTTGAGCTGGAAGGCCAGCAGTTCACAGCCCTCAACGGCGGTCCGGCAGATTTCAAGTTCAACGAGGCCTTGTCGCTGATCGTCAATTGTGCGTCGCAGGATGAGGTCGACTACTATTGGCAGCGGCTCAGCGAAGGCGGTGAAGAAGGCGACTGCGGCTGGCTCAAGGACCGGTACGGCGTGTCCTGGCAGATCATCCCAAACGGCTATGAACGACATGATCAGCGACCCCGACCCCGACAAGTCTCAGCGCGCCATGCAAGCCATGTTGCAGATGAACAAGATCGACATTGCGGCACTCGAGCGAGCGTACCGAGGAGGTTAGTCAATCCTGCTTGCGCCGATGCCTGCCAGGTTATTTGGGCTGGAGGTGGGTTGACCGCTCCACCACGAGCTCGAGGCTGAAATGCCCGGCCGGCCAGTGGCGCAGCACCAGCTCAACGGTTTCGATCGCAAGGTTCGGCCCACCGCGGCCGTCGATGTCGGTGCGTCAGCGCAGCCGCATGCCGTCTTCGGGCTCGACCTTCGCGCGACCCTGCTCGACCCTCTCGACCAGCGCCTCCGCGCCACGCCGCGGCGGCAGGAGGATCGGAGGCGCCGTCAGGCTGATGATACGGCACGTCAGAGTCGTTGCTGGTAGGAGCCTGGCTCACGCTCGCTGGGCCATCTCCGATAGCGAGGACTTGATGGCGCGGTCGCGGCGATCGCTCCCAACCTAGTCTGAGCGTCGAAATGCAGGTCAGAGCGCTACTGTGGCTGACAGAATGACAATCCTGCTCCCGCCGTCATCCACTGGGTGTCGCCGTCGGTGATCAGCCCACCGCCGCCGTTGGAGTCCTGGTGCCGGAAGATGCCGTCGATCATGTGGGTGACGGTCTCGAAGCCGCGGTGGGGGTGCCAGGGGGTGCCCTTGGGCTCGCCTGGGGCGTAGTCGACCTCGCCCATCTGGTCCAGGTGCACGAACGGGTCCAGGGTGGCCAGATCGACCCCGGCGAAGGCGCGGCGCACGGGGAAGCCCTCGCCTTCCAGGCCCGAGGGTGCGGTGGTGACCGAGAGCACCCGCCGCTCGGCCGCCTCCAGCCCTGGCCGCGCCACGCGCGGAAGGGCGATCGTGTCACTGGTCACCGCGGGCATCGCCGACCTCCAGCCCTTCGTCAGAGACGCCACCAGCTTGGCTGGCGACGCCGTCACCTGATTGTCGCAGTCATAGTTGCGAGCGGTTGCGAGCGCAACCTTCGCCAGGTGCGACCCGCGACCCGCCCGGCTTGTTCCTGCTCCGAGCACGGGAATGCGCGGGGCGCCGGCATCATTCCCCTCCCAGAGGGCGGCGGCTAGCAGCGCCCCGCCATGATGCGGCCGGTGTTCTCGGGCCCGAAGAACTCTGGGACGGGGACCGTCCCCGCGATCACGCTGACGAACCCGTCCATCGCCTCCTGGCTGGTCTGGACCGCCCCCAGGAGCTGCCGCAGCCCGGGCGGTGGTGGCTGAAGCCGCGCGAGCTCGCAGGTGAACTCGAACATGGGCAGCGCCCGCTGGTCGCGGGTCCGCTGGTAGGAGGCCAGCGCGTCGTCGTAGCCGCGTCGTCCGGAGAGCGCGTCGTCGAGGCCCGCGGCCAGGACCTCGGCGTCGCGGAAGGCGTCGCCGATTCCCTGGGCGGTGATCGGGTCCTTGTGGTAGCCGGCGTCGCCGACGAGCGCCCAGCCCGGCCCGTACGGCTTGCGGAAGAAGTTCGGCAGGTCGCCCGTGCCCACGAAGCGGGTCTCGCGGGTGGCGGCACGCAGCCGCTCGGCGAGCTCGGGGACGAGCCCGAACGCCCGCGCGCAGGTGCCCTCGACGTCCCGACGGTTGGCTTCGAATTCCGTTCGCGGCCAGTTGACGACGACCATCGTCAGGCCGTCGTTGGTGGGGGCGACCCCGATGGCCCGAGGCGGGCGGATGTACCCCTCGAAGCCCTCGGCCGGCAGCCTGCTCCAGTAGGCGTAGTAGCCCGCGGCGATGGTCGGCTGTTCGTGGTACCGCGGCGCCTGGACGGCCTTCGCGACCAGCGAATGCCGCCCGTCGGCGCCGACCACGACCCGAGCCCGCTCCGTGACGGCCGCGCCTCCCGCGGTATGGCCGCGGAGACCGCGCACGCGGCCGTCCTCGATCAGGACCTCGTCGGCGGTGAAACGTTCGCGAAGCTCGGCCCCGGCGGCGACGGCGGCCTCGACCAGCAGGTAGTCGAGCACGGTGCGTCGCGGGCAGTAGGCACGTGCCACGCCGTCGTCGGGCCGGAGCGACCCGGCGATCCTGATCGGTCCGAAATCGAACGAGTAGTTCGTGATCGGCGGGCAGCCGGTCGATGCCAACCGGTCGAGCAGGCCCCACCGCTTCAGGGCCGAGACACCCGGCGGATGGATGATGTGCGTGGACACGGTGTCGCTCGGGAACGTCGCCCTGTCCACCAGCAGGACGCGGTATCCCTTGCGCGCCAGCAGCATTGCCGTTGGCGAGCCGGCGCACCGCGCTCCCACGATGATCGCGTCGTACTGCGGGCTCATCACCGACCTCCCGGCTGCTCCAACCACGACGGTCGTGACGCTACGGAGGCCGGCCATCGCGCTCATCGCCCGCACGTACCAACATGCCGGGCGCGGCCGCTGTGGTCCGTTCGTACCAGGCGGGATCAGAGCAGGTCGTGTTGCAGCACGAACGCCGTTGCGGCGGCGCGGGAGGACACCCCGACCTTGCTGAAGATGTTCTGCAGGTGCCGACGGACGGTGTGATCGCTGATGACCAGCGCGGCCGCGATCTGCTGGTTCGTCTTGCCGGCCGCAACCAGCGCGAGGACCTCCAGCTCGCGCCCGGTCAGCCCATGGGCCCTGGCAGGTGCCTTGCGGGAGAGGTTCTCCACCCGGGCGAGGTCTGGCGCGGCCCCGAGCTGCTGGAAGACCGCGCGCGCCCCGTCGAGGTGCATCCTCCCGGTGTCGTGGTCCCCGAGCCGCTGGCACGCCAGTCCGATGAGGACGCGGGCGCGCGCGGTCTCGTACGGCGCCTGGAGGTCCTGCCAGGTGGCGCACGCCTGACGCAGGACGTCGAGGCCGGCGCCGGCGTCTCCCTCGGCGAGCAGCACGGCGCCCATGGCCTGGGCGGAGGTGGCGTGCAGCAACGGCGCGTCACGCTCGACGGCCGCCCTGGACAGCTCCTCGGCGGCGGCACGTGCGGCCCCGAGATCGCCCGCGGCAAGCATGATCTCGACGCACGGGCCGAGCAGCTTGGAACGCAACGTCCCGCCTCCTGGGCCCTGCACGTCCTTGGCCTCGTTGAGGACGCGGCGGATCGCCGCCTCGGCGGCATCGAGCCGGCCCTGCGCGAGCCGCAGCTGCGACAGGCCCGGCTGCGGCTCGTATCCCCGCCGGCTGGCTTCCCGGTACGCCTGCTCCGCCTGCTCGAACTCGCCGTGCAGCCGATGCAGCTCCGCCCGCTGGTAGAACGCCATGCCAATGGTCGGCCCCGGGTGTTCGTAGAGGAGCTCACACGCCCGCTCCGCCTCTTCCACCGCGCCCGGCCACGACCCGTGCAGCTGCATGATCTCGGAGCGGTGCACCAGGCACTGCCCGCGGAACGGCACCAGGTCCGGCTGCGAGGCGCACCAGTCGCTCAGCGCCGCCGTCCACTCCGCCGCCCTCCGGAGGTCGAAGATCTTCTGGCAGGTCAGGATCACCGCGCAGTAGACGATCCCGGCGGCGATCGCCGACACCTCACCGGCCGTGACCGCCACCATGGCCTCGTCGAGCAGCCGCCCGCCCGCCGCGCGCTCGCGCAGCTGGAGCAGGGCCTGGCCCATGCCGAGCCGGGCCAGCGCCAGCAGGTCCGGGTCACGGAAGCGGTCGCCGATCTCGGCGGCCATGCCGCAGGTGGCGTACGCGCTGGCGGCGTCGCCGGTCGCCATGGCCCGGAGCGCGACCGGGATCAGCAGGTACCCTTGCTCGACGCAGTCCAGCCGCTGGTCGTCGAGCAGGCGCCGGGAGCGGGCCAGCCAGCCGCCGCTCTGGGCCTCCTCGCCCCGGAGCAGCAGGAGGAAGGCCAGCCAGAAGCCGCAGCGGACGGCGCGGGCGGTGTCGCCCAGGCGCAGCCGCTCGCGATGCGCGCGCGCCCAGAGGTCGTCGCTCTCGTCGTCCTTGCCCGTCAGGTACGCGGCGGCCGCCAGCCGCTCGAGATCCTCGGGCCCAAGCGGCGACGCGTGGTCCGCGGCGGAGAGCTGGGCATACGCCTCCGCCCACGCCTGCGCATCGAAGGCCTCCCGCCCCCGCTCCAGTCCGCCGGTCATGGTCATACGCTCTCGCGCGGAACGCGCCATTGCAACGGCGACGACCGCCGACCGCTCTGGGCGGCTCCGGGATCGGCGGTCGCCCAACCCCGGCGCTGGCCTCTGGCAGGATGGACGACGTGGCCCAGCCGATCTCCAGCCCTTTCCTGGCCGGTCGCGCCGCTGCGTTCGCCCGGCCCGGGTCAGCGCTCGAGCGCGCCGGGGCCGGCGTGCCCGCCGCCATGGTGGTGGCGGGTGAGGCGGGCGTGGGCAACCGGGCCGAGGCCGGGGCCCACCGCCTCCGCCTCACCGCGTGATGGGGGCCAGTCGCGTTCCGACAGTCGGCCTGTGGGGTCGGTGGCCGGCATGAACGGCGAGGTGAGCCACAAGCTCCCCGGGATGCCTGCGGCCGGCTTGTTCTACGGGCGTGACCTCGCCTACGTGCACGACGCCGCGTTCGGGCACCTGGCCCGGGCGGCGCTCGGACGTTGCTGCGCCTGCTCGGGCGCGCCCGCATCCGCGATGGGCTGGTGGTCGACCTCGGCGCCGGCAGCGGCATCACGGCGCGCGTCCTCACCGATGCGGGCTACGACGTGCTGGGGGGCGCCAGGACGTGCTCGACGGCCTGGTCTCGGCCGGCTTCCGGGCGCGCCTGCTGGCCGGCTACGGGAGTGCCGCGCGGTTCCGCCGCGGCCACGCCGGCATCCTCGCCGTCAAGCCAGGCAACGGGACGTCCTGTTGACTTCGGTGAACATACGTTCGATCCTTGCCGTATGGCCGATGGTCGCACCGCCGCCGCAGCCGGTCCCGAGCCGGGGCCGTCTGCCCGTCCGCTCACGCTGGCCATCGAGCGGCTCCTGCCCGTCCCGCCGGCGCTCGAGCCCCTGCTGCCCGCGCCGGGGCTCCGCCGGGGCAGCACGATCGCGGTCACCGGCTCGACCGCGCTCGCGCTCACCCTGGTGGCGGCCGCCTCGGCGGCCGGATCGTGGGTGGGTGCGGTCGCCCTGCCCGACCTCGGTGTCCTCGCCGCAGCCGAGGCCGGCATCGTGCTGGAGCGCCTGGTCCTCGTCCCCGCCCCCGGCGCCCAACGCTGGGGTGCGGCGATCGCCGCCCTGCTCGACGCCGTCGACGTGGTCATGGCCGGCTGCCCGGGCCGGCCGCGGGCGGCCGAGGCCCGTGGCCTGGCGGCCCGGGCCCGGGAGCGGGGCGCGGTCCTGGTGCCGGTCGGCGGCGGCTGGCCGGCACCACCCGACCTTGCCATGACGGTGGTGGCCGCCCGCTGGGAGGGGCTCGGCCAGGGTGCGGGGCACCTCGTGCGGCGCCGGGTCGAGGTGGTCGCCGGCGGCCGCGGCGCGGCGGCCCGCGCGCGCCGGGCCGTGCTCTGGCTGCCCGGATGAGCGCTCCGCCGGCGCGGACCCTGGTGGTCGACTGCCCCGACTGGCCGGTCATGGCTGCCGGGGCAGCCGCGCAGATGCCGGTCGCCGCGCTCCACGCGGGCCGGGTGGTCGCCTGCTCGCCGGCGGCCCGCGCCGACGGGGTCCGTCCCGGCCTGCGGCGCCGGGAGGCCCAGGGCCGCTGCCCCGGGCTCGAGCTCCTCCCCACGACCCGGACCGGGACGCGCGCGCCTTCGAGCCGGTGCTGGCCGCGGTCGAGCGGCTCGTCCCCCGGGTCGAGATCCTCCAGCCCGGCCGGTGCGCCTTCCCTTGCCGGGGTGCCGCCCGCTACCACGGCGGCGAGGAGGCGCTCGTGGCCCGGGTGGCCGAGGCGGTGGACGGGGTGCTCGGCGCCCGGGGGCGGAGCCGCGCCGGGATCGCCGACGGTGCGTTCGCGGCCGGGCTGGCCGCCGAGCGTGGGCTCCTGGTCCCACCCGGCGCCACCGTCGCCTTCCTGGCCGGGCTGCCCGTCGCGGTGCTCGAGCGTCCCGAGCTGGCCGACCTGCTCGTCCGCCTCGGCCTGCGCACCCTGGGCGACCTCGCCGCGTTGCCCCACGCCGCCGTCGCCGCCCGCTTCGGCCCCGAGGGCGCCCGGGCGCACCGGCTGGCCTGCGGCCTCGACGCCCGCCCGCCCGCGCCCCGCCACCCGCCGCCCGACCTGAAGGTGGTGGCCGAGCTGGAGCCGCCCGCCGACCGCGTCGACGTCGCCGCCTTCGTGGCCAAGGCGCTGGCCGACGAGCTGGCCGGGCGCCTGCGGGATCTCGGCCTGGCCTGCGTCCGCCTGCGTGTCGAGGCCGAGACCGAGCACGGCGGGCGGCTGGTGCGCCGCTGGCGCCACCCCGACGGGCTGGCCGCCCAGGCCATGGCCGAGCGCGTGCGCTGGCAGCTCGACGGCTGGCTGGCCGGCGGGGCGGCCGCGCGGCCGACCGGCGAGCTCACCCGCCTCGCGCTCGCACCCGACGAGGTCACCGCGGCCACCGGCCGCCAGCTCGGGTTCTGGGGGGAGGAGCAGGCGGCCGACGAGCGGGCGGCGCGGGCGCTGGCCCGGCTGCAAGGCCTGCTCGGCACCGACGCGGTGACCATCCCACGTCTTCGTGGCGGGCGGAGCCCGGCCGACCGGGTGGCCCTCGGCCCGGCCCGGGAGGAGCGGCCCCCGATGGGAGACGAGGGCAGGCGGGCGCGGGAGGGGCGGCCTTCGGCGGGAGGTGAGGGGAGCCGGGCGCGGGAGGGGCCGCCGCCCTGGCCCGGCGCGGTGCCGCCGCCCGCGCCGGCCACCGTCCACGCGCCGCCGCTCCCGGCCGAGGTGCAGGACACCGCGGGGGTCGGGGTGGGCGTGACCGGCCGGGGACTGCTGACCGGCACCCCGCCCGCCTGTGCATCCAGGGAGCGCCGGACTGGGTGGCCATCACCGCGTGGGCCGGGCCGTGGCTACTCGACGAGCGCTGGTGGGATCCGCTGACCGCCCGCCGCCGGGTCCGGTTCCAGGTCGTCACCGCCGACGGCGCCGCCTACCTGCTGGGCCTCGAGGGCTCCTGGTGGGTGGAGGCAACCTACGACTGAGCCTTGCCGTTCGTTGTCCACATTCGCCGCGCCGCCTCTTGGCGCCGCTGCCCGGTGTCGGTAGACATCGCTTGCGTAGCCCGCCGAACGACAGGAGGCTCCATGGCCGCAACAGGAATCCGGGTCACCCCGGAGCAGCTCCACCAGGTGTCGCATCAGCTCGACGCCGGCGCCACCAGCATCGAGGGAACCCTCCGCCAGCTCGCAAGCCAGGTCGAGCCGCTCGGCTCGGACTGGGCCGGCGTCGCCCAGGCCCGCTTCCTCGAGCTCTGGGCGGAGTGGCAGCGCAGCGCCGCCGGCCTGCAGCAGGCGTTGACCGGCATCGCGCGGCTCACCGCCCAGGCTGGCACGAACTACGAGACGGCCGAGCAGGGCATCGCGTCGAGCTTCGGCCGCGTATGACGCGAGCGCTGCCCCGTGGGCGGCGGACCGGCCAGGCCAGCCCTGCCATCCGCCGCACGCCGGGCCGAGGGCGATCAGCATGCCGGCGAGGGTGAAGCCGAGGCCGGGCGGTTGCCCCAAGATCGGCTGAGGTTTACCCAGCCGATGCGGACCTCGGGCCCGCCCATGGAACCGTAGCGCCTACAGGACTATGCTTGAGCGGTGAAGCATGGTTGCGTCGGCCGGGTCTGCAGAAGGAGGGGACATGCCGAACCGCTCAAACAGACCTCATGACACCCTTACGGTCGAGACCGTATCGGAGGCTATGAGCGAGGAACAAGCCACGCCAGGGAAGAACCCTGCGGCCGTAGAGTTGGGACGGCGAGGAGGGCTCAAGGGTGGACCAGCACGTGCTGCAAAGCTCTCGCCCAAGAAGCGGTCGGAGATCGCCAAACGAGCAGCTCTTGCTCGTTGGCAGTCTCAGGCACCTTGAGACGAGAGGCCAGTCGTGGTGGAGATGACGACAGGTCGGGGCA
>JBIOYL010000221.1:0-6089 GCA_044870185.1 Actinomycetes bacterium | reverse complement strand
GGCCCAGTGCTGGGCGGTCGACCAGGCCCAAGGCCCTGGCGCCGACGCCGGCTGGCAGGCCAAGCGGTGTTCGCGAGGCTGGCGGCCAGCCTCGCCGACGACGCCCGCTAGCCACGCAGCCCGCGGGCGGCGGGACCACCACGAACAGGACCACGGAACATAGGGATGCCAGGAGGCCGAAGCGGCAGCGGCGCCGCGGCTGCACGTCGTGGACCTGCCGAAAGCAGCAGTCAGCAGCAGACGAGGCGATCCGCAGTCCGTGGCCGGGAGCCGACCGTCAGCCAGCAAGGCTCGGCTCACGCCGCATGGTCCAGGGGGATGGTGGCGACCACGCGGAAGCCACCGCCGGGGCGTGGCCTGGCCTCCAGCCGCCCGCCCAGGGCAGCAATTCGCTCCTGCATGCCGAGCAGGCCGTTGCCGCCGCCACCCGACGGCCGCCTCCCTCCCGCCCCACGCCCGTCGTCGTCCACCTGCACGCTGAGATCGCGCTCGCGGTAGGTCAGCCGGACCCTGGCCGTGGCCGGGCCGGCGTGGCGGAGCACGTTGGTCAGCGCCTCCTGCACGATCCGGTAGGCGGCCAGGTCGACGGCGGGCGGCAGCGGCCGGGCCGCGCCGACCACCGCCAGCTCCACCCGCAGCCCGGCGGCGCCAGCCATGCCGGTCAGCGCATCCAGCTGGGCGACGCCGGGCCGTGGGCCGCGCCCACCCGCCTTCCCGCGGAGGGTGGTGACGGTGGCCTGCAGCTCGTCCAGCGCCTGCAGGCTGGCCGCCCGGATCGTCCGCAGCGCCTCCCGGGCGCGCTCCGGCTCCGTCTGGCAGCATTCCAGCGCGTGGTCGGCCACGCCGGCCTGGATGGCGATCACCGCGATCGCGGAGGCGATGGTGTCGTGCAGCTCGCGGGCCAGCCGCAGCCGCTCCCCATCAGCGGGCACGGCCTGCTGGTCGGCGTCAGGTGGCCCAGCCACAGCACCCGTCTGGTTGAGGGCAGCTGGCCTGGCTTCAAGGAGGTCCGTGTCCTGGGCGTCCGCGGTGCGGTGGTCGCCGACCGCCGACCGCGCGGCCTGCTCGTCGGCGTCCTCCGGGTAGGAGGACTTGACCGGGCCTCGCATCTCGATATCTGCGCCCATCTCGTAGGGACTCCTACCGGCGACCGTGACGTGGTCGGCGGACCATCAGCGTGCCGACCAGGCCGAAGATGGCCACCCCGAGCGGGAGGTGAACGGCGAGCTGGCTGGTCTGGCCCAGCGCGTTCTGGACCAGCAGGGCCAGCAGCAGCCCAACGCTGGCGACGGCCAACCAGGCCGGTCCACCGTCACGCCGCCACACCAGCACGGCCAGAACCACCTGGACCAGGGCGAGCAGCGGCAGCACCAGCATCCCGTTGATGGCGTGCCAGCCGCGCCAGGCGTCGCCGCCGTCCAGGAACAGGCCGGCCAAGACCGCCTGGGCGAACACCGCCACGGCAAGCAGCCACAGCACCACCTGCATCGCGCGGACGATCCCATGGTGCCGCCTGTCGGCCGGGGGCCGGTCGCGTTGCGAGCTTGCTGTGCTATCCACGGTCATGCTGCCTCCCTGCGCGTCGGGACTGTTGGGGTTGGTTGCAGTGCGTGCTTCAGCCAGCGGCGGCCAAGACCTGTCCGCCCTGGCGCTGCTCGGGTCGGGCGGCGGCGTGGAGCCGGCGCAGCGCCACCAGGTGCAGCGCGATCGCCAGCGGCACCGCCACCGTCGGGACCAGCGCCAGCGGCAGCAGGCTCAGCGGCTCAGTGGACGGCGTGATATCCAGCGGCCGCCACGGCCCCAGCCCCGCCAGGAAGCCGATACCGAGGGCGACCACCAGGTCCAGGATGCCGAACAGGTTGAACCACACCGCCCTGCTGCGGCCGCCGCCGTGGGCCAGCCGCCGGGCGACCAGCGGTGCCGCCAGCCCGGCCGCGATGTCGCCCAGGCCGGCGGGCAGCGCGAACACCGCCGGGAGGTGGCCTTGGACCATCACGATCAGGAAGGTCACCCCAACCACCCGCAGCGTGTGCGGCAGGGCCAGGCGCGCGGCGGTGCCCGGAGCGGCGAGCACGCGGGGCATGGGAGGGATGCGGGTGGCCGCCAGCAGCACGAGCAGGACGCCGGCGAACGCCACGCCGAACCAGGGCGCTGCCTGCCCCGAAGGCTGGTGGTAGACGTCGGCGCGGGCCAGCAGGCCGCTTGCCAGCAGCCAGCCGCCCAGCACCGCGGCGGCCACGCCGGCCACGGTGGCGGCGGTGCGCCGGCTGAGCCCGGCGGCGATGGCGCCGCGGTACAGCATGACGCAGGTGGTGGCCGGGATGCCGAGCACGCCGATGAGCACCAGCACCCACACGTAGCTTGGGAGGTCGTACACGGTGGCTTCCTCCTTTCGCGCCGGCGACGCCGGCGCGGTTGTTCAGGACTTCCAGTCCCAGCCGTCGCGGGAGTCGTGGCCCCACCGCCACGCCGCCAGGTCCAGCGCGAGCAGCAGCACCAAGAGAATGAGCAGGGTCATGTCCAACCCCCTGTCGGTGACGGGCCGGGTCGGGTGGCGTGAGCTCAGTAGGGCAGGAGCCGGCCGGAGGGGGTGCGCCGGTCGACCGGGCTCCCCGGCCGCCGGTCGCGCGGCCGCTTGGCGACCCGCAGCTGCTGGCGCCGTGGCGGTCGCCGCTCGCGCCGTGGAGCGGGTACCTGTTGCATCGTGTGCCTCCATGTCGGTGGTCAGTCGGGGTCGGTGCGGCGCACCTCCAGCAGCTCCAGACCCAGATCGCGGACCTTGGCCAGCAGGCCGTGCAGGGCCGCCTGGTCGGCGACCGGCCCGGTAATGGTGGTCTGGCCGCGCTCGTCGCCGATGACCTGCAGGCCGTCGAACCAGGCCGACCAGCGGCTGTCCAGGACGCCGTTGACGCGGATCTGGTAGTGCACCGGCGACTCCGTGGTGGATCACCTCCAACGGTGGATCAGCCCGTGAGCAGGGCAATGACAGCCAGCAGGAGTCCGATGCCGGACGACCACAGGGCCCAGGTGGTGTTGCGGCGGGCCTGCCGGGCCCATCGGTGGGCCTCCTTGAAGGCCTGCTCCTGGCGCTGCACGTGGTGGTAGTGGTCCAGCAGGTCGGTCTCGCGGGCGCAGTCCCGGCAGTGGCCGGGGTCGAACTCACCCGACTTGTGCTGGTGTTCGGTCAGCATGGTCGTCCCTCCTCCGGCCCCGGGAGCCCGGCTGCCTACCGCCGGGAGCTGACCAACCGCGCTTGGTCGGCCTCGCGCCGCAGCGCAGCGATTCGCTGCCAGGCGACCGCGGCACTGAACTCGCCGCAGCCATCTCGACTCCCCTGGTTCGCCGTTGTCTGGGCGGCACGCTACGGACGCGCCCGGGCAGGGGCATCACCCGAAGGTGGGAACCGGGGGTGGGAAGGCGGGTGGAATCTTCACGCTTAGCGCCGTTGGGCCGGGGATCCCACGCTGGCTACTGGACCAGGGCGCTGCGGCGGGTTCGGGTTGGCCGCGCCGACCAGAGGGTGTCGCTCGGGTGTCCCAGATGGCGGTGCTGTGGGCGGCGGCCGGCCGGCCTCTACAATGAGGCGGCCGGAAGGGAGCGTCGCGGGATGGGCTGAGGGTGGGGAGCACGATGGCTGAGCCGTCCGCAACACCCCCTTCCACGGCCGCCGGGCCCGAGCGCGACGTGCTGCTGGCGACCAAGCTGCACATCCCGCGCACCCGTCCCGGGTTCGTGGCGCGCCCGCGGCTGGCCGAGCGCCTGGCCGAGGGGACAGCACAAGAGCTGGTCTTGGTCTGCACCCCGGCCGGCTTCGGCAAAACGACCCTGCTGGCCGACTGGGCCCGAGCTGGCCAGCGACCGGTCGGCTGGCTGTCGCTGGACGACGCCGACAACGACCCGGTGCGGTTCTGGCGGCATGTCGCCGCGGCGTTGGACGGGGTGCTCCCGGGGGTCGCCGAACGAGTCGGTGCGCTCCTCCAAGGCGCGCAGTCGGCTTCGTTCCAGGCGGTGGTGGCCACCCTGGTCAACGAGCTGGCCGGCGGATTCGATGAGGTCGTGCTGGTGCTGGACGACTACCACCTCATCGATGCGCCGCCGGTCCACGCCTCGCTCGCATTCCTGCTCGAGCATCTGCCGCCCTCGCTGCGGCTGGTGGTGGCCAGCCGCGCCGACCCGCCGCTGCCGCTGGCCAGGTTGCGGGCCCGCGGGCAGCTTGCCGAGCTACGCGCCGCCGACCTCCGCTTCACCCTCGAGGAGGCGGCCGAGCTGCTGCGCACGGCGGTCGGGTCGGAGTTGCCCGACGCGGCCGTGGCGGCCCTTGGCGACCGTACCGAAGGCTGGGTCGCCGGGCTGCAGCTGGCCGCCCTGTCGCTGCGGGGCCGCGGCGACATCACCGCATTTGTCGAGGGGTTCTCGGGCAGCCACCGGTATGTGCTGGACTACCTGGCCGAGGAGGTGCTTGACCGCCAGCCCGAGCCGCTGCGGGCGTTCCTGCTCGAGACGTCGGTGCTGGGGCGGCTGTCGGGGCCGCTGTGCCAGGCGGTCACCGGCCGGGCTGACAGCCAGGCGCTGCTGGAGGCGGTGGAGCGGGCCAACCTGTTCCTGGTGCCGCTGGATGAGGTGCGCGGCTGGTGGCGCTACCACCACCTGTTCGCCGACCTGCTGCGCGCCCGCCTCCACCAGGAACGGCCAGAGCGGGTACCGGAGCTGCACCAGGCGGCGGCCGCCTGGTCCGAGGGGCACGGGCTGGTCGACGACGCCCATCCGCCATGCCCTGGCCGCGGGTGATGCCGTCTGGGCGGCCCGGCTGGTCGAGCGGCACTTCGACGACCTGCTGCGGCGCTGCGAGGACGCCACCCTGCACCGGTGGTTGGAGGGGCTGCCCGCGGAGGTGGTGCGCTCCCGGCCGCGGCTGTGCCTGGCCCAAGCCCTGTGGGCGTGGATCGGCGGCCGCCTGGAGGCGGTGGAGCCGCTGGTCGCCGAGGCGGAGCGGGCGTATCCGGCCGTCGCCGAGGAGCCGTACGAGCCGTCGGTCGGGCGGGCCACCAGCCTGGTCGCCAACGTCCCGGCGGCGATCGCGACGTTTCGCGCCGGCCTTGCCTGCGCGCAGGGCGACGCCGACCGCGCGACCAGGTTCGGCCGGCAGGCCCTGGCCCACCTGACCGACGCCGACCGCACGCTGGGTTCCATTGCCCGGTGGTATCTGGCGGTGGCCGAGTGGCTGCGCGGCCGGCTTGTGGAGGCCGAGCAGGCCCTGGCCGGCCTGGTCGCCGAGCAGCGGGGGGCCGGGGAGCGGTATTTCGCCCGGCTCTGCTACGACCTGGGGCAGGTGCAGCGCGCCCAAGGGCGCCTGGGTGCGGCGCTGGGCACCTACCAGCAGGCGCTGGACGCCGCCGGCGGGGCGGCCCGGCTGCTGCCGCCCGCGGGCATGGCCCTGGTGGGCCTGGCCGGCGTGCTCTACGAGCGTGGCGAGCTGCAGGCCGCCCGGGACCGCGCGACCGAAGGGGTCGGGTTGTGGCGGCAGCTCAGCTATGGCCTGCAGCTGGTGGCCGGTCTGGCCACCCTGGCCCGGATCCGGCAGGCCCAGGGCGATGCGCCCGGCGCCCTGCAGGCGATCGCCGAGGCCGAGCGCGTCGGGCTGAGCCCCACCATGGCCGGCCTGCTCAACCCCGTGCCGGCGCTGCGGGCCCGGCTGGCCCTGGCCCACGGCCAGGTCGCCCAGGCCGCCCGCTGGGTCCAAGACCATGGGCTAGGGCCCGACGACCAGCCCAGCTACCCCCGGGAGCACCAGTACCTGGTGCTGGCCCGCGTGCTGCTCGCCGAACACACCCCCGACCGGGCGCTTGGGCTACTGGAGCGGCTGCACACCCAGGCGGTGGCCCAAGGGCGAATGGGCAGCGTCATCGAGATCCGGGCGCTGCAGGCGCTCGCCCGGCGCGCCAGCGGCGACCAGGCGGGCGCGCTGGTCGCCCTGGCCGAGGCGCTTACCCTTGCCGCGCCCGAGGGCTGGCTGCGCGTGTTTGTCGACGAGGGCGCCCCCATGGCGATGCTGCTCGGCAGGCTCCTCACCACCCCGACCACAACCCAGG
>JBIOYL010000220.1:0-8648 GCA_044870185.1 Actinomycetes bacterium | reverse complement strand
CGGGCGTCGCCGCCGTGACCGCCCCGCTCGACACGATCACGAGCTACATCCCGGTGGTCGTGCTGCGCCGGCTCGCAGCCGAGCCGGCGCAGATCGGCTCGGCGCACGCCGACCGCTTCCCCGCCGCGGTGCTGTTCGCCGACATCTCCGGCTTCACCGCCATCGCCGAACGGCTCGCCCGGCGTGGCCCGGCCGGGGCCGAGGAGCTCAGCACGCTGCTCAACGCGGCGTTCACGCAGCTCATCTCGCTGATCGACGACGCCGGCGGGGACGTCGTCAAGTTCGCCGGCGACGGGCTGCTCGCCGTGTGGCCCGCGACCGACCTCGTCGGCGAGAACCTGGCCGCTGTGACCAGGCGGGCGGCCGCCTGCGCAACCGCCATGCACGCGGCGCTGCGGGCGTACGCGGCGGCCGAGGTGGTGCGGCTGGCCGTGCGCATCGCCATCGGCGCCGGCCAGGTCGCGCTGCTCGACGTCGGCGGCGTGCTCCAGCGCCGCGAGGTGCTGCTCGCCGGGGAGCCGCTGCTGCAGACCAGCGCGGTGCTGGACCGGGCCGAGCCCGGCCAGGTGGTGTGCTCGGCGGACGCCTGGGCGCTGCTGCGGGACGCCTGCAAGGGGCAGCCGCTGGACGGCGGCGTGCGCCTGGACGAGGTGGCTCCCCCGCCGCCCGTCCACCGACCTGCCCCACCCCAGCTCAGCCCGGACCTGGCGGCCCCGCTCCAGGCCTACCTGCCCCGCGCGATCCTGGCCCCCCTGGCCGCCGGGCAGAGCGACTGGGTGGCCGAGCTGCGCCGGATCACGGTCATCTTCCTCAACCTGCCCGACCTGACGCACGCGGCCCCGCTGGAGCAGGCACAGCGGATCATGGCGGCGCTGCAGACCGCCCTGTACCGCTTCGAAGGTAGCATCAACAAGCTCAGCGTCGACGACAAGGGCGTGACGCTGGTCGCCGCGCTCGGGCTGCCCCCGCTGGCCCACGAGGACGACGCCGCCCGCGCCGTGTCGGCCGCCTTGGCCATGCAGGCCGCCCTGGCCGGCCTCGGCCAGCGCGCCGCCGTCGGCATCGCCACCGGCCGGGCCTTCTGCGGAGTGGTCGGCAGCGACCGGCGGCGCGAGTACACGATGATCGGGGACGTGGTCAACCTGGCTGCCCGGCTCATGCAGGCCGCCCCGGGCACGGTGCTGTGCGACGCGCCCACCTGCCACGCGGCCGGGATGGACCTCGCCCTGGACGCGGTCGGGCCGATCCGGGTCAAGGGCAAGGCGGAGCCGGTACCGGTCTACCGGCCCCGCGGCCCGGCGCGGCGGGCGGCGCTGCCCACCCAGGCGCCACCCCATCCGTCCCTGGTCGGGCGGGCGGCCGAGCGAGCCCTGCTGAGCGGGGAGCTCCAGGCGCTGCTGGGCGCCGACCGGGCCGGCGTCGCCCGACCGGAGCGGGCATCGGTCGTCGTGGTCGAGGGTGAGGCGGGCGTGGGCAAGTCGAGGCTCGTGGCGGAGCTGGTCGAGCAGGCCCAGGCCGCCGGCCTGCGCACCCTGTCCGGCACCGGCGACGCGATCGAGCACAGCACCCCCTACTTCGCCTGGCGGGAGGTGTTCGGCGGACTGCTCCGGCTGGACGACCTGCCCGAGCCGGCCCGCCGGCAGGTCACCCTGGACCTGCTGCGCGCCGACCCGCAGGCGTTGCGCCTGGCCCCGCTGCTCGACGCCGTGCTGCCCCTGGAGCTGCCCGACAACGAGGTCACTGCGCAGATGACCGGCCAGGTACGCGCGGACAACACCCGTGACCTGCTGGTCAGCCTGCTGCGGGCGGCGACCCGAGGGGCGCCGACCGTGCTGGTGATGGAGGACGCCCACTGGCTGGACTCCGCCTCCTGGGCGCTCACCCTGGCCGTGAGCAGGCGTGTCGCCCCGCTTCTGCTGGTGGTCGTGACCCGCCCGCCGGACGAGCAGGGCGGGCATGGCGACGCGCCACGCTGGGAGCAGTACGACCGGCTGGTGCACGCGCCCGGCACCCGCCGGCTGCGGTTGGAGGGGCTCGGGGCCACCGACACCGAGGCGCTGGTCCGCCAGCGGCTCGGCGTGGCCTCCGTGGCGGCCGAGGTGGCCGCCCTCGTCTACGACAAGGCAGAAGGCCACCCGCTGTTCAGCGAGGAGCTCGCCTCCGCGCTGCGCGACGCGGGCCTGATCCGTATCGTGGACGGCAGATGCGAGGTCGCGCCCGGCGTCGGTGACCTGCACCAGCTCGAGTTCCCCGACACCGTGCAGGGCGCGATCATCAGCCGCATCGACCGGCTCCCCCCCTCCCCGGAGCTCACCCTCAAGGTGGCCAGCGTGATCGGTCGCGTGTTCGCGTTCCGCATCCTGCGCGCCGTCCACCCGTTCGGCGCCACCCGGCCGAGCCTGACCGACGACCTGGCGGTCCTGGAACGGGCCAACCTGACTATGCTCGACACGCCCGAGCCGCGCCTGGCCTACCTGTTCAAGCACGTCATCACCCAGGAGGTGACCTACAACCTGCTGCTGTTCGCCCAGCGGCGGCAGCTCCACCGGGCGGTGGCCGAGTGGCATGAGCGCACCTATGCCGAAGACCTGGCCCCCTTCTACCCGCTGCTCGCCTACCACTGGAGCAGGGCGGAGGTCACCCCCAAGGCGGTCGACTACCTGGAGCGGGCGGGCCTGCAGGCGCTGCAGGGCGGCGCCTACCAGGAGGCGGTGCGTTTCTTCTCGGAGCTGCTGGCCATGGGCGGCGAGCGGCGGGCGGCCGCCGGCACGCCGGCTGCCGTCCAGGCCGCCCGCTGGGAGCTGAGCCTGGCCGACGCCCACCAGGGACTCGGGGAGCTGCCGGAGCTCCGGCGGCACGTCGAGGCTGCCCTGGCCCTGCTCGGCTGGCCCGTGCCCGCCACCCGGAGAAAGCTCACGCTCGGCCTGCCCCGGCATGCCCTGCGCCAGCTCGCCCACCGCCTGTGGCCCTCCCGGTTCGTCGGGCGCTGGCCGGAGCGGCGCGCGCTCCTGCTCGAGGCGGCCCGCGGCTACGACCGGCTCAACGCCGTCGACTTCTTCGCCAGCCACGGCCTGTCGGCCCTGTATGCCGCGATCAAGGGCGCCAACCTGGCCGAGGGGGTCGGGCCGTCCCCCGAGCTGGCCCGGCTGTACGCGACCTGCGGCCTGAACCTCGGGCTCCTGCGGCTGCGCCGGCTGGCCGAGGCCTACCTGGAGCGCGCGCTGGCCACCGCCCGGCAGGTCGACGACCTGGCCGCGCAGGCCTGGGCACTGCAGATCGCCGCCGTGTACGACATGGGCGTCGGCCACTGGGACCAGGCCCGGTCCAGGCTCACCCAGGCGAGCGAGCTCGTGCACGGCATCGGCGACCGACGCCGCATCGCCGAGGCCGACGCGCTGCTGGCCTGGGTCGCCTACTTCCAGGGTGACTTCGCCGACGGGGCGGCGCGGTTCGTCAACCTGTACCGGGACGCCCGGCGCAGCGGCGACGTGCAGGCCCAGTCCTGGGGCGTGCAGGGCCAGGCCATCAGTGCCCTGCGCACCGGCGACCTGGACCGCGCCGCCCACCTCCTCACCGAGCGGTCCGCGCCCGCCCTGGCCGCCCTGCTGCACTGGCGCCGAGGGGAGCCGGCGGCGGCCCAGCAGGCGGTCGAGACGACGCTGCCCTGGACGCGTCGCCGGCCGACCAAGTGCTACTGGTTCGACATGTACGCGGCGACCGCCGAGGTGGCCGTGGGACTGCTGGAGGCCGCGGGCGGGCCCGCCGGCCAGCCCGCGCCGGCCGGCCGCCGGAAGCTGGCCGGGCGGTGGGGGTCGGCCGGCGGGCAGGAGCTGGCCAGGCGGCAGGAGCTGGTCGGGTTGGCGGAGCGCGCCTGCAAGGGACTGTGGGGCTACGCGCGGGTGTTCCCCGTCGGCCGCCCGCGGGCCTGGCTGTGCCAGGGCCTGCTGCACTGGCTGACCGGGCGGCCGGGCCGGGCCCGGGCCGCGTGGCGCCGGAGCCTGGCCGCCGCCGAGCGGCTCGCCATGCGCTACGACCAGGGCCTTGCCCACTACGAGATCGGGCGCCACGCGCAGGGCCCGGAGCGGCGCGCGCACCTGGAACGGGCAGGCGAGCTGTTCGCCGAGCTCGGGTCCGCCCGGGAGCTGGCCGCCACCCGGGCGCTGCTCGCCGAACAGGCAGCGGGCAGGTAGCCAGGCGTCCTGGTCTGGTATCACTGGCATCCAGAGCGGGAACCGGGGGTGGTCGGCGTGGCGTCGGAGGTCAAGCGCAGCGCTGCGCAGTACGAGCAGGAGCTGCGCCGGCGTGGGCTCGCCGTGAGCCGGGCGCTGCTCCAGGCCCTCCCGACCGACCGTCCCCCGACGGCCCGCGAGTTCGCCGACGCGCGCCGCGCGCTCGCCCACGCCATCCGTGAGCTGCGCGGGCTCCGGCGCGAACTGGACCTCGACATCAAGCAGCTCCGCGCCCGGCCGGCCGGCGCCGCCCGGCCGCGCGGCGCCGACACCGCCCAGGCCCGCCGGGACGCGAAAGAGCTTGCCCGCTACGAGGCGGCCCGCAACGCCGTCGACGAGGTCCTGGCCCGCTGGGAGGGACGCCGGGCGCAGCTCGCCGCCGAGATCGAGCGGCGCGGCCAGACCAGGCGCTGAGCCGCCGGCTGGCCTCGAGGCAGCGCTCGGCCTGCCAGGCGCCCACAGGTGCGTGCCGGCTTGTCGAACGGCGGCGCGGCTGTCAGGTTGACCCAGTCCGTGCACGTCGAAGACAAGGAGGATCGACCATGGGCAGGCTGCAACGTCTGCCACGCAGGCTCCGGACCCGTGCTCCCGCCCAGCGGGAGCCCGGAGCGGTGCGTCTGCGGGCGGTCACGATCGGCGCGGCGGCGATCGCGGCGGCGTCCGTCGGCGCGGGCGCCATCGGCGCCCTCGCCGTCGGACGCCTCGCGGTCGGCCGGGCGGTCGTCAACAAGCTCAAGATCGAAGAGCTCGAGGTGCGCCGGCTGCACGTGCACGAGCTCCAGGTCGACCAGCAGACCCCCACGCCGAGCACTGCCCCGTCCGCCTGAGCAGCCCGCAGCGGCACCGGGTGACCGACCGGGCCGACGACCTCCTGGCGGAGTGCCGTCGGCCCGGGCCAACGACCAGAAGGAGCACCGTTGATGGACCAGCGGGACCGCACCTTCCCGTTCCACCCCGACCATCCCGACTTCGAACGGCTGGCCAGCCTCGTGGAGGACCTCGACCAACGCACCGGCGAGCTCGACAAGCGGGACGAGCGAGCGTTCGCCCAGCTCGTCGAGGAGCTCGTCGACCCGTCCGTCGCCGCCTACGTCGCCGGTGAGCGCGCCACGCTCACGGCCGTCGGCCTGCCCGGCCACGAGGAGTTCCTCCCCCACCTCAGCGCGATGTGGCTGGAGGGCCTGGTCGTGGGCGCGCGGCTGCGGGACCTCCGAGCGGCCCAGCCCTGAGCCCAGCTCACCCCCGAGGCGGTGACGAGCCACAGCCGGGGAGCCACCGGGCCAGGTGGCGCTCGAGGTCCCGGAGATCGACGCCGGCACAGCAGTAGCCGACGTGGCCGTCCGGACGGACAAGGTACTGCGCGCCGCCCGGCGCGCCGAGTCGCGCCGCCACGGCCCCGTCCGGGTCGTACAGGCTGCCGGGGGCGGGTTCGGTGGCGAGCCGATGCAGGCTGACCAGCGGTTCGTACCGCTGTCGCAGCCGCGCCAGGCGGCGCTCGTCCCAGCCGGCCGGCGGTCCGCACAACAGCAGCTGGAAGGCCGGGGTGGCGAGCGCCTCGTGCAGGCGACAGGGAACGTGATCCAGCAGCAGCGGGGCGTCGGGGAGGCGTTGCCCGGCGCCGGGGCCCCGGCGCAGCCTCGGCAAGCCTTCGACGGCGGCCAGGCCTGGGGGGTAGCGAACCCACAGCTGTCCGAGGATGCGGAAGACGAGGGTTTGCAGCCGGGCCGAGCGGACGGCCAGCGGCACCGCGAGCGGCGCCACCGCGGCGCGCGCCCGCCGCACCAGCGGGTTGTCGGCGGCTTCGACCCAGAAGGTGAGGTGGGTGAGGGCCAGCACGGCCCGCGCCACCGGGCGGCGCTCCGCGCTGTAGGTGTCGAGCAGCGCCTCGGAGGCGAGGTTCCGCGCCGCGAGGGCGAGCTTCCAGCCCAGGTTGCAGGCGTCCTGAATGCCGGTGTTCATGCCCTGGGCACCTGCGGGGCTGTGCACGTGGGCCGCGTCGCCGGCGAGGAAGACACGCCCGGACCGGAAAGCGGTCGCCAGTCGGTGCTGCAGCGGGATGGACTGCGTCCAGGCGACGCTGCGTGCCCGGACCCGACCGGCGCTGAGGACCTCGGCGAGGGCTCGGACGTCGTCGGGTGCGGCTTCCGGGGTGGCGCCGGGCCGGCAGGCCTGGACGACGAGGATCCGCCAGGGCGCATGCTCACCGGCGGCGAACAGGACCAGGGCGCCGCGCGGTCCGACGTACACGTGCGCCCCGTCAGCCGGCAGGTCGCCGTCGAGGTCGGCGTCGGCGAGCAGCACCCGCCTGCGGTAGGCCGCCCCCTTGAACGGCACGCCTGCGCTGCGCCGGACGGCGCTGTCCGCGCCGTCGCAGCCCGCCAGGTGGCGCGCCCGCACGAGCTCTTCTCGCCCGTCGCCGTGTCGTAGCGTGGCGGAGACGCCGGCGTCGTCGCTCCGGTAGGACAGGAACCGGGTGCCCCATTCCACCGCGACGCCTCGGGCGCCGAGGTGCGCGCGCAGCGCAGCCTCGGTCTGCGCCTGGCGGAGGACGAGCAGGAAGGGGTAGGAGGTGTCGTCGAGGCCGAAGTCGCACAGCCGCACGGTGACGTCGCGGCCGTCGAGGTGCAGCCGCACCCGGGCGGCCGGGTCGCCGCGGTCGAGCAGCGCCTGCGTGACCCCGAGCGGCCGGAGCACCTCGAGGGTGCGCGGCTGGACGACAAGGGCTCGTGACGCACGGCCGGCCGTGCTGCGCCGATCGACGATGCGGACGGTGCTGCCGAAGGCGGCCAGCTGCGCAGCGAGCGCAAGGCCCGTGGGTCCGGCCCCGACGACGAGCACGTCGACCGGGTCGCTCGGCCAGCCCGTCACCGCAACCGAGCCCGCGCGGCGTCGACCGGTGCAGGGTCGACCGGCGCGGGGTCGACCGGCATGGCGTCGACCGGCGCGGGGTCGACCGGCATGGCGAGCCGCCACCAGGCATCGGGCTCGCCCTGCCGACCCGCGGCGATCACGCCGGGGCCGCGCAGGAAGTCCTCCCGCCGAAGCCCGGGGACGACGTGGTAGCGCACGGAGCCGCGGGCCGACAGCGGCGCCAGCAGGCGGCTCAGGCGCTCGGCGTAGCCGGACGCCTGCCCCGCGCCATCCCACTGGTACAGGCCGCGGTAGATGCCGGTGGCGGTGTCGGACGCCCACAGCTTGGACCGGAAGCCGGGGAAGCCGGCGAACAGCGGGGTGTGCAGCACGCACTCGCGCCGGAACAGGGCGTGCAGCAGCCGGCTGCGGCCGAGCGCCCAGAGGCGGAACTGCACCACGAGGACCGCCGGGGCTTGCACACGGCCGCCGCGGATGGCCGTCTCGCGGAAGACGAACGACGTCGTGCCGTCGGCGAAGTGGAGCCGGCGGCCGAGGTAGGTTCTGGGGGCCGCCAGGCGGCCGGTCACCAGGAGCCGCGCGGTCGCCGCGGCGGAATGGGCAAAGGCCCGGACCGGTCCCGGCCCGACCTTGTCCCCGACGTTGTCACGGTATGGCCTCATGGCGTATCTCCAGCCGAGACGAGCTCGACATCGACGTGCTGCGCGACGCCGGTTCGGTCCGCCGGCGTCCACCTGCCATCCTTGCCGGGCGGGCCGCCGCACGGCAGGGCCGAACGTCCCGACGACAGCGGGACAGGAGGAGGGCGACGACCTCGGTGACTCCTCTGTCGCCTGAAGGCGACAGCTTCTCAGGCCGCGCGAGCGGCCTGACGGGCAAGCCCTGCCCGCAACACGTTCACCGCGCCCACCACATCGGCGTGGGCGGCATGCCCACAGGCGACACAGCAGAACGCCGCCTGGGTGCGGCGGCTCTCGGCCGCCACCTGCCCGCAGGCGGGGCAGGTGCGGGAGGTGTTGCGGGGGTCCACGGCGATGATCGTGCGACCGGCGCTTGCAGCCTTGTCGGCCAGGATCGCCAGGAACACCCCCCAACCCGCATCCAGGATCGACCGGTTCAACCCCGCCTTCTGCGCCACGTTCGTGCCAGGCCGGGCGACCGAGCCCGCGGCCGAGCGGGTCATCCCCTTGATCTGCAGCTTCTCGTGCACGAGCAGATCGTAGCCGCGCACCAGCTCAAGCGCGGCCTTGTGGGCGTGGTCGCGGCGCTGCCGGCGGATCTTGGCGTGGATCGCCGCGACCCGCGCCTTGGCCTTGCGGCGCCGATGCGAGCCGCGCTGTTTGCGGGCAAGGGCCTGCTGCGCGCGGGCCAGCTTGGCCGCCGAGGCGGCCAGCCAGCGCGGGTTGGCGACCTGGCGGCCATCCGAGGTGGTCAGCAGCCAGGCCACCCCCAGGTCCAGGCCGACCGCTGCCCCCGTCGGTGGCAACGGCACCGCCGGGACGTCGGCACACGACAGCACCAGGTACCAGCGGCGGCCCTCCCGTTTGA
>JBIOYL010000219.1:0-6619 GCA_044870185.1 Actinomycetes bacterium | reverse complement strand
ATTGTGGATGGTGGAAGGGGGTGGAGCGCCGATTCCTCTGCCGCCTGACCGCGGCAGTCCCCTCGGCGGGTCATGGATGGCCGTCGTGCCGGGGCAGGCGACCTGGCAGGCGCTCCAGAGCCGCACGGTCGCCCTCGACCGTCCCCTCGACCTGCTCGACCTGGCCGGCGAGACCGGGTTCGTCTGGCTCGCCGGGCGGCGAGGGCTGGTGACCAGGGGCGTCGCGCTCCGGCTGCCGGTCGGGACCGGACCCGATCGGCTGGCCGGCGTGGCGGCGGCCGCCCGGGCCGCGCTGGCGGCCGTCACGGGTGATTCGCCCGGGCCGGTGGCGGTCACGGCCGGCCCGCCCGGGCCGGTGGTCGTCGGCGCGATCCCGTTCGACGGCGCCACCGCCGGCGAGCTGGTCGTGCCCGCCCTGGTCGTGCGCCAGGCCGAGGACGGCACCGGCTCGGCGACGATCACCGGCCCGGCCGAGCTCGTGGAAGGGTTCGACGCCGGCATGCTGGGCGCCCGCACAGGCCGGCGGACGGCCCGCGAGCCCTGGCCGCGGATCACCGCGGTGCGGGTCGGGCAGGATGGCGCGGCGTGGCGGCGGGCGGTCACCACCGTCCTGGCGGCCATCCAGGCGGAGCGGCTCGGCAAGGCGGTGCTCGCCCGCGAGATCCTCGTGCAGGCCGACCGCCCGTTCTCCCGGGTCGGCACCCTGCGCCGGCTGCGCCAGGCGGCGGCCGGCACCTACGTCTACGCCCGGGACGGGTTCGTCGGCGCCACGCCGGAGCTGCTCGTGGCCAGGCACGGCGCCCAGGCCAGCCTGCGCCCGATGGCCGGCACCGTGCGCCGGGGCGGGTCGCCGGAGGAGCAGGCGATCCGGGAGGCCCGCCTGGCCGCCTCGGCCAAGGACGGCCGCGAGCACCGCTTCGTCGTCGACCAGATCGTCGAGGACCTCGCCCCGCTGGCGGCCGCCGTCGAGGTCGCTCCGGTGGAGCTGGTGCGCCTGGCCACCGTCACGCACCTGGCCACCCGGATCACGGCCCGCCTGGCCGACCCGTCTCCCTCGGCGCTCGACCTGGTCGCCCGCCTGCACCCCACCCCCGCCGTCGGCGGCACACCCCGCGAGGCGGCCCTGGCCCTCATCGCCGAGCTCGAGCCCTTCAGCCGGGGCGCCTACGCCGGCCCGGTCGGCTGGATGGACGCCGACGGCGACGGGGAATGGGCGGTCGCGCTGCGCTGCGCCGAGCTCGACGGTCCCCGCGCCCGGCTGCTGGCCGGAGCCGGCATCGTGGCCGGCTCCGACCCGGCGACCGAGTGGGCCGAGACCGAGGCGAAGTTCGCCGCCATGCTCGGCGTGCTGACCGGCTCGTAGCCGGTGCCGCTCCCGGTGGCGCCCGCCCGGCCCGGTCGTGCGCACCGTGGCCCTGCCCGGCAGTGGTTCCAGAGCGGGGTCCAGTGGCTTGCTCAGTCCTCAGCTCACCGCTTTCTTCACGAGCGCGCCGATCCTTGCCTCGTCGGCGGCGGTCAACTCCGTCAGAGCGAAGGCGGTCGGCCACATGGCGCCTTCGTCGAGGTTCGCCTGGTCGCTGAAGCCGAACGTCGCGTACCTGGTGTTGAACTTCTGCGCGCTTTGGAAGAAGCAGACGACCTTGCCGTCCTTGGCATACGCGGGCATCCCGTACCAGAGTCTCGGCGAGAGGGCTGGCGCGCTGGCTTGGATGACGGCATGGAGCCGCTCGCCCAAGGCGCGATCCGGTTCCGGCATCTCGGCGATCTTCGCGAGCACGGCGCTTTCCCCGTCCGCCTTGTCCGCGCGCGGGCCGCGGCGCGCGGCCGCCTTCAGCTCTTGGGCGCGCTCCTTCATCGCGCCTCGTTCCTCGTCCGTGAATCCCTCGAACGTCTTGTCGGTCGCGGTGGTGCTCTTGGCGGACTTCCGCGTGTCCTTCATTGCAGGTTTCCTCCCCTGCGAGTCTTGATGGGGACGACCCTCATGCTAGCGAGCCGCCGCGGCGGCGGCTTCTCCGAAACTGCTCGGTCATTTCCTGGGTGAGACCGGCGACGATATCGAGGTGGTGGCCGACGAACCTAACACCCCTGCAACGACACGCCCGAGGGCTCGCGGAGATCGCGCCGCCATCAACTCAATGGCTCCGAGCACTACGAAACACGGCCCAGGCCGAGCCCGCCAGGGCAGCACACAGCTCGGGGGTCACCGGGGGATGCGGTCGCGGCCGCAGCCACGGGCCAGGCCCGGGCGCATCCGCCTGGCCGCCGGCCACCGGCCGGCCAGGGCCGCCACCCCCGTTCAGGTGCCGGGCGTGGCCAGGGCCGTCCCGGTTCCGGCGCCGGACGTGACCGGGGTCGCCGCCACGGCCGGCTCAGGGGTCGAGCGTGGCCAGGGCCGCCGCCACGGCCGCCATGAGCTCCCGGTGCCTGGCGACGTTGACCGCCCGGTCGCTCGGGACGAGCAGCACCTGGGTGCCGCCCCGGGCGAGGGCGGCGTCCAGGGCGCCGACCAGCTCGCCGGCCTTGGCGATTCGGCTGCAGGGCAGGCCGGCCGCGGCGGCGACCGCGCCGAGGTCCAGGCCGTGCGGCGTCGCGAACAGCGTCTCGAAGCACTGCGTAGGTAGGGCGGCCTGGGGCAGGAACGAGAAGATACCGCCGCCGTCGTTGTCGCAGACGACGAAGACCGCCCCCGGCTCGCGGCCGGCCGCCCCGAGCACGCTCGACGCGTCGTGCAGGAACGCGAGGTCCCCGCACAAGGCGACCACCGGGCCGCCGCCCCCAACCACCAGGCCGCCGCCGACGGCCGCCCGGCCGTCGCCCACCGGGCGGTCCCCGCCGGCCGCGGCGCCGGCCACGCCGGCCGCGGCGCCGATACCGCCGGCCGCGGCGCCGAGCGTGGTGGCGACGAAGCCGTCGATGCCGTTCAGGCCGCGGTTGGCCAGACAGCGCAGGCCGTCCCGGGGCCGGGCGAACGCCTCGAGGTCGCGGACGGGCATGCTGGAGGCCACCACGAGCGTCGCCCCGTTCGGCAGGTGGGCGGCCAGGTCGCGGGCGACCCGGCCCTCGAACGGCTCCTCCCAGCCGTCCATCAGCTCGTCCATGGCCCGGCGGGCGGTCGCGTCGGCCCGCGCCCAGGACACCGCCCAGGACGCGGCCGCCGGGCGTCGGCTGGCCGCGCCGCGGCCATGCGTCCCGCGGTCGGCCTGGCCGAGCCGGGCGGCGACCGCCTCCAGCAGCAGGCTCGGGTCGGTGGCCAGCCGGCGCCCGGCGGCCCGGGACGGGTCGAGCCAGCCGCCGTCCGGGTCGACCAGGAGCTGCGGCACGGCGGCGTCCAGCCAGGCGCCCAGCGCCTTGCTGGTCGGTGGGCCGCCGACCCGCAGCACCAGGTCGGGCCGGTGCGCCTCGCGGAACGCGGGCACCCGCAGGAGCGCGTCGTAGGCGGCGACCGCGTGCCGGCCGCGGCGGGCGCCCGACAGCGGGTCGGCCAGTACCGGCCAGCCGGTCGCCGCGGTGAAGGCGTCCTGGGCGTCGGGGCGCAGCTCGGCGCCCCAGCCGGCCACGAGCAGGCCGCGCTCGGCCTGGGCGACGGCCGCGGCGACCTCGGTCAGCGTCTCGGCCGAGGGGGCCGGCCCGGGCTGGCGGGTCCGGCCGGACGCCGTCCAGGGCGCGCCGTCCGGGCGCCCCGGCACCGGGGCGCCCGCGCCGATCCGGGCGGGCACGAGCGGCTCCCGGAAGGCCAGGTTGAGATGCACCGGCCCCGGCGGGTGCCCCGCGCCACCAAGGGCCGCCGCCCAGGCCCGGCTGGCGACCGACCGCCACCAGGTGCCGGCCTCTCCGCCCGGCGCGCCGACCTCGAAGAACCAGCGCACCGCGCCGCCGTACAGCTTGAGCTGGTCCATGGCCTGGCCGGCGCCGGTGTCGCGCAGCTCGGGCGGCCGGTCGGCGGTCAGCACGATCAGCGGCACGCGCCCGTAGGACGCCTCCAGCACGGCCGGGTGGAGGTTCGCCGCCGCCGTGCCCGAGGTGCACAGCACGGCGACCGGCCGGCCCGACCGCTTGGCGAGCCCGAGGGCGAAGAACGACGCCGAGCGCTCGTCCAGGTGGACGTGCAGCCGGATGGCCGGGTGCTCGGCCAGGGCGAGCGCGACCGGGGCCGAGCGGGAGCCGGGCGCCAGGCAGGCGTCGGTCATGCCGGCCCGTGCCAGCTCGTCGACCAGCGTCAACGCGAAGGTGCGGCCCGGATCGCCCACGCTAGGATCCTTGCGTGCTCCACCATGTCAGCTCGGGCGCCGGGCCGCGGGTCGTGCTCGCCCACGGGTTCACCCAGACGCTCGCCTCCTGGTCGCCGCTGGCCGAGCGGCTGGGTGCCGGCTACGAAGTGGTCGCGGTGGACCTGCCCGGCCACGGTGGCTCGCCGGCCGTCCCCGCCGGCCTGGCCGAGGCGGCCGCCGAGCTGGGCGCGTGCGGCGGCCGGGCCGCCTACGTCGGCTACTCGATGGGCGGGCGGGTGTGCCTGCGGCTGGCGCTCGACCGGCCCGACCTGGTGCGCGCGCTCGCCCTGATCGGCGCGACGCCGGGCATCGAGGACGCCGCGGCCAGGGCGGCGCGGGCCACCGCCGACGAGGCGCTGGCCGCCGAGCTGGACCGCGACGGCCTGGAGCGCTTCCTGGACCGCTGGCTGGCCGGCCCGCTGTTCGCCCGCCTGCGTCCCGAGCAGGCCGGCCGTGAGCTGCGCCTGGCCAACACGGCGGCCGGCCTGGCCGCGGCGCTGCGCCGGCTCGGCACCGGACGGCAGGCGCCGCTGTGGCACCGGCTCGCCGGCCTGCAGGCCCCCACCCTGCTCGTGGCCGGCGCCGAGGACGCCACCTTCCGCGCCGTCGCCGAGCGGATGGCCGCCGCGATCGGCCCCACCGCGCACGTGGCGCTCGTCCCCGGCGCCGGCCACGCCGCCCATCTGGAGCGCCCCGAGCAGGTCGGCGACCTGCTCGGGGCATTCCTGGCCGAGCACCTGACCTGACCGGGCGACCACGGGCGGCCCGCCTCGGCGGGTGGCGGACCGGCCCAGGCGGCCGGCACCCCCGGCCGGTTGGGCGGGCGCCCTCACGCCGCCACCGCCCAGCGGGCGAGCAGCTCGGGGTCGGGGACGGGACGGCGGACCTCCAGCCGCCCGCCGACGGGCACGAGCGGGTCCCGGACCACGTCGCCGGCCAGCAGCACGGCGGTGCCCAGGCCGCAGGCGTAGGGCAGCTCGGGCAGGCAGGCGGCCAGGGCGAGCCCGGCGGCCAGGCCGACCGACGTCTCGACCAGTGACGACACGATGGCGGGCACCCTGGCCGCCTCGGCCGCGGCCAGCGCGGCCTGGACGCCGCCGAGCGCCTGGACCTTGAGGACGACCACGTCGGCGGCGTCCAGGCCGGCGAGCCGGCGGGCGTCGGCCCGGCTGCGCACTGCCTCGTCGGCGGCGACCGGCACGCCCACCCGGCGCCGCACCCGGGCCAGGTCGTCCAGGCTCGCCACCGGCTGCTCGACCAGCTCGAGGTCGAAGCGGGCCAGCGCGCGGATGCGCTCGACGGCCTGCTCGACGTCCCAGGCGCCGTTGGCGTCGACCCGGATGCGAGCGTCCGGCCCGAGCGCGTCGCGCACGGCCCGCACCCGCCCGAGGTCGTCCCCCCGCCCGACCTTCACCTTGACGGTGAGCGGAGCGGCCACGCCGGCGGCGGCCAGCGCCAGGGCGGCCGCCTGCTCGGGGTCGGCGGCCGGGATGGCCGCGGCCACGGCGACGCTCGGGCGCAGCGGCGGCGGCCAGCCGTCACAGGCGGCCTCCAACGCCGCCGCCCAGCCGAGGTCGGGGTCGGTGGGGTAGCCGGGGAACGGCGACAGCTCGCCCCAGCCGGCCGGCCCCTCGACCAGGGTCGCCTCCCGCACCGCCACGCCCTGGAATGGCACGGCGAGCGGGATGCGGACCCGGTGGCGGCGGAGGGCCGCGTCGGCGGGGCGCAGGTCAGCCTCCCGGGGCCGAGATCAGCAGCCCGACCGCGAGCAGGGCGCCGGTGAGCAGGTGCAGGCGGCTCGTCGCGACCAGCGCGGCGATCAGGCCGGGGCCGTCCTCGCGGGTGAAGATCAGCCGGATCGGGGCGAAGGCGAGCGGCGCCGCCCCGAGCGCCAGCAGCACGGTCGGGCGGAACGCCCCCAGCACGGCGATGGTCGCGAAGACGCCGGCCACCGCGGCAGCGAACAGCCAGCGGGCCCGGGCCCGCCCGACCCGGACCGCGAGCGTGCGCTTGCCGGCCGCCTGGTCGGAGTCGACGTCGCGGATGTTGTTGGCGAGCAGGATCGCCACCGCGGCCAGCCCGACCGCCACCGAGGCGACCGCCGCCGTGGCCGGTACCCGCTGCACCTGCACGTAGGCGGAGCCGCAGGTCGCGACCACGCCGAAGAAGACGAGCACGGCCAGCTCGCCGAAGCCGGCGTAGCCGTACGGCCTCGGCCCGCCGGTGTACAGGACCGCGGCCGCGAGAGCTGCCTCGAGTCGGAGCCCGGCGCCGAGGACGAGCACATCCCCTCCGCGCGGGGCGGCGAGCGAGACGGACGCGGGCAGACCGTCTTCGGCAGCCCCGCAGGG
>JBIOYL010000218.1:0-9502 GCA_044870185.1 Actinomycetes bacterium | reverse complement strand
TGCGGCGCCGGGCGGGTGGGTGGTTCAGGCGGCGAGGATCGGTGCGAGCGTCGCGGCATCGACATCGAGCCGCTCAGCAGGGATGGTCACGGTGATGCGCCCATCGTGCTGCAGGAGTCCCTTTACGCCCACGATGGTCAGACCGACCAGCCGTCCGCGGGCATCGAAGCGCAGAGCGTGCCCCTCTGGCGACTCGTCGAAGCCCACCGCCGTGCTCGGTTCACCGACATGGAGGTACAACACGTCGGCACCCTGGTCGTAGGCGACCCGGTCGAACGTGATGCGTCCGATGGTGATCTTCACGGCACGGACCTCCGGCCGAAGGCGGTGATGATGCGGCCCTCCTCATGTTCATAGGCTACGACGACCTTCAACCAGCGACTAGGGCCGGCGCCTGCCAGGTAGTACCACGCCTCCTCGGTGCGTCGGCCTGCAAGCTGCCGTGTGGGCTGCTTGACCGCCTGCAGCACGTCGCCAAGATACGCGCCCAGCTCGGGATGGCCGTCCAGGATGTGCCGCCACCGGGCGGGAGGAGCGCCTGCCTGCTTGGGCTATGCTTCGGCCGCCGGACATCGGATGGGTGGGGGAGCTCGTGCCCTGGGCGGTCGAACGGCCCGCCGCACGGCGGGTTGGGGTCGCAGGTGCCGGGCGGCGGGCTGCGGTTGCCGCCGGTCGGCGGCGGTTCTACACTCGGACCGACACTCTTGTGCGTTGGTTCACAAGCACACGCACGCAGGCCGGACGCCGTGGGAGGCAGCCGTGACGACGGGGTACGACGTGCTCGTGGTCGGGGGCGGCCCGGGCGGCGCGGCGACCGCCTACCACCTGGCCAAGGGCGGCGCCCGCGTGCTGCTGGTCGAGAAGGCCGGCTATCCCCGCGACAAGGTCTGCGGTGACGGGCTCACCCCGCGGGCGGTCGCCGCCCTGGACGCCATGGGGCTGCGCGCCGCCTACCAGTCGTGGTCGCGCCACATCGGCCTGCGCGTGCACGGCGGCGGGACCGTGATCGAGCTGCCCTGGCCGGAGCTGACCGGGCTGCCCTCCTACGGCCTGGTCCGACCCCGGATGGACTTCGACCAGTTCCTGGCCCGTCACGCCGAGCGGGCAGGGGCGACCGTGTGGGACGGGACCGAGGCGACCGAGCCGCTGCTGGAGCGGGGGCTCGTGCGGGGTGCCGTGGTGCGCCGGGCCGGCCAGGACCCGGTCGACGTCCGGGCCGAGCTCCTGATCGCCGCCGACGGCGCCTCCAGCCGCCTCGGGCAGGCGCTCGGCCTGCACCGGGACCAGTCCCGGCCGATCGGCGTGGCCATCCGCCAGTACTACGCCTCCACCCGGTCCGACGACCCCTGGATCGACTCCTATCTGGAGCTGTGGAGCGACGGCGACCTCCTGCCCGGCTACGGCTGGGTCTTCCCGATGGCCGACGGCCACGTCAACGTGGGGGTGGGGCTGCTGAACACCTCCAAGCACTTCCGCAACACCAACTACCGCGGCCTGCTGCGCGACTGGGCGCCCACAGTCGGCAGGGAGTGGGGCTTCGGCGCGGACGACGCCGTGGCCAAGCCGCGCTCGGCGCCGCTGCCGATGGCCGCCAACCGCCACCCGCCGCTGCACCGTGGGGTGCTGTTCGTCGGCGACGCGGCCGGGCTGATCAACCCGTTCAACGGCGAGGGCATCGACTATGCGCTGGAGTCGGGTGAGCTGGCCGCCCAGACCGCGCTCGCGGTCCTCGACAGCGGCGACCGCACGCTGCTCGAGCGCTACCCGGCGGCGCTGCGCGAGCGCTACGCCCGCTACTTCGCCGTGGGCCGTTTGTTTGTGAAGGCCATCGGCGAGCCACGCTTCATGCAGATGGCGACCCGGTACGGGCTGCCGCACCGGCGGCTGATGAAGGTGGTGCTGAAGCTGCTGGCCAACCTGTACGAGCCGGTCGGGGGCGATGTGGCCGACCGGGTCGTGCGCGCCCTGACCGCCCTGGCCCCGGCCCGGTGAGCACGATGCCTGCCCGGGTTTGCGCCCTTTCACCGGCCCGTCCTAGGCTGAGCTGCCCGCCCTCGGCCGTGCACGCCGGCGACCCGGGCCGGGTCGGAGCGAGCCGCCCATCTCTTGCAGCTGGAGCGTGCCCATGACCGTTGGCGACTTCGGACCGATCGCCGTCATGCTCGTCCTGGCCACCGTGTTCGCCGTGGCGTCGCTGGTCGTGTCGAGGTTCATGGCGCCCAAGCGGCCGACCCGGGCCAAGCTGTCGGCCTACGAGTCCGGCATCGAGCCCGGGCGCCTGCCCAAGGGGGAGCGCTACCCGATCAAGTTCTACCTGACCGCGATGCTGTTCGTGGTCTTCGACGTCGAGGTGATCTTCCTGTACCCCTGGGCGGTCGTGTTCCGCCAGCTCGGGGTCTTCGGCCTGGTCCAGATGGGCATCTTCGTGGGGCTCGTGGTGGTGGCCTACGTGTACGACTGGAAGCGGGGCGGACTGGAATGGGACTGAGGGCGGCGCGGCACGACACGCGGGCGGCGCGGCGGGACGCGGGGGCGGCGCGATGAGCACGGGCAGCGGACTGGAGAAGCTCCCGAGCGGGATCCTGGTCACCACCATCGAGAAGCTGGCCAACTGGGCCCGCAAGGGGTCGCTGTGGCCGGCCACCTTCGGGCTGGCCTGCTGCGCGATCGAGATGATGGCCACCGGCGCCGGACGCTACGACCTGGCCCGGTTCGGCATGGAGGTGTTCCGCGCCTCGCCCCGGCAGGCCGACCTGATGATCGTGGCCGGCCGGGTGTCGCAGAAGATGGCCCCGGTGCTGCGCACCATCTACGACCAGATGCCGGAGCCCAAGTGGGTGCTGTCGATGGGCGTGTGCGCGACCTCGGGCGGCATGTTCAACAACTACGCGATCGTGCAGGGGGTGGACCAGATCGTCCCGGTCGACATGTACGTGCCGGGCTGCCCGCCCCGGCCCGAGATGCTGATGGACGGCATCATCAAGCTGCACGAGAAGATCCGCCGCGGCGAGCCACGCGCCACGCTGACGCTGCCGGAGGGGTCCAAGGAGCCCCGACGGGGCGCCCCGGCCGCCTCGCGGGGGGCCTGAGCGGTGCAGGCCCCCGATGCCACCCAGCCGGTCCTGCCCGACGCCGTCCAGCCGGTGCTCACCGGGCTGCGTGAACGCTTTCCCGAGGCGGTCAAGGAGGTCACCGGCCACCGCGGCGAGGTCACGGTCGAGCTCGACCGCCAGGCGCTCGTCGAGGTGTGCAGCTGGCTGCGCGACGAGCCCGCCGCGCGCTTCCGGCACCTGTCCGACCTGTCGGGCACCGACTACCCGACGCGCGAGGACCGCCTGTGCGTCGACTACCACCTGTACTCGTTCGACCACAACCTGCGGCTGCGGCTCAAGGTGCGGGTGTCGGTGGCCGACCCCCACATCCCCACCGTCACCGGCGTGTGGCCCGGCGCCAACTGGCACGAGCGCGAGGTGTACGACTTCTTCGGGGTGCGCTTCGACGGGCACCCCAACCTGGTCCGCATCCTCATGCCGGAGGACTGGAAGGGCCATCCGCAGCGCAAGGACTACCCGCTCGGCGGGGTCGACGTGGAGTACATCGGCGCCCACATCCCGCCGCCCGACCGGCGCAGCTACAAGGGAGGGTGGACCAGCACATGAGCGAGCTGCGAACGACCGGCTCCCCACCCCCGGCAGTCCGGCAGCCGCCCCAGCCCGACCGCTCCCTGGAGGAGCTGGCCGAGGAGGCCGCCGTCCCCCCCGGGCAGGCCTACGACCTGCCGCCGCGCCCGGCCGCCGAGCGCGTCACCCTCAACGAGCAGCGGGCCCAGCAGGTCCTGGCCATGGGCGGCGGGGACTGGGCCGAGGTGACCGCCCGCCGGCACGCCGCCGGCGACGACGAGATCATGGTCATCAACATGGGCCCGCAGCACCCGTCGACGCACGGCGTGCTGCGGCTGGTGCTCGAGCTGCGCGGCGAGGGGGTCATCTCCTGCCAGCCGGTCGTCGGCTACCTGCACACCGGCATCGAGAAGACCTGCGAGTTCCGCACCTGGGTGCAGGGCGTGACCCTGGTCACCCGCATGGACTACCTGTCGCCGATCTTCAACGAGACCGGCTACTGCCTGGCCGTGGAGAAGCTGCTGGGCATCCAGGCGCCGCCACGCGCCCAGGCCCTGCGCGTGCTGCTCATGGAGCTGAACCGGATCGCCTCGCACCTGGTGTGGCTGGCCACCACCGGCCTGGAGCTGGGCGCCCTGTCGATGATGCTGTACGGCTTCCGCGAGCGGGAGGAGATCCTCGACATCCTGGAGGACGTCACCGGCCTGCGCATGAACCACGCCTGGGTGCGCCCGGGCGGGGTGTCGCAGGACATCCTGGACGACACCCCCGACAAGATCCGCGCGTTCGTGCGTGACATGCGCGCCAAGGCCGACGAGTACGAGACGCTGCTCACCCGCAACCCGATCTGGCTGGAGCGCACCCAGGGGATCGGCGTGCTGTCCCAGGACGAGCTGATCGGGCTGGGCGTGACCGGTCCGCTGCTGCGCGCCTCGGGGCTCGCCCACGACCTGCGCAAGGCCGAGCCCTACTGCGGCTACGAGCAGTACGACTTCGAGGTGCCGACCCGCACCGCCTCCGACGTGTACGCCCGCTACGAGGTCCGGCTGGCCGAGATCCGCGAGAGCCTGACGATCATCGAGCAGGTGCTGGACCGCCTGCCGGGCGGGCCGTTCATGTACGACGACCCGAAGATCGGCTGGCCGGCCAGGCTGGCGCTCGGCCCCGACGGCCTGGGCAACTCGCCCGCCTACATCGACCACATCATGGGCGAGTCCATGGAGGCCCTCATCCACCATTTCAAGATGGTCACCGAGGGCTTCAAGGTGCCGGCCGGCGAGGTGTACGTGACCGTCGAGTCGCCCCGCGGCGAGCTGGGCTACCACGTCGTCTCCGACGGCGGGAACCTGCCCTACCGCGTGCACGTGCGCGACCCCTCGTTCGTGAACCTGCAGTCGGCGCCGCACATGCTGCACGGGTTGCTGGTCGCCGACGTCATCGCCGCCATGTCCTCCGTCGACCCGGTGCTCGGCGGCGTGGACCGCTAGCACCATCCGCCAAGGAGAACGCCCGCCGTGCCCCTGACCGAGCCGACCCTGGCCAAGGCGGCCGAGCTGATCGCCCGCTACCCGGAGCGGCGCTCGGCCCTGCTGCCGTTGCTGTTCCTGGTGCAGGCCGAGGACGGGTACGTGTCGCCCGAGGGCGTCGCCCAGGTGGCCGGCCTGCTCGGGCTGACCAAGGCCGAGGTCGGCGGGGTGGCCACCTTCTACACCATGTTCCGCCGCCGCCCGGTCGGCAAGTACCTGGTGAGCGTGTGCCGCACCCTGTCGTGCCAGCTGCGCGGGTCGCGTGAGGTGGCGCACGCGCTGTGCGAGCGGCTCGGCGTGCCGCTCGGCGGCACCGAGGAGACCGGGATGGTCACCGTGGAGGAGGTGGAGTGCCTGGCCGCCTGCGACGGCGCGCCGGTGCTGCAGGTCAACACCGAGAACTACGAGCGGGTCACCGTCCAGCAGGCCCTGGAGATCGTCGAGCGGCTGTTGCGCGACGAGGTCCCGCCGGCCACCTTCGCCGCGCTGGGCTCGGTCACCGAGCCGTCCACGGCCGCGCTGCACTGGCGCTTGGCCGGCCTCGGCGACCCGCCGGCCTGGCTGACCGAACCGCGCGCCGGCGAGCCCGACAGCCGACGGCAGGCCGGGCCGGGGCAGGGTGGGGGCGGCGGGCGGCAGGCCGGGCCGGGGCCCAGTGGGCGCACGCAGCCGCAAGGAGGCCAGCAGTGAGCGACAACGGCGCCCCCGGCGCCAACGGCCAGCGCCGCATCGAGCCGGTGCGGGTGCTGTCCAGCCGCTGGCAGGACGAGCGCGCCTTCGACATCGACCGCTACCTGCTGCTGGACGGCTATGCGAGCCTGGCGCCGGCGTTCGACGCCGACCCGGCCGACCTCGTGCAGCTCATCAAGGACTCGGGCCTGCGCGGCCGCGGCGGGGCCGGCTTCCCGACCGGCATGAAGTGGGGCTTTCTGGCCAAGGGCACCGGCAAGCCGACCTACCTGGTGGTCAACGCCGACGAGAGCGAGCCGGGCACCTTCAAGGACATGGAGCTGCTCGAGCGCGACCCGCACGCGCTGGTCGAGGGCACGATCGTGTCGGCCTACGCGATCGGCTGCCACCAGGCGTTCATCTTCCTGCGCGGCGAGTGCGGCTGGGCCGGGCGGCGCCTGGCCGGCGCGCTGGCCCAGGCCTACGAGCGCGGCTACGTCGGCCGGGACATCCTCGGGTCCGGCTTCGACCTCGACATCATCTTGCACCGGGGCGCCGGCGCCTACATCTGCGGCGAGGAGACCGCGCTGCTGTCCGCCCTGGAGGGCCAGCGCGGCCAGCCCAAGCTGCGCCCGCCCTTCCCGGCCGTCGAGGGCCTGTACCGGGCGCCGACCACGGTCAACAACGTCGAGACGATCGCCACGGTGCCCTGGATCATCCGCAAGGGCGTGGACTGGTTCCGCTCGATGGGCACGGAGCGCTCGCCCGGGCCGAAGATCTTCAGCGTGTCCGGCGACGTGCGCAACCCCGGCAACTTCGAGTACCCGCTCGGCGTCCCCGCCCGCGAGCTCATCATGCACGCCGCCGGTGGGATGCTGGACGGCAAGCGGCTCAAGGCGTACACGCCCGGCGGCTCGTCCACCCCGATGCTGACCGCCGAGCACCTGGACGCCCCGATGGACTTCGAGGGCGTCCAGAAGGCCGGCAGCCTGCTCGGCACGGCCGCCATGATCGTGATGAGCGAGGACGTCTGCATGGTCCGGGCCTGCCTCAACTTCACCGAGTTCTACGCCCACGAGTCGTGCGGCAAGTGCACCCCCTGCCGGGAAGGCACCGACTGGATGCGCAAGATCCTGACCCGGCTCGAGCTCGGCCAGGGCCGCGAGCAGGACATGGAGACGCTGCAGGACATCTGCGACGGGATCTTCGGGCGGGTGTTCTGCGCGCTCGGCGACGGGGCCACCAGCCCGGTCGTGAGCGCGCTGAAGTACTTCCCGGACGAGTTCCACGCGCACGTCGGCAGCGGCTGCCCCTTCCCGGGGGCCGAGCGCGTCGCCGTCGGCGCGCACCACTAGGAGAGCGGGATGGCGGACAAGCCGATCAGGGTGACGGTCACCATCGACGGCAAGGAGCTCGAGGTGGCGCTGGGCACGCTGGTGATCCGGGCGGCCGAGGAGCTCGGGGTGATCATCCCGCGCTTCTGCGACCACCGCCTGCTCGCCCCGCTCGGCGCCTGCCGGCAGTGCCTGGTCGAGGTCGAGGGCCAGCGTAAGCCGCTGACCGCCTGCACCACGACGGTGACCGACGGCATGGTGGTCAGGACCCAGCTCACCTCCGAGGTCGCCCGCGCCGGGCAGGAGAGCACGCTGGAGTTCCTGCTCATCAACCATCCGCTCGACTGCCCGATGTGCGACAAGGGCGGTGAGTGCCCGCTGCAGGACCAGACGCTGGCCCACGGCCCCGGCGAGACCCGCTTCGTGGAGACCAAGCGCCGCTACGCCAAGCCGATCCAGATCTCGGAGACCGTGCTGCTGGACCGCGAGCGCTGCGTGCTGTGCGCGCGCTGCACGCGCTTTGCCAACGAGATCGCCGGCGACCCGTTCATCGAGCTGTTCGAGCGGGGCGCGCTCGAGCAGGTCGCGGTCTACCCTGACACGCCGTACGAGAGCTACTTCTCCGGCAACGTCGTGCAGATCTGCCCGGTCGGGGCGCTGACCTCGCCGTCCTACCGCTTCAGGGCCCGGCCGTTCGACCTGACCAGCACCGACTCGACCTGCAACCACTGCGCGGCCGGCTGCAACCTGCGCGTCGACGCCCGCCGCGGCCTGGTCACCCGCCAGCTCGCCCGCGACAACGACGAGGTCAACGAGGCCTGGAACTGCGACCGGGGCCGCTACGGCTTCGCCTACGCCCAGAGCCCCGAGCGGCTGCTCACCCCGCACGTGCGCGACGGCGGCACGCTGCGCACCGCCTCCTGGTCGGAGGCGCTGCGCCGGGCGGTCGACGGCGTCAAGGCCGATCGCGGCCGGGGCGTCGGCGTGCTCGTCGGCGGCCACCTGACCGACCAGGACGCCTACGCGCTGTCGAAGCTGGCCCGGGTGACCTTGGCGACCAACTCGATCGACGCCCGTCCCTGGCCGGGGTCGGTCGAGGAGACCGCCGTCATGGCCCACGTCGCGGGCCGCGGACCCACCCCTACCTACCGGGACCTGGAGGCGGCCAAGGCGATCGTGGTGGTCGACCTCGACCCCCACGAGGAGTCGCCCATCCTGTTCCTGCGGCTGCGCAAGGCGGCGCGGCGCCAGCACGTGCCGGTGATCGCGGTCGGTCCCCGTCCCGGCCGGCTGACCGAGTTCGCCACCGTGGTGGCGACCCCGCCCGGCGGCGAGGCCGACGCGCTCGGCCGCATCGGCCGGGGCGAGGGCGAGGCCGGCCGCATCGTGCGGGACGCCGGCGGGCCGGTGGTGGTGCTGGCCGGCGCCCGGGCGGCCACCGCCGGGGCGCTGGGCGCCGCCGCCGGGCTGGCCGACGCGGCCGGCGGCGCCTTCGCCTGGGTGCCCCGCCGGGCCGGCGACCGGGGCGCGCTCGACATGGGCGCCCGGCCCGACCTGCTGCCCGGCGGACGCCTGGTCGACGACGCCGACGCCCGCGCGGCGCTCGGTGCTGCCTGGGGCGCCCAGCTGCCGGCCGAGCTCGGGCTGGACGGCCCGGGCATCGTGGCGGCGGCCGCCGCCGGGCAGCTCGGCGTGCTGATCCTGGCCGGGGTCGACCTGGTGCGCGACTTCGGCCCCCGCGAGCTAGCCGAGGCGGCCCTGCGCAACGCCTTCGTGGTCGCGGTCGACCACGAGATCAACGACACCACGGCCCATGCCGACGTGCTGCTGCCCGGCGTGGTCCACGCCGAGACCGAGGGCACCTTCACCGACTGGGAGGGGCGGGTGCAGCCGGTCCACCCGGCCGTCCCGGTCGGCGGCGCGGCCCAGGCCATCTGGGAGCTCGCCGACCAGCTCTCGATCCGCCTCGGCGTCGACCTGGGCTTGGCGACCTGGGACCGGGTCGCCGAGGAGGCCGAGCGCTTCCGGGCACGGCCCGCCGCGTCGCCCGCCGAGCCGGCCGCCGGCGGGGGCCCGGCCGCGTCGGTGGAGGGCCCCGAGGGCGGGCTCGCCCTGGTCACCTACCCGCTGCTGCTGGACGCCGCCTCGATGCTGGCGCGGGCGGACGACCTGAACCGGGCCACCACCGGCGCGTTCGTCGAGGTCCACCCGGACGACGCCGCCCGCCTCGGGCTGGCCGAGGCGGGCGCCGCCGAGGTCGACTTCGGCGGCGGCCGGACCGCCCGGCTGCCGGTGCGGGTGGCCGCCACCATCGCGCCCGGCTGCGCGTTCGTCCCGTTCAACCAGCCCGACC
>JBIOYL010000217.1:0-8269 GCA_044870185.1 Actinomycetes bacterium | reverse complement strand
CGGCATCGTCGGCCAGCTCGGCGACCACGTCGACGTGTACTTCGACGCCGGGCCGGCGGCCGCCGGCCCGGCGTCGAAGTACACGTCGACGTGGTCGCCGAGCTGGCCGACGATGCCGGCGATCTCGGCCGGGGTCGGCTCGCCCGAGATGTTGGCGCTGGTCACCGCGAGCGGACCGGTGCGTCCGATGAGCGCCAGGGTGAAGGGCTGCTTGGGCATGCGCAGGGCGACCGTCCCGGCCGAGTCGCCGAGGTCCCAGCCGAGGCCGGGCGCCTGCGGGAGCACGAGCGTCAGCGGACCCGGCCACCAGGCGGCGATGAGCGCCTGCGCCGCGTCGGTCAGCTCGCCGACCAGGCCGGCGGCCTGGCGTCGGCTGTGCACCAGCACCGGCAGGGGCAGGTCCCGGCCGCGCGCCTTGGCGGCGAACAGCTTGGCCACGGCCGCGGGGTTGAACGGGTCGCCGGCGACACCGTAGACGGTGTCGGTTGGCAGCACCGCCAGGTTGCCCCGGGCGAGCACCTTGCTGCCGACCTCCAGCAGCGGGTCCCACTGCCGCTCGTCACCGGGGACCGGGATGACCCGGGCATCCCGGTCCAGGGCCTCGTCGCTCACGCTCGCCTCCCTTCGGTCACGCTCGCCGCCCTTCGAGCACGCGGTCACGGCCGGCCAGGTCGGCGCGGACGGCGACGGCGGCCAGCCCGGCGGCCCGGAAGACGGCCACGGCGGCCGCACCCTGGTCGTCGCCGATCTCGCAGACGAGCCAGCCGCCCGGCGCCAGCCACCGCCCGGCCAGCCCGGCCACCCGGCGCAGCACGTCCAGGCCGTCCGGCCCGCCGTCCAACGCCACGCGTGGCTCATGATCGCGCACATCGGTCGGCAGGGTGGCGATCGCCGCGGTCGGCACGTAGGGCACGTTGGCGGTGAGCACGTCGACCCGGCCGGCCAGCTCGGGCGGGAGCGGCGCGTCCAGATCGCCGGCCAGCAGCTCGACGCCGTGGCGGGCCGTGTTGCGCCGCGCCCAGGCCAGGGCGCCGGGGTCCAGCTCGGTGGCCAGCACCCGGGCGCCCGGCACGGCGTCGGCCAAGAAGCAGGCGATGGCGCCCGACCCGGTGCACAGGTCCACGGCGACCGGGGCCAGCGCGGCCAGCCCGGCGGCGCGCAGGTGGGCGGCCGCCCGCTCGGCCAGCCCCTCGGTCTCGGGCCGGGGCACGAATACCCCCAGGCCGACCTCGAGCCGCAGCCGCCCGAAGGGCGCCCAGCCGACCACGTACTGCAGCGGCTCCCCGGCCACCCGCCTGGCGACCATGGCGTCCAGGCGCTCGAGCGCGACCGGAGCGACCGGGGTGACCAGGGCGCCCGCTGCGGGGCCGAGCGCCTCCTCGGCAAGCCAGCGGGCCTCGGCGTGCGCGGACACGCAGCCGGCCCGGGCCAGCCGCGCGGCCGCCGCGGCGATCACCTCCCGGACGGTGACGGCGTGCGCCGGGGCGGGTGGCCGGGCCGGAGCGGGTGCGGCGGGGCGCCGGGTCGGTGCCGGAGCGGGCGGCTCGCCCGGCGCCGGGACGGCGGGCGGCCGGGGCGGCCGGGGCGGCCGGGGCGGCCGGGGCGGCGTGCTCATCCCGGCTCCCCGGCGAGCTCGGCCTGGCGCTCGGCGGCGGCGAGCTCGTCGATGAGCTTGTCGAGCCCCTTGCCCTCCAGCACCCCTGGCAGGTCCCCGACGCTCAGGCCGATGCGGTGGTCGGTGACCCGGTCCTGGGGGAAGTTGTAGGTGCGGATGCGCTCGGAGCGGTCCAGCGAGCGCACCTGGGAGCGCCGCTCGGCGGCGAGCTCGGCCTGCTGCTCGGACTGGGCCCGGTCCAGCAGGCGCGCCCGCAGCACGCGCATGGCCTTGTCGCGGTTCTGGATCTGCGACTTCTCGTCCTGCATGGCCACCACGATGCCGGTCGGCAGGTGGGTGATGCGCACCGCCGAGTCGGTCGTGTTGACCGACTGGCCGCCCGGCCCGGTCGAGCGGTAGACGTCGACCTTGAGGTCGCCCGGGTCGATCTGGACGTCGACCGGGTCGGCCTCGGGCAGGACGTTGACGCCGACCGCCGAGGTGTGGATGCGGCCCTGGGACTCGGTGACCGGCACCCGCTGCACGCGGTGCACGCCGGCCTCGTACTTCAGGCGCGAGTAGGCGCCGCGGCCCTTGACCGCGAACACGACCTCCCTGAGGCCTTCCAGGTCGGAGGCGCTGGAGGACAGCACCTCGACCTTGTAGCCGTGCTGCTCGGCCCAGCGGGTGTACATGCGCAGCAGGTCGCCGGCGAACAGCGCCGCCTCGTCGCCGCCGGTGCCGGCCCGGATCTCGACGATCACGTCCTTGTCGTCGTTGGGGTCCTTGGGGGCCAGGGCGAGCTTGAGCTCGGCTTCCAGCTCGGCCATGCGCGTCTCGGCGGCCCGGATCTCGTCCTCGAGCAGGGCCCGGCCCTCGGCCGAGCGCTCCTCGCGGAGCAGCTGCCGGGCGGTGGCGAGGTCCTCGCGGGCCGACCTCCAGGCCCGGTAGGCGCGCACGACCTCGGCCAGCTCGGCGTGGCGCTTGGACAGCTCGACCAAGCGCTGCTGGTCGGCTAGGACGGCCGGGTCGGAAAGCTGGCGCTCGATGTCGAGATAGGTCGTTTCGATATTGTTGAGACGTTCGAACACTTCAGGGCTGCCTTTCGAGCCGGGGCGGGTGGGCGGCGCCGCGCTGCGGCCGGCGCCGCGCTACCCGCCTCCGACGAGACCCTCGGCGGAGGGCCCGAGCTCGGCGCCCTCACGCCCCGCCCCATCCGGCCGGGCCTCCTGGCGCCCCGTCCCGTCCGGCCCGGTCGGGGCGGCGCGCTCCGGGCGGCCCTGGACGACGGCGGACGGCAGCGGCACCACCCTGGATCGCTCGGCCGCCGGCAGGACCTGCTCCAGGGCCCGGATGGCCACCTCGATCTGGTCGCGGCTGGGCGGCTTGGTGGTGAGCTTCTGCAGCCACAGCCCTGGCTGCATGACCGCCCGCACGACCGCCGAGCGTTCCCGCCTGGCGCCGAGCCGGATGGCCTCGTAGGCGATGCCGACGATGACCGGCACGGCCAGCAGCTGGAACGGCACCCGCACGTACAGGGGTGGCCGCCCGACGAGCGAGAACACGGTGGTGAACAGGATCAGGGTGACCACGAACAGGATGAGCAGGAAGTTCGTGCCGCAGCGCACGTGCAGGGTCGGGAAGCGGTCGACGTGGTCGGGGTCGAGCGGCAGGTCGGCCTCGTAGCAGTGGATCGCCTTGTGCTCGGCACCGTGGTACTGGAACACCCGGCGGATGTCGCGGACCTGCGAGATGAGCGCGATGTAGCCGAGGAAGAAGGCCAGCCTGGCCAGGCCCTCGACGAGGTTGAAGGCGAGGTTGTTGGGCAGCCGGTGGGCCAGCCAGTTGGTGCCCGCGGCGGGGGCGAGGATGAACAGCAGCGAGAAGAACACCGCCCCGATCCCAAGCGACCAGCCCATCTGCCGGTCCGACAGCTGCTGGGACGGCTCGCCCAGGGCCTGGTTGCCGGAGATCGACAGCGCGCGCATGCCGATGGCCAGTGAGTCGGCCAGCACGCCGATGCCGCGGAAGAAGGGCAGCCGGAACAGGCGGAAGCGCGTGGCCAGCGGCGTCAGCGTGCGCCGCTCCACGTAGATGTCGCCGCCCGGGCGGCGCACGGCGACGGCCCAGTCGTCCCGGCCGCGCATCATCACGCCTTCCAGGACGGCCTGGCCGCCGTAGTGCGACGGCGCCGCGGCGCGCTCCGGTCCGGCCATCAGGATGCGCCGAGGGGACTGCCGCGGTCAGGCGGCAGAGGCATCGGCGCTCCACCCCCTTCCACCATCCACAATCGCTGCGGTTGACCACCCACCGGCACAGCCAGCTGCGATACTCCGGCTATGCGACGCGCCTACAAGTTCCCCCTGCGCCCCACCACCCGCCAGACCGGGACGCTCACCGCGATGGTCGAAGACCACCGGCAGCTGTACAACGGCGCCCTCGAGCACCGCCGCACCGCCTGGCAGCTGCGCGCCGTCACCATCCGCTACGGCGATCAGTCCGTCGAGCTGAAAGACATCCGCCGCGATGACCCCAGCGGGCAGGGCCGCTGGTCGTTTTCCTCCCAGCAGGCCACCCTGCGCCGCCTCGACCAGGCCTTCCAGGCGTTCTCCCGTCGGGTCAAGGCCGGCCAGGCTCCCGGCTATCCCCGGTTCAAAGGCCGGGGCTGGTTCGACACGGTCACCTGGCCCACCGACGGCGATGGCTGCCGCTGGCTGGCGGACCAGCGGCGCGTCTACCTGCAGGGCATCGGCCAGGTGAAGGTGCACGCCTACCGGCCGGTCCAAGGCAGGATCAAGACCCTCAGTGTCAAGCGGGAAGGCCGCCACTGGTATCTGATCTTGTCCTGTGATGATGTGCCCGCGGTGCCGTTGCCGCCGACCGGGGCGGTGGTTGGCCTGGACCTGGGGGTGGCCTGGCTGCTGACCACCTCGGACGGCAAGCAGATCGCCAACCCGCGCTGGCTGGCCGCCTCGGCCGCCAAGCTGGCCCGCGCCCAGCAGGCCCTGGCCCGCAAACAACGCAGCTCTACGCGCCGCGGAAAGGCCCGGGCGCGGGTCGCGGCCATGCACGGCAAGATTCGTCGGCAGCGCCGCGACCATGCCCACAAGACCGCCCTCGAGCTGGTGCGCGGCTACGATCTGCTCGTGCATGAGGCCCTGCAGATCAAGGGGATGACCCGGTCGGCGTCTGGTACGGCGGCGGCACCGGGCAGCCAGGTGGCGCAGCAGGTGGGGTTGAACCGGTCGATCCTGGCTGCGGGCTGGGGGGTGTTGCTGGCGGTCCTGGCCGACAAGGCTGCACGCGCCGGTCGCACGCTGGTCGCGGTGGACCCCCGCACCACCTCGCGGACCTGCCCGGCGTGTGGGCAGGTGGCGGCCGAGAGCCGTGTCAGCCAGGCCGTGTTCTGCTGTGTGGCGTGTGGGCATGCTGCCCATGCGGATGTGAACGCGGCGGGCAACATTCTTCGGGCAGGGCTTGCCCGTCAGGCTGCGCAAGCGGCCTGAGAAGCTGTCGTCTTCAGGCGACAGAGGAGTCACGGACCCTCTCCTGCTCATCGCCTGCAATCGTCCCGTCCCGGGATGGTATCGACATTCCAGGATCGCGGGCTGGCCTCCATCACCGGCGGCGGCCCCGCTATCAGCTCGGCCTCCCCCCGGCGGACGACGCATGGTTGGGTGGCATCGAGGAGGTGTAGCCATGCGTGCTGCCGAATCCATCCGGGACGTGTCCTCGACTTCGAGACGGATCTCGAGGGCGTCCCGGACGCGTACGCTGCGATGGACGAACGCCGCGCAGTCAAGTCGCTGCTGCGGGTGGGAACGGTCTGATTCGCATCACGAAAGGGAGCCCTGATGACCGGGTGGACAAGTGACGAGCTCGGCATGATCGAAGCAGCCGATGAGCTGCAGATCGCGTCGCTGCGACGCGACGGCACGCGCAAGAGCCCCGTGACGATCTGGGTCGTCCGCCTCGGCGACGACCTCTACGTCCGATCCGTGAACGGGCGCACGTCCGCCTGGTTCCGGGGCGCCCGGGTGCGCTACGAAGCACGCATCCAGGCGGGCGGCGTCGACAAGGACGTTCTCCTCGTCGAGACGGACGACATCAACGACGAGATCGACGCCGCCTACCGCACGAAGTACCGCCGGTACGCCGCCAGCATCGTCGAGGCCATCGTCAGCCGGCAGGCGCGAGCCGCGACCCTCAAGCTCGTGCCGCGCTCCTGAAAGGAGCCACACATGCAGAAGCGCAGGCTTGGAAACAGCAACCTCGAAGTCTCGGCTCTCGGGCTCGGCTGCATGGGAATGAGCACGGCCTACGGTCCGCCTGCAGACAAGGAGGAGATGATCGGTCTCATACGCAAAGCCGTCGAACGCGGCGTCACATTCTTCGACACCGCCGAGCTCTACGGTCCGTTCACGAACGAAGAGCTGGTCGGAGAAGCCCTCGCTCCGTTCCGCGGCCAGGTGGTGATCGCCACGAAGTTCGGGATCGAGCTCGATCCCGACGGGCAGCAGGTCCAGGACAGTCGGCCCGAGCGCATCAGGCAGAGCATCGAGGGCTCACTCGAGCGCCTCAAGGTCGAGGCCATCGACCTGTTCTATCAGCACCGTGTCGACCCGGAGGTGCCGATCGAGGACGTGGCGGGAACGGTGGCGGACCTGATTCGGGAAGGCAAGGTCAAGCACTTCGGCCTCTCCGAAGCGGGCGTGCCGACGATCCGCCGCGCCCACGCGGTCCAGCCGGTCACCGCGGTCCAGAGCGAATACTCGCTGTGGTGGCGACGCCCCGAAGAGAAGCTGCTGCCGACGCTCGAGGAGCTTGGGATCGGGTTCGTTCCATTCAGCCCTCTCGGCAAGGGCTTCCTCACGGGCAAGATCGACGAGAAGACGACGTTCGACAATTCCGACTTCCGCAACATCGTTCCTCGCTTCACGCCGGAGGCTCGGAAGGCGAATCAAGCCCTGGTGGGCCTGCTTCGCGAGCTCGCAGAACGGAAGTGGGCGACCCCGGCGCAGATCGCGCTCGCCTGGCTGCTGGCCCAGAAGCCGTGGATCGTTCCGATTCCAGGAACCACGAAGCTCGCGCGCTTGGAAGAGAACCTCGGAGCAGCTGCGGTCGAGCTCACACCGGACGATCTTCGTGAGATCGATGCCGCCGCCTCGAAGATCACAATCCAAGGCGCACGATACCCCGAAGCCCTGGAGCAGAGGACCGGTCTCTGAGCGTTCGGGGAACGGCGGCCGGGGTCCGTAAGGATCGTCCCGAGCGCTACCTCGGTCCTGCCTGCTGGGTCGTCTACGTCGCCAGGCCAGGCTGGGCGCCGGCGCGCTCCCAAAAACTCCCACCCTCTCGCATCATCGCCGGGTACACGATCAGGTGCCGGAACGGCCTGATCGCGGCCATGTAGGCGGTCCCGAACAGACCGTTTGGCTTCACCAAGACGGCCATCTGGACGCGGAAGCCGCCAGTCGGGTCCGGGACCCGGCCGATGTGCATGACCCCGTGCATGGTCCGGTTGGCGATCTCCGCCGCCCACTCGTCGTCGATCAGGTACAGCGAGGTGAAGGGGAGCGCGTCGAAGTCCGGGCCGGATGGGGCGTCGCGCAGATCCGCCGGCAACCGGTCGCGGAGCGTCGGCACCCTGGAGCCGAGGCCGGCGTCCGGGCCGTCCCAACCGAGCAACTCCCCGAGCTTCCACCGGATCGCCCAGAGCGTGCGGGCTGCGCGCGAGGAGCCTTGCGACGGGTCGCCCGAGGCGATCTTCTGCACCAGCCGAGGAAAGTCGTCCGGGCCGCCCACCCCCGGCAGCTCCCACACGTCCTCCAGCCGGAAGTCGCGGGTGAGCTCGTGGATGCGCCAGGGCCGGGAGGTGTGCGCGGTGTCCGGGAGCCTCTGACTCATTCGTGGACCTCCATCCATACGCTACCGTATAGCTGGTGAGATTAGCACGATCTGGCGTCAATCCCGCGCGCGACGCGATAGAGATAGGCGATGGCCCTGACCCGTACGCCTCGCAGTAGCTGGATCGATGAGGGGCTGCGCGCCCTTGCCGCTGGCGGCCCGGACGCCGTCCGGATCGAGCCGCTGGCGCGGGCGCTCGGCGTCACCAAGGGCGGCTTCTACTGGCACTTCGACGACCGGCGCGCGCTGCTCGAGGAGATGCTCGAGACGTGGGAGCGGGCGAGCGTCGACGAGGTGATCGAGCGCGTCGAGGGCGAGAGCGGGGACGCCAGGGCCAGGCTGCGGCGGCTGTTTGCGCTCGTCTCCTCCAGCGAGGCCCGGGAGCTGCTGAGGACCGACCTCGCAGTTCGCGACTGGGCCCGGCGCGACAAGGCGGCCGCCAAGCGTCTCAGGCGCGTCGACAACCGGCGTATGGATTACATGCGGTCGCTGTTCGCTGCGTTCTGCCCCGACGATGACGAGGTCGAGGCCCGCTGCATGCTCGCCTTCTCGCTGTGGATCGGCAACCACTTCATCGCCACCGATCATGGCGCGCGCAGCCGCGCGGACGTGCTGGAGCTGGTCATGAGGCGGCTCTTGGCCTAGTGTCCCGAGTTGAAGATTCGTGGTTGAAGTGTGGTAGTGTCTAGTCATGGACACAGCTGCAGCAACACAGACCACCCAGCCGCGGCGTCGCCGTCGGGGCCGGCCCACCGTGCAGATCGCGCT
>JBIOYL010000216.1:0-3900 GCA_044870185.1 Actinomycetes bacterium | reverse complement strand
CCGCAACCCGGCGTTTGCCACTGTCGAGGACCAAGACCGGCTGGTGCGGCGCTTCCAGGCCGAGCGGCACCGCGCGCTCGACGGCCCGTTCTTCTCAGCATGGCATTCGGTCCTTTGTATGTATCTGACCTATGCTCTGCGACGATCTGGTTACCTGCTGCTACGGTGGGCTCCAACTCCAAGGCGGGGACGATCGCCATGCCCGAGGCAAGCCTGCATGCAAGCCTGCATGACGGAAGCACCATCGCCGTGGAGGTCCATGGCGACGGACCCACGGTGTTGCTGCCGGTCAACCCCCAGCCGGTCCAGGGACCACAGGCTGAAGAGCTGCGACGGTGGGGCGCTGACCCGGCCCTTGGCCGCGCCTTGATCGACGGCCTCAGCGACGCGTTCCGGGTGGTCGCGTTCGACTACGAAGGCCAGGTCCTGCAGGTGCCGAAACCCGACACGCTGACGCCGGCCAACGTCGCCGGCGACCTGCTGGCCGTGGCCGATGCCGCCGGTGCCGACCGGTTCGCCTACTACGGCTACTCCTGGCTGGCGCTTGCCGGGCTGCAGCTTGCCATCCGCACCGACCGGCTTGCGGCGCTGGTCATGGGCGGGTTCCCACCACTGGACGGGCCGTACACGCAGATGCTGCGCGTCACCACGGCGGCCCATGCGATGGCCAGCTCGGTCTCGGCGCGCAGCACCGCGACCACCTCGCCACCATCGGATGAACCACCGGGCGAGCCCGACTGGTCGCGGGTGGAGGTGTCGTTGACGGAGGCGCAGACGCGCCAGTTCGTCACGCTGTACCAGGCGTTGCAAGGGTTCGACGATCGCGCCGCCCAGCCGGAGCTCAGGTGTCCTCGCCTGTGCTTTGTGGGCTCGGCGGACGCGATCGACTACGGCGAGCGTTGGGGTGGGGTGCACGTGAGCCTCGCCGGCCCGGTCATGCGCCGACGGGCCGAACTGGAAGCGCTCGGCTGGCAGGTGCAGGTGCTGGAAGGGCTGGACCACACCCAGGCCATGCAGGCCGTCCATGTCTTGCCGATCCTGCGCCCCTGGCTCGTTGGCCGGCTGGGCAGGTGAGCTCGGCAGCACCTCGAGGAATGGCCGCCGACCTGCGGAATCAGCGACGGTGAGTCCGCCCGACCATCCGGGGCTATCAGGACGTTCGGCGCGTATGACGTCGACCTGGTCGCTGTCGCGGCGCCGCGGCGTCGGTGGCGGGTTCTTGGAGCATCATGCCGCCAGCAGCTCGAACCCCGACACTGCCGGCCTGCGGACGGCCGGCCTGCGGACGGCCGGGCTCGGCGCTGCACGGCGAGCTGTCCCGCCGGTTGCACCACCGAATGAAGTGGTCGCGGTGCCGCTCATACGTCCAGCCCGGTCTTGCTTCTGATCGTGGCCAGGGTGTTGTGAACGGCGCGTCCACCCGTGCGCCCGCTGTTTGGCGATGAGGCGACGACGGCGGAGCCGGTGGGCCCGGTCACCTTCAGATGCCCGCCGGCGGTGCGCTCCACCTGCCCGCCGGCCCGCCGCACGGCGGCCACGATCTCCTTTGCTGCCTTGGAGCGCCAGCGTTTGGGGCGGTCTGCTTCTTCAGCGCCATCCGGGCCGCCTTCCGGCATTCGGGCTGACGGGCAAGGTCTATCGTGGACAACACCTCCCCTGGCCGCAAGATCACACCGCAAGGCGCTGGTCCCGATGAAGCAACCGGAGCGCAACGATGGGCTGACGGCCGACCTTGGCCGCTGGCGGCCGCTGCCGTGCACCGAGCTCGCCGTCGCGCTCGGCCCGGCGACCTTCGCCTGGTGGATGGGCGGCGGCTGGGCGCTGGACCTGTTCGTCGGCCGCCAGACCCGCCCGCACGGCGACCTCGACGTGGCGGTGCTGCGCCGCGGCCAGCGCGCGGTGCGGGGCCTGCTCGTGCGGCGCGGCTGGGATCTGTGGGTCGCTGCCGGCGGCACGCTGTGGCCGTGGCACGCCGACGAGTGGCTGGCGCCCGGCCACAACGACCTGTGGTGCCGCGCAGCCCCGGGCGGCCCCTGGGCGCTGCAGCTGAACCTGACCGAAAGTGACGGTGACGACTGGGGTCTTCCGGCGCAATCCGCGCGTCCGCCGGCCGCTGGCCGAACTCGGTCGGCGAACCCGCGACGGGCTCCCCTACCTGCGTCCCGAGCTGCCGCTGCTCTTCAAGGCCAAGGACACGCATCCCACCGACCAGGCCGACTTCGCCACGGTCGTCCCGCTGCTCGACCACGAGGCGCGGGCCTGGCTGGCCGCTGCCCTGGCCGCCACGCAGTGCGCACCGTCCACATCGGTGCCGGCCACACGGGCGGGACCGGCGGCCGGAGCGTCAGGCCCCCCGGGCCGTCGGCGGTGCTCGCGACGGTGTGTTCGACTGGTGGGCGACCTGGCCGACCGCGTGGCTGCTGTCCGACAGCCGGTTGCCGGCCAGGGCCTGGGCGACCACGGCGCTGCTCCTTGGGCGGCCGGTTCCTGGTCCAGGCGACCTGGGCGGCCGGTTCCTGGTGCAGGCGACCTGCTGACCGGAGCCCTGCTGGCGGTCCCGGAGCAGACGTTGCGTTGCCGCAGGCCCTGCCGGTCTCGGCCCGGCCGGTCAGCCGGCACGGCGGCCGGCGAATGCCTGGAAGTCGAGCACCCGGGCAAGCGGCGCCTCGGTGGCGGCCGGCGCGGCGGCGCGGGCCGGGACCGGCCGGGCGGGGGTCGTGCGGGAGCCGACCGTCGGCGCGACCACGCCGGTCTCCAGGCGCACGAGCGCCTCGGCGACCTCGAACAGGACGTCGGACAGGACCAGGTCGAGGGCGGCGCAGATCGCCTCGAGCACCTCCGAGGAGGCCTCCTTGCGGCCGCGCTCCACCTCCGACAGGTAGGTCAGCGACACCCCGGCCCCGGCGGCGACCTCGCGGAGGGTGCGGCCCTGGGCCTGGCGGTGGCGCCGCAGGGTCGAGCCGATCAGCTCCCGCAGGCGCATCAGCTGAGCACCTCGTCGACCAGGCCGTAGGCGCAGGCTTCCTCGGCCGAGAACCAGGTGTCGCGGTCGGTGTCGTGGTGGATGCGCTCGACCGGCTGGCCGGTCGCCTCGGCCAGGAGCTCGTCCACGCGCCGGCGCAGGCGCAGGGCCTCCTGGGCGCTGCGTTCCAGGTCGGTGGCCTGGCCCTGGAACTGCCCCGACCAGGGCTGGTGGATCAGGATGCGGGCGTTGACGGTCGCCCGCCGCCGGCCGGGGGTGCCACCGGCCAGCAGCACCGCCGCCATCGATGCGGCCATGCCCGCGCAGGTCGTCGTCACCGGGCAGCGCAGCTGGCGCATGGTGTCGAGCACGGCCAGCCCGGCCGGCAGCTCCCCGCCTGGCGAGTTGATGCGCAGCTCGATCGGCTCCTCGGGGCGCTCGGCCTCCAGGTACAGCAGGCGGGCCATCAGGTCGTTGGCGGCCGCGGCGTCCAGCGTGCCCGACAGCAGCACGACCCGCCGGCGCAGCAGCGCCTCGACCGGGTCGATCGGCCGGTCCAGCCAGGGGATGAGCGTGCCGACGTCCATGCTGGCACCCTACCCGACCGTGGGCTCCCAGACGAGCCCTTCCGCCCAGGGCGAAGCGGCGGGCGGGCAGCGTCCGCCCGCCGCGGGGCCGGCCGGCGCCGGCTGGCACGCTGGGCGGCCGAGCACGACCGGCCGAGTCCTGCCAGACTTCCGAGCCGACCCGGGGTGTGGCATGGTCGCCGCCACGGCCCGGCCGCCAGCCGGCGGGGTGGCGGGCGTCACGTCGGGCCGGCGGACGGGCGGAGCAGACGACGAGCGGAGCGTGGGATGGTCGCATTGCACCGGCTGGAGGGCCTGGTCATCGTGGTGGGCTGGGGGGTGCTGTTGTTGTGGGGGCTGGTGCTGTTCATC
>JBIOYL010000215.1:0-13001 GCA_044870185.1 Actinomycetes bacterium | reverse complement strand
GGTCACCCGGTGGGTCTGCCAGGCGGTGCGGCGGTGCTCCAGCGCGCCGTTGTACAGCTGCCGGTGGTCGTCCAGCATCGCGGTCAGCGCCGCGGCTTGCTTGGCTGTCGGGCGCAGGGGGAACTTGTAGGCGCGTCGCATGCCCGGAGTATCGCAGCTGGCTGTGCCGGTGGGTGGTCAACCGCAGCGATTGTGGATGGTGGAAGGGGGTGGCGCGCCGATTCCTCTGCCGCCTCAAGGCGGCAGTCCCCTCGGCGCATCCTGATGGGCAGCTACATCTGCCTGACCTGTGGGGTGCAGCAGGCACCCACCGAACGGCCTCCGGAGGGTTGCCCGATCTGCCAGGACGAGCGCCAGTACGTCCGGCAGCAGGGGCAGGCGTGGACCACCTTGCAGGAGCTGGCCGCGGCCGGCCACCGCATCGACCTTCGGGAGCTGGAGCCGGGTCTTGTCGGCGTGGGCACGACCCCCCCGGTGGGGATCGGACAGCGCGCCCTGCTCGTCCAAACCCCCGCCGGGAACCTCCTGTGGGACTGTGTCGGCTACATCGACCAGCAGGCGATCGAGGCGATCCAGCGCCGCGGTGGCGTCGCCGGCATCGCCATGTCCCACCCCCACTTCTACGGTGCCATGGTGGCATGGAGCCGGGCGTTCGACGGCGCCACCATCCACATCCCGGCCGCCGACCGGCAGTGGGTCCAGTACGACGACGCGGCCGTGGTGCTGTGGGCGGGGACCCGGGCGGTGCTGCCGGGCCTGACCCTGATCCAGTGCGGCGGCCATTTCGACGGCAGCGCGGTGCTGCACTGGGCCCAGGGAGCTGGGGGTCGAGGGGCGCTGCTGGTCGGCGACACCATGACCGTGGTCCCCGACGTGCGCTACGTCAGCTTCATGCGAAGCTACCCCAACCTCATCCCGCTGCCGGCCGCCGAGGTGCGCCGGATCGTTGCCGCCGTCCGGCCCTATCGGTTCGAGCGCATCTACGGCGGATGGTGGGACCGCGTCATGCCACGAGGCGGGATCGGGGCGGTGGAGCGCTCGGCGGGCCGGTACCTGCAGTGGATCGGCGCCGACGGGCGGTAGTGGGCGGGAGCGCTGGACCGGCGACGGCGCGCCTCGACGTGGGCGCCGGCCAGAGGGGATACTGCGGCGGGAGGGATTGCATGGACAAGATGACGGCAGGGATCGCGGCCCTGAAGAGCACCCCCCTGTTCGCGGGGCTCGATCGCGAGGACCTCGAGAAGATCGTGCGGGTCGGGCATCGGGCCTCGTGCGATGCGGGCCAGGCCATCGTCGAACGGGGAGACCCGGGCGACGCGATGTACATCATCGTGTCGGGCGCTGCCGAGGTGGACGTGGGCGGGCGGTTCCACCGACTCGAGCAGGGCGACTTCTTCGGGGAGATGGCCGTGCTCGCCGGCAAGAAGCGCATGGCGACGGTCAAGGCCGTCGAACCCGTCGAGGCGCTGCGGATCCCCGCGGACGACTTCCAGGCCTTCCTGCTCGAGGACCCGCAGGTCGCGGTGCGCATGCTGAAAAGCCTAGTGGAGCGCCTGCGCGAAGTGCAGGACCGCGTCGACTCATGGATCGGCGGCGTCTGGTAGCCGCTTCGGCCAGCGCGACGCACCCCCCGCACCCGGCCGGCCCTTGACGAGCCGGTACACGCGCGTCTCCAGCTTGCCGAGCACCAGGTACAGCCGCCACTGCTCGAACGCAAGCAGCCGCTCGTACCAGACGGGCCCCAGCGCCGCGAGGAAGCGGTCACGCGCGCGCACCAGCCGGCAGACCGCCAGCAGGCTGGCGGCGACCCGGTCGCCGCCGTGCTCCAGGTCGTACTCGACCCACTCCCCGCCGATGCGGTCGTTGCCGGCCAGCTCGAACCCGGCCGCTGCGACAGCACCCTCGACCACCGTCTGGTCCATGGCCGCCGGCGACAACGCCAGCGCCTCGAACAGCCGGGCCCGCTCGCGCTGGTCCAACAGCCCGGTCGCGAACGCGGTGTGCAGCAGCATGCCGCCACCCGGCCGCAGCACCCGGTAGCACTCCCGCAGGACCCCACCGGGGTCGCCGAGGTGCTCCAGCGTGTCGCGGCACCACACCAGGTCGCAGGTGCCGCTGCCGATCGGCAAGGCGGCCAGGTCGCCCTGGACGAAGCTGATCGAGCCGGCCACGGCCGCATTGGCGGCCTCGGCCCGGCCGCGCGCGAACCCCGCGTCGACCAGGTCGACCCCGACGACCCGGCAGCCGAACCGCTGGACGAGCGGGACCGCGTAGCGCGCGTCCCGGCAGCCGGCGTCGAGCACCACCTGCCCGGCACCGAGCCCGAACCAGGCCGCCATGTCCACCAGCATCGACCGCGGCCGCGGCGCCAGGCTCTGCTCGAGCAGCGCCGCCGCCTGCGGGTCGAGGCCCGCATGGGCGTACAGCTCCATCACGGCGGCGCGCCGTTCCTGGCTCGTCATCTTGCCGGGCACCTCGCTCCGGCGGTCGCTCAGGCGGTGCGGACCTCCAGGCGGAACGTGCCGCCGCTGTGGCGTCCGGCGTCGACCAGGACCTCCTGGCCGCGGTTGGTGAGGCGGATACGGTAGTGGACCGGGGCGCCGTCGAGGGTTACCGCTGCGACCTTGGCGCCGGGCGGCAGCGTGTGGCCGATCACCAGCCTGGTCGCCAGGCCGAGCCGGACGTCGGTCCGGTAGGTGCCGCCGCCGGCCTCGGCCCGGACCGCCACCGACCCGCCGCCGAGCCGGATGTTGCTGCCGGCAACGTACGGGGCGCCCGGTGGCACCTGCGGCGTCACCTCGAGCTGGCCGGCGCCGAGGTCGGGCCGCACGCCCAGCCACTGGTGCACGACCGCCCACGCGGTGCCGTAGTTCCCCCACGCCTGCATGAACATCGAGCGGCACGTCCAGCAGCGGTCGATGTTGGCGCCCTGGTCCGGCGACGGGAAGATCTCCGGCATCGCGCCCGGCTGCTCGTCGGGGGTGCCGTCCGTGGCGGGCTCGGAGAACATCGTCTCGGCCAGCGCGTGGGTGTAGCGCTGCTGCTGGCCCGGGCCCAGGCGGCCGTAGTTGCCCTCGCCGACCGACTGGATCGACGTGGTCAGGCCGAAGACGACCAGCTCGCCCTGGCCGGTGGGCCCGCCGCCGCAGCCGGTGTGGAACAGCCCGGGGTTGAGCGGATGCTCGCCGCTGTAGCAGGGATCCTCCCGCCCCGCCAGCGCCGTGTCGCCGTGGTCGAACGGGGCCAGGCCGGGGACCGTCTGGCCGTCGACGCGCAGCTCCGCCTCCATGGGCGTCTGGCCGATCCAGTGCTTCTGGAACGACTGGATGTCGCCCGGGTCGTTCAGGGAGTCGGCGTACTGCTGCGCGGCCTGGTACCACCAGGTGCCGTCGAAGCGCTGCGCCAGCTTGCGGGCGAGGTTCCTCGCCCACGCAAAGGTGGCGCCGTCGTGCTTGGAGCGGGCCATGTCGGCCAGGTCGTCCAGGCCGCGGATGAAGTAGACGGTGTTGTCCAGCTTCTCCGGGCCCATGCCGGTGCGCTCGACGTTGCCGAGCCCCTCGGGCCAGCCGTCGTGGTCGGCGTCCAGGCTGCGCACGACGTAGCGCAGGTTGCGCACAGCGAAGTCGTACAGGTCGTCGCGGAAGCGGTTGTCCCCGGTCCAGCGCCACAGCAGCGCGACGGCGCTCGGGAACTTGACCGTCTCATCGGTGTTGAAGTCGTAGGCGATGCTGCCGTCGGGGTTGGTGTGGCGCGAGTCGTGCCCGAACCAGATGGAGCCGTCGGCGACCGCCTCGTGCACCACCACGCCCGAACGCGCGTTGAGGATGTCGGAGATGTCACGCAGGGCACGCAGGTGGTCCTTGATGGCCTCGAACTGGCCCACGGCGACCGCGGCGAACGCGGTGTACTCCCCGTCGGTGCCGAAGATCCACGGGTAGTCCGGGAAGCCGGCGCCGATCCAGGTCGCCTCGGGCACGGTGCCCAGCGGCGCCGGGAACTGCTTGCCCTGGTTGGTCCAGCGGATCTGGAGGTTCTCGGCGCGTTGGGTGAGGTCGGCGAGGTTCTGCTTGCCCCAGGCGATCGACTCCTGCACCAGCGGGTCGCCCGGCAGCGACAGCTCGGTCATCCGCGCGAGCCGCTCGCGGGCGGCCAGCTTCGCGGCGAGCTGCCGATCGGGGTCGGCCAGCACCCCGGTCAGCTCCTGCCGTGCCGATGCCAGGCCCTGGTCGGAGCCGGCGACCGCCAGCCACACCGTCGTGGAGCCGCCGGCCGGCAGCGACAGCGTGTAGGTCAGCTCGCCGCCGGTGCCGCGGCCGAACGGGCCGTCGTCGCACTTCGACGGCTTGGGCTCGGCCGGCGCGCCCGGCTCGGTGCCGGTGCAGCGGTGGCCGGGCTGCGGCCCCCAGAACTGGTCGCCGATCACGCCCGAGTCGGGCGTCAGCGCGGTGCCCACCAGCGCCGCGTAGTGGTGCTCCGGGGCACCGGGCAGCGCACCGTCGTCGGTGAACACCAGGTTGTGGCCGTCGTAGCTGCCCTGGTCGGCGAGGTTGTCGCTGGCGTTGGGGGTGACGCCCGTAAACCCCCACGGGTACTGGCCCATCAGCTCGGAGTGGGCGTCGACCGACAGCTTGGCGGTCCGCGCCGCCCCCGGGTTGGTGATCCGGAGCCCGAACAGCGCCCCGCGGCGCCCGTCGGGCACGAAGTCGGTGCGCGTAAGCTGCAGGCCCGCGGTGTCCGGCAGGTCGTAGCGGGTGGAGCCCCACCCGCTCGAGAACTTCGTCGCGGGTCCGACCCACTGGCCGTCGAGCCCGAACCACACCCCGTCGACGAGCTTCAACGGCGGCGTCCACACGCCGCCCATCTCGCCGGTGATGTGCCAGCCGTTGGCGTAGAAGCGCCCGTCCTCGAAGCCGATCGCATACGCCCGCGTCCCGGCCGCGACCTCACGGCGATCCTGGAGCCGGTCGGTGGTCGACAGGGTGGGGTGCTGGCCGGCGCCCACGGCCGGGCTGCCTTGGACGGCCGCAGCGGGCATGGCCAGCAGGGCCGTGAGGGCGACGAGCGCGAACAACCTGCGACGAGTCATGCGACCCCTCCGGGAGGTTGGGCGGGCCGAACGGGCAGGCTCGGCCTCCCGCCGCACCGGACGGCGACGGGTCGGGTGCTCGTGCGCGGAGACCGTTCCGGCCCTGCGCCCTTCCCCGGTTTCGAGCCGAGCAAACCCGATCGGACAATAATCGCGATCAGGCGGGTGTCATAGACTGCCGGAACCCGGAGAGGAGCGGTGCTCCATGTACGACGTCATGGTCTTCGACCACCGTCTCGCCCAGCATCGGCCGCTCGACTCCAAGGCGGAGCTGGTCCGTCTCCTGTTCGGCTACACCACCGGCAACGGTCAACGATTCCCGGCCCAGCCCGAGCTGGTCCGGTTCGTCGCGCGTCCCGGCAAGGACAGCGGCGACCGGGTCGACCTGACCGGGGCGGAAGCCATCGCGCACGCCGAGGGTGGCGAGGTCATCCGCTTCGTCTATCGGGCCGAGGGTCGGCGCACCCAGGGCTCCCTGGTGCGCATCGGCACCGGACAGCTCAGGGTCCGATGAGCTATGGCAGCGCCTCCAGGTCGCCCTCGTCGCTGGTCAGGCGGCGCGCAGGATGCGCTCGACGTGGTCGGGGTCGAAGAACTCCGCCGGCGACAGGGTCCCGGCGATGACGCTGGCGAACGCGTCCATGGCCTCGCGGTTGCCCGCCACGGCCCCCAGCAGCCGCTGCACCTGCTCGGGTGGCGGCTCCAGCGTCGCGAACTGCGCGGTGAACTCGTAGATCGCCAGCACCTGGGCGTCGCGGGTGCGCTGGTAGGCGGCCATGGCGGCCTCGAACGGACGCTCGCCGGCAAATGCCTGGTCCAGGGCGGCGCAGCACAGCTCGGCGTCGCGGAAGGCGTCGCTGATGCCCTGGGCGGTGATCGGGTCCTTGGTGTAGCCGGCGTCGCCGACCAGCGCCCAGCCGGGCCCGAACGGCTTGCGCAGGAAGTTGGGCACGGCAGCGCCCTTGAAGCGCTCCTGGCGGGTCGCGGCGCGGACGCGCTCGGCGAACTCGGGCACCAGCTCCAGGGTGGCCAGGTAGTTGCCCTCCACGTCGGCCCGGTAGGCGGCCGCCTCCGCATACGGCCACCCGACGATCAGCACCGTCAGGCCATCGTTGGTCGGCATTGCGCCCCAGCCGCGGTCGGGGCAGACCACGGTCTCCAGGCCGTCGACGGGCAGGTCGCTCCAGTAGGTGTAGGCGGCCCACTGCAGCTTCGGCTTCTGGTGGTACTGCTCGGCGCCGACGGCCCTGGCGACGCGGGAGTTCCGCCCGTCGGCACCGACCACCACGTGGGCGCGCTCCAGCACCGTCTTCCCGTTCGCGGCGTGGCCACGGATTCCGACCGCCACGCCGTCCTCGACGACCAGCTCCTCGACGGTGAAGCGCTCCCGGACCTCGGCGCCGGCATGGCCGGCGGCGTCCACCAGGAGCTTGTCGAGGACGGTGCGCCGCGGCGCGTAGGCGGTGGAGATGCCGTCGTGCGGTCGGGGCGTGCCGCTGATGGTGAACGGCCCCAAGTCGAACGAGTAGGTGCGGATCGGCGGGCAGCCCGAGGCGATGACCTGGTCGAGCAGCCCCCAGCGGCGCAGCGCGGCCACCCCGGGCGCGTGGATCACGTGGGTGGACAGCGTGTCGCTGGGGAACGCGGCCCGATCGACCAGCAGCACCCGGTAGCCCTTGCGGGCCAGCAGCATTGCGGTCGGTGCGCCCGCGCAGCGGGCGCCCACGACGATGGCGTCGTACTCGGTGGCCATGACCGTCCTCCTCTGGCGTGGCGGTGTGGCTGGCACGATGACGCCAACTGCGCCGGGGAGGATCGGGGAGCTCCCCTATTTCGCTTCCCCTATTTCGCCGCCGGGGTTGTGCGGGCGGCGTAGGCGGCGGCCTCGGCGCGGCTGCGCAGGCCGAGCTTGGCCAGCAGGTTGCCGACGTGGTGCTCGACGGTCTTGCGGCTGATGTACAGGCGCGCGGCGATCTCCGGGTTGGACAGCCCATGGCCGAGCAGCTCCAGCACCTCGGCCTCACGCCTGGTCAGCGGCCCGCCACCCTTCTTGCCTGCGGCGGCCGGGACCCCGAGCGAGCGCAGCAGCGCGGCGGCGGCGTCGGCGTCACGGGCCGCCTGCAGCCGCTCGAACGCCTCCAGCGCTGCCCGCGCCTCGGCCACCGCCACCTCGGGCCGCTCGGTGACCAGGGTGTTGGCCAGCGCCAGCCGGGCGCGCGCCAGCTCCATCGGCAGCTGCGCCCGGGCGAAGCCGGCCAGCGCCTCGCGCAGGCACGCGCGTGGATCGCCGGTGCCCGCCGCCAGACACACCCGCCCACGCGCCAGCGCCGCCACGGCCTTGAGGTAGTGACCCGGGTGCCGGGCCGCGCAGCGGACCAGCGCCGCCACCGTGGCGTCCGCCTCGGCAAGCGCGCCATCCGCCAGGTGCACGTCCACCAGCAGTGCCAGCAGCGGCGCCGCGGCGGCACTGTCGCGCTCGAGCTGGTCCGCGCGCGCTCCAGGACATCCCTGGCCAGCGAGGTCTCCCCCCGCGCCAGGTGGATGGCGGCCAGCGGGCGCGCCGCCTCGACCTCCACCTCCGCGTCGAAGCCGTCGAGCAGTTGCGCTGCCTGCTCGAGCCGTCCTTGCCGCACGCGCAGGTCGGCCAGCCGCACCAGCGCGCCGACGCGCAGCCCCGAGCGCTGCCCAAGCCCCCACAGCCGCACGGCCTCGGTCAAGGCGGCGTCGGCCTCGGGCCAGCGTCCCGCCGCGGTCAGCACGCCGCCGTAGTGGGTGCGGCAGAAGGCCGAGACGGCGGGGAGCTTGCGCCGCTGGGCGATCGCCTCCCCGACCCGGATCCACTGCTCGGCCCGGGCAACGTCCTGCGCGTGCTCACAGGCCGAGAACAGCTGGCAGAAGACCTCCTCCAGGACCAGGAAGTCGTCGACCTCGCTGCCGGCCACCGCCGCGAGCGCCTCGTCCAGCAGCAGCATGCCCTCCTCGATGCGGTCACCGTGCACCAGGCTCGCCCCCAGATAGGCCAGCGTCACCAGCTCCAGGTCGGTGTCCCCGAACCGGCGGGCCGCCGCGAGCGCCTGGCGGAAGCGTTGCTCCTTGCGCACGCGGTCGCCCTCGAACATGCCGAGGTTGAGCGCCACCCAGCCCGCCTCGGCCGAGTCGGCGGCGCCGGCCAGCAGCGTCTGCGCACGGGCAAGCCAGCCGCCCGACACGGCGCGGTCACCGACGATCGCGAGGTACATGCCCGCCAGCGTGCGCGCCACCCGGATCGCGCCCAGCTGGTCCCCGACCTTGCGGTACGCCGCATAGGCGCGCTCCCAGCCCTCGATGGCTCGGGGGAAGTCCAGCTCCAGGTAGGTGGCGCGGGCCAAGCCCTCGAGCACCTCGCCGGACGGCGAGCTGGCCAGGGCACGCTCCAGGGCGCGCCGTGCGCCCACCGCATCACCGGCCCGCAGTGCGGCGCGGCCCTCGTCGATCAGCTCTTGGACCGGCACGGTCATGCGCCGATCATCGCACGTAGCTTCCACCTGGGTTGTGTGCTTGTCCGTAATGTTCCCGAGACGGAGGCCGGCCACAGTGGCAGGTGATCCGCGACGCTGGGAGGGTGGCGGTGGCCAGGAGTGAGCCGGATGCAGCGAACACCACGGCGGTGACCCCCGCGGCCCGCTCCGCCCGACCACGCCGGTGGCCGGGCGTGCTGGCGTGGGCGCTGTGGGCGATGGCCGTGGCGGCCTGCCTGGTGATCCCCTGGCTGGACGACCGCCTGCGCCGGGCCGGCCGGGCCGACCTGGCGCAGTGGGACGCGCGCCCTGGGGTTGCGGCGGTGATCACCGTGACGGTCGGGGCGGTGCTGGCCAGCCGCCGGCCCCGCCAGCCGGTGGGCTGGCTGCTGCTGGCCCAGACGGTCGTCCTGCTGGCCGCCGGCGCCGCCGCGCAGTACGTGGCCTGGGGGCTGCTGGCCCCTGGCGGAGCGTTCCCGGCCACCCGCCACGCGGCCCTCTACTACTCCGCCGCCACCGGCGGGGGGCTGATCCTGCTGGGCTTTGTCCTGCTGCTGACCCCGACCGGGAGGCTGCCCTCGCCCCGCTGGCGCTGGTGGGCCAGGGCCATGGTGGCCGTGCCGCTGGGGTTGCTGGTGCTGGTGACCCTGGTGCCCGGGCCGGTCGACCCCTACCGGCAGGTGCTCGCCGGCCCGTTCGACTTCCGCGGCCTGGGCGGCGTGCTGCTGGTCGTCAACCAGCTCGCGCTGGCGTTCACCACCCTGACGGTGGCGGTCTGTGCCGGGTCGCTGGTGGTGCGCTTCCGCCGCGCCAGTGGAGTGGAGCGCCAGCAGCTGCGCTGGGTGGCGTTGGCGGCCGCGCTGATGGTGCCGGCGGCGGTGATCGCCCTGGCCGGCATGGCGCTGGCCGCCTCCGAGGTGCTGACCTGGGCGCTCACCGCCTGGCTGGCGGGGCTGCCGCTGGCGATCGGGGCGGCGGTCCTGCGGTACCGGCTGTACGACCAGGACCGCATCATCAGCCGCACGCTGACCTACGGGCTACTCACGGTGCTGCTTGGTGGCGGCTACGCCGCAATCGTCCTGGGCTCGGGCAGCTGCTTGGTCGCAGCTCGAGCCTGGCGGTGGCGGTGGCGACCCTGGCGGTGGCCGCGCTGTTCCAGCCGGCCCGCCGCCGCGTCCAGCAGGCGGTCGACCGCCGCTTCGACCGGCGCCGCTACGACGCCGCCCGCACGATCGAGGGGTTCAACGCCCGGCTGCGCCAGCAGCTCGACCTGGACGCCCTCACGGCTGAGCTGCTGGCGGTGGTCGAGCAGACGATGCAGCCGACCAGCGTGTCGCTGTGGCTGCGGCCGTCGGTCGGTGCGGACCAAGACCAGCACAGCAGGGCGCACTCCGCGCCGCGCCCGAGGAGTGTTGGATGAAGCTGACCAACCGCGACGTGCTCATCTCGGGTGCCAGCGTCGCCGGGCCGACCCTGGCCTGGTGGCTGTGCCGGCACGGCTTCACCCCCCACGGTGGTCGAGCAGACCCCGGCCCTGCGCGCGGGCCTGGGCGGCCACGCCGTGGACCTGCTCGGACGCTCGGTCGACGTGGCCGAGTGGATGGGGATCCTGCCCAAGGTGCTGGCCGCCCGCACCCAGACCGAGCTGATCATGCTGGAGCGTCCAGGCAGGTCCTCGGTCGCGGTGGACGTCAGCCGGCTGGTGGCGGGGATCTCCGCCCGCCACGTGGAGATCATGCGCGGCGAGTTGACCTCGATCCTGTACGAGGCAACCCGCGACGACGTCGAGTACGTGTTCGGCGACTCGATCCGCACCCTCGACCAGGACAGCCACGGCGTCCAGGTCACCTTCGAGCACGCCGCCCCGCGGTGCTACGGCCTGGTGGTGGGCGCCGACGGGCTGCACTCGGGCGTGCGGCGGCTGGTCTTCGGCGACGAGGCCCGCTTCCGGCACTGGCTCGGCGGCTATCTCGGGGTCTTCAGCCTGCCGAACTACCGGGGGCTGGAGGGCCGGATGGTGGCCTACAGCGCCCCCGGCAAGACGGCCGCGATGTATCCCGTGCGACAGACCGGCCAGGCCAGAGCGGTGTTCCTGTTCCGACGCGCCGAGGAGCTCGACTACGACCACCGGGACCTCGACCAGCAAAAGCGGCTGCTGCGGGAGGCATTCGCCGACCGGGCCTGGGAGCTGCCACGCCTGCTCGCCGAGCTGGAGCACGCCAGCGACTTCTACTTCGACTCGATCAGCCAGATCCGCATGGACAGCTGGTCGAGCGGGCGGGTGACCCTGGTCGGCGACGCGGGCTACTCCCCCGGTCCCGCCGTTGGCGGCGGCACGGCCCTTGCGGTCGTCGGGGCATATGTGCTGGCGGGCGAGCTGCGAGCGGCCGGCGGCGACCCCGCCACGGCGTTCGGAAGCTACGAGCGCGAGCTGGGGGAGCTGGTCCGACGCAGCCGCACCATCGGTCCCACGGTGATGAAGACCCTCATCCCACGCACACGCCTGCAGGTGTGGTTGACCACCCAGGCGCTGCGGCTGGTGCCACGACTGCCCGCGACCCTCCAGCGACGGCTGTCCGCCTTCCAAGGACGACCAGCCCGAGCCCTTGCAGCCATCATCCTGAAGGACTACCGACCGACAGCCTGACCGCCAGCTACCGCTCGTGCCCGCTGCACCCCCCTACCTGCCGGCTCGGTGTGTACCCGGCGTGTACCGCCGGGACGTACGACGGCAGTGCCACGGCCGCCGCTCTACCCGCTGGTCAGCTCGTAGACGTTACCGTCCGGCGCGCGAAAGTGGCGCCAACCTTCGCCACGCTCGTCCACCTGTCCCCCGAGGAGCTCCACCCCGGCCGCCTCCAGCTCCCGCACGGCGGCGGTGAGATCGTCGACCACGAAGCCGACGACGGGACCAGTGGAAAAGTGCGCGTGGTCCTCGTCGCCTGGGCCAAACACCTCGAACGTGCCGCCCTCCGGCAGGTGGAACGCGGCGAAGTCGGACCCTTCGTGGCTCATGGTCAGCCCGAGGACCGCTTGCAGGAATGCCACCATGGCGGGGTACTCGCTGGTCCTGGTGCCCGCCCAACCAATACGCTTGACCCGCATCCTTGCCCGCTCCCTGCTCAGGTGCTTCGCGCCCGCGATCCTGCCACATCGCCGCGCTGTTCGAGCAGGGCAACGTCAGACCGAGGTCGCCCGCCGGCTCGGCGTCGTGCGGGCGGTCGGCTTGGCGTCGTTATCAGCCCGCGGATCGTCCGTGGTCAAGTGGGCGTGACAGGTTTCGAACCTGTGGCCTCTGCCGTGTGAAGAGACAACCGCTCGTCAGGACGTGATGCCGGACCCGAGTTCACCAGCCCTGATGCATCCGCTCCGCTGCTCGGTGCGCCTCGATTCTGGCTCTGGGACGGAACGTCAGCGGAACGGTGAGACGGTCGAACGTCCAGCTCAGCAGGCACCTGATAACCATGCAGTTGGAGCGGAGCCGGAACATTCTACCGGGTCCTGGGTGTCGGGTTGATCGCTCAGGTGCGCTGACGTTCGTCCCGCTGCCGGACCAGCTCCGCAACCGCGCTCGGCAGGGTCGTCTCGAAGTCGATCAGCTTCGCCCACGTCGGGGTGACGACGACCCGGACCATGCCGTCATACAGCGAACGCACCTCGGCCTCCCACTCGACCCGTTGCTCGGGCGTCATCGTGTAGGTGCCGTTCATCTGGAGGTACTCGTCCGGGATGCCCTCGACGACGTCCAGCTCGGCCCGTCCGCGGATGAGCAGGATCTTCGGCGGGTGCACCTCGGTGTCGATGGTCAGGGCGACCGCCGGGTTGTGGCGCAGGGCCGGGACCTTCGCGGCGTTCTTGGCGGTGCACATGACGATCTCAGTGCCGTTCCAGACGAACCCGATCGGGATCGACCGGGGTGTGCCGTCCCTGGCGACGTAGGCCAGGCGGGTCAGGTCGCGGGCCAGGAGCTCCTGGCTGATCGGACGGTTCAGGACCTCGGTGATCTCGCCCGGCTGCATGATCAGACGCCCCTTCCGACGGTCGTTCATCAGCACCGCCCCAGCCTAGACCTGGGTCTCAGCTTAAAGAGGCTCGCTCGTTCCAGCGACATGATCACCATAGCGACAGACCGCAGTGGCGCAAGAACGAATAGGCCGAGTGATAGGTCTGGCGGATCCGCTGGATGCCACGCTCGGCCGCAGCCACCACCTCGCCCAGCGAGTCGCCGGCCAGATTGGCCAACTCGACGCTTTTGAGGTTCGCCCACAACGCCTCGACCGGGTTGAGTTCCGGCGCATAGCCGGGCAGCCGCTCCACCACCAACCAAGACCGCTGGCGGGCAAGCCAGGCCCCCATCGCCTTGCTGCGATGGGCCGGCAGCCCATCCCACAGCAGGGTCGCCTTCTGCCCACCCAGAA
>JBIOYL010000214.1:0-14581 GCA_044870185.1 Actinomycetes bacterium | reverse complement strand
GGGGTCAACCGGCTCAAGCGGCACCGGGCGGTGGCCACTCGCTACGACAAGCTCGCCGTGCGCTACCAAGCCACCGTGCACATCGCCGCGATCAACGAGTGGCTATGACTTTCGAAACAGACCCTAGTCGACGGCTGCTCGCGGGCCTGTGCGGGCTGGTCGATGCGCGCCGACCGGACCGCGGGGCTGGTCACCGGGGCGCTCGGTATGGCGGTGTCGCGGCGTGGCCCGCTGCTGGGCTGGTGCACCATAGCGGCCACGGCAGCCAGTACGCCTCCCTGGCGTTCACCGCCAGGCTCGCGGAGGTCGGCGGCGTGGCCAGCATGGGCAGCGTGGGGGACGCGCTGGACACGCTGCCTGCGAGGGCTGCTTCGGGACGTTGAAGCGGGAGCTGCTGGCCTTAGGGCGGGTGTTCGCGACCCGGGCGCAGGCCAGGACGGCGGTGTTTGGGTGGATCGAGTGCTGGTACGACCCGCGCCGGCGCCACTCCACGCTCGGCTACCTCGCGCCGCTCGAACATGAACAAGTGTTCTCTTCAGACGACCAGCCCCACCCTGAGGAGGTAGCCTCCACCAAGCCACAACCTGTCCAACGAACCGGGGCAACTTCAACCTGCGGGGCAGGTGCAACCTGGGCCGCCGAGCCGACGCCGTCAGCCGGCCGGGCAGCGCCAAATAGCGCACCCGCAGAGTCTTGGAGCTCATGCGCGGCTCGCCCATGCCCAGCCGGCCGCTCCAGCGGGCCAGGTTGGCGGCGATCCCGCACCACGCCAGCCAGGCGGCGTTGGCGGCGAACCTCCCGAGGGTAGGTGCTTGAGCCCGAGGTCCTTGAGGTAGCAGACGGCCAGCTCGGCCTCGGCGTGGCGACGATGGTCGGCCTCCAACGCCAGGGTCGTACCAGCCCGGTCGGTGACGAACGGGTGGTAGTCGTAGTCGGTGAGCAAGGCAAGCTGCGAGCCTGGGGTAGGCCGCACCCGCCGCACGATCAGCCGCACCAGCGGCCCCTTCTTCCCGAACGGACGATAGCTGGTCTCGGCCACATCCGCGCCGCCCTCCAACCAGTACGGAATCGGCGTCCATGCGCTCTCAGGGATCTGCTCGATGACCTTGCGCACCGCCTTGGTGAGTCTGGCGGTGATCGAGAAGCGCACCCGGTGGCGCTGGCAGGTCTGGACGACCGTGCGGTTGTCCAAGCCCGAGTCGGCCCGCAGCGCGAGCGGCCCGCTCGCGCCGGCCGCGCGGACCCGCCCGATCGTTGCGGCCACGAAGCTGGCCGCTCCCCGGGCGGTGGAGGCGTTGCCACGCAGCCGGGCGTGCAGCAGCTCCCAGCTGCCGGCGGCGAACGCCAGCAGCGGATGGTAGCCGCGCACCTTGGTATAGCCGAACGCGGCCCCTTGTTTCTTGGTGCCGTAGACCTCGCAGATCATGCTGTCGACGTCGATCGTCAATGGCCCAGCCCCTGGGCCCGCGCCGGCCTGCCAGGCCCGCGCCAGCGCCTGGCCGCTGACCGCATCGAGCTGGCGGGCGTGGCCGAAGGTGAACGAGCGCAGGAACGTACCGATCGTCGACGGCGCCAGCACGCGGTGGCCGAGCACGCTGCTGGCCTGCCCGGCGCGGAGCCGGTCGCAGTCGTCGATCCAGCTCCCGCCGGCCAGCAGCGAGTGGACCACGGTCAGCGCCTTGTCAGCGACATGGGCTCGCCCGGGCACCTGGCCCAAGTCGACGTGGGTGCCGAGCAGCTCGCGTAGGCCCAGCCCGACCGCGAGGGTCGCCGGCAGCAGCAGGCCGACGTCGCCCACGAGCCGCTCGTCGTCAAAGGCGACAGCGATTTCGTCGGGGTTGTACGATCGCACCTGACAGGTGTCCTCCTGGCCGGGTCGAATGGACGTGCTTCGCAGCGCCATTCTCGCAGGTCAGCGGGCACCTGTTGCCATTTCAGGCAGGCGATCTCAATCCGTAACCGGTGGATCAGGGCTTACGAGCCTGTGCGAACGGACGGGGAAGCTGCCGTCGGCGGTGACGCCGCGCGGGCCGCGCCGGTGCCGCGCTGCTCGGGAGATGCGCTGGCGGAAGGCCGCAGCCACAGCGACACGCTGGTCGGCTGCATGGTCTGCTCGACCACGCCCAGCAGCTCGGCGGCCAGCGCGTCCAGGTCAAGCTGCTGGCGCAGCCGCGCGCTGAAACCTTGGATCGTGCGGGCGGCGTCGTAGCGGCGGCGGTTGAAGCGCCGGTCGACCAGGTCCTGGACGCGGCGGCGGGCTGGCTGGAACACCGCGGCCACCGCCAGGGTCGCGCCGGCCACGGCCAGGCTGGAGCCGTGCGGCAGCAGCCGGCCAAGGCCGAGGACCACTCCGGCGTAGCCGCCACCCAGCAGCATGGTCAGCAGCCCGTAGGCCAGGGTGCGGCTGATGATGCGGTCCAGGTCGTACAGCCGGTAGCGCAGGATCGCCGCGCCGGTGGCCAGCGGCAGGATCGCCAGGCACACCCCGGCCGCTAACAACAGCACCGCCGTGGCACCCACCGCCATGCCGGCTGCGAAGGCCACCGCCGCCACGCCCGTCACCGCGGCCGCGAACGCGATCCAGCGCAGCTGCTGACGCTCGGCACCGCGGGCGCGACGAAAACGCACCACCAGCGACCAGGCCCCGACCGCCAGCCCGCCGGCCGTGATGGCGAACACCACCGCGATGGCGAGGCGCACGGCACCGGCGAGCGCGGGGACGGTGACCGGGTTGATGGCCGCTTGGTAGGGCGGGATTACCAGGCCGGGACCGACTGTCAGCGCAGCGAGGAAGACCGCCGGCGCGACCGCTGCCGTCCTGGCCCACCAGCGCCAGCCACGCGCCGGTGAGGGCAGCGTCCCGGTGGGGGTCAGCAGCAGGACGAACCCGACGCAGGCCAGCCCTGTGAACAGGGTGGCGGGGCTGTAGGTGGCCACCAGGCGGGCGGCCAGCAGCGCCCGGGTCGGGCCACCAGCCCGTCGCGGGCGTACCCGTCGGCCGCTCCGGAGGCGGCCACCGACAGCCCAAGCGCCAGCAGCAGCCAGCCGGCCGGGTGCCGCGGGCGGCGGCTGGCCAGCACCGCCCCGACCATCGCGGCGACCACCACGGCCGCCAGGTAGGGGACGGTGTTGGCGCCCAGCTGGGCCAGGTCGGGCCGGTGCGCCTGGCGGGCCAGATGGTCAAACCAGGGGACCGTGGCGAGACTACCGAGCGCCAGCGTCCACAGCACCCACGCCAGTCCTGTCAGCCAGCGGCCGGACCGGACCCCTCGGGCGGCCGGGGTCACCGCCATGCTCCCTGCGGCCGCCGGCCGACCTCCACCTGCGCTACCTCCCCGGCGTGCGGCTCCCGTGCCAGGGTCGCCGTCCTGCGTCCCGGCAGCGTTACGAACCGAAGGAGCAAACCTGTCGGATCGGTTGGGCCGTAACGGGTGCCGTGACGATACCGGAACGGTCGGACGCTATACCCATCCTCGTGCTTAGCAGCGCACCGAGGCAACCCCGCCTGTCGGCAAGCGGTAGCCAGACAGGAGACCACGAGGGAGGAGCGGAGATGGACGACGAGGCACGGCGGGTCAGCATCCGGCAGTTCGTGGAGGCGATCAACACCGGCGAGATGGAGGTGTTCGACGCCACCTACCACGACGACGTGGTCATCCAATGGCCCCAGTCGGGTGAGGTGATCCGCGGCAAGAAGAATATCCGGGAGCTTCGCGAGGCCTATCCGACCCCGCCCACGGCCGCCCTGCGCCGCATCGTCGGCTCGGGTGACCTGTGGGCCATCGAGATGGACTTCGACTACGACGGCGACCGGTTCCACGTCATCGTCATCCACCAGTAGCGCGACGGACTGGTGGAGCGCGAGACCTCCTACTACGCGGCCCCGTTCGAGGCGCCGGCCTGGCGGGCCAGGTGGGTCGAGCCAGCAGCAAGCGCCGCGTCGAGCTGACCACAGGCTGGCTGTGGCGCCGAAGATCACAGGAGGTGACCCATGCTTGGAGCGCATCCAATCCATCCGGTGTTGCTGGCGACTGACCTCGCCGCCGCCAGGGACTTCTACCACGCAAAGCTCGGCCTGGAGATCCTCAACGAGAGCGAGACCGCCATCGTGTTCCGCTGCGGCGGCGGAACCCAGGTGGCGGTGACCAAGAGCACCACCGCAACCGCCGACACCCAGACGCAGGCGTCGTGGTACGTCACCGATCTGCGCGCCGAGGTCGCCGAGCTGTGCGCACGCGGCGTCACGGTCGAGGACTACGACCTGCCCGGCCTCAAGACCCAGGATGGCATCGCTGACATCGGGTTTGCCTGGGCGGCGTGGATCGTCGACCCGGGCAAGAACGCGCTGGGCATCCTCCAGATCAAGGCGTGAGGGACCACCGCGGCGCTCCAACGAGGTTTCCGGCTGGGCAACCTTGCACCCCGCCAGGGCGCATGACGAACTTCCCGGGCTTCCCCATCAAGAGGACATTCACGAAGCCGTGGTCGAGTGATTGTGCGGGGGCACCGGATAGCACGCAAGCGTCCCTGCTGACAGAAGCGTGGAGGCTCTGGGATGGTGGTGCCGAGGGACAAGGCCCACCGTCGGCCGGCGAGCATCTGACGGTGTTCGGACAATGTACAACTCGGCGTGACAGCGTGAAGTGCCATTTCGCCTGCTCAGCCCAGGTGTAGGGTCACCAGATGTGCACTCAGCTTTACACAATCCGAACACCCCACCACCAGCATCGCCGCTGGTCAACGGCCCGGTCATCCGCCTACCTGGGCAGCATCGCAAGGTCCGCCGCGATAGCTATCGCGCCACGGAGACGTGACTGATCGGGCCCGGCCAATGCTGCTGCAGCAAATATCCACCGCGACGTTCGGCCACCGTCGTCGGCGACTCCAGGATCCCGGCGCCCGGTCAGGCCAGGTTGCGGGCGGCGGCCCAGCGGCTCAGCTCGCGCCGGCTGGACAGCTGCAGCTTGCGCAGCACCGCCGAGACGTGCGTCTCGACGGTTCGGGCGGAGATGTGCAGGCGGGCTGCGGTCTCCTTGTAGGTATCGCCGCGGGCGATCAGGCGCAGCACCTCCCGCTCTCGGGGAGTGAGCTGGTCCAGCTCCGGGTCCAGCGGCACCGGGACGTCGCCTCTGAAGGCGTCCAGGACGAACCCGGCCAGGCGGCGGGAGAAGTACGCGTCCCCGGCGTGGACCCGCTGGATCGCCTCGCACAGCTCCGGACCGGCGATCGCCTTGACGACGTAGCCGCGGGCGCCGCCACGCACGACCCCGATCACGTCGTCGGCGGTGTCCGAGACCGACAGGGCCAGAAACCGGACGCCCGGGTGGGTGGGCAGCACGGCGTCCAGGACGGCGCGGCCACCCCCGCCGGGCAGATGGACGTCCAGCAGCACCACGTCGGGCTCCAGGGCGCGGATCCCGCCGATGGCGGAGGCGACGTCGCCGGCTTCGCCAACCACCTCCACGGCCGGCTCGATCTCGGAGCGCACTCCGCTGCGGAACAGCGAGTGGTCATCGACCACGAAGACCCGGACCTGCCCGGGGCGCTGGCTCATCATGGTCGGCGCGTCGGCAGGCGCAGCTCCACCTCGGTGCCCGACCCAGGCGAGGTGTGGATCGTGGCGGTCCCGCCCTGGCGCCCGATTCGGCGCACGATCGAGTCGGCGATGCCGCGGCGACCGGTCCCCGCGGCGGCGGCCTGGTCGAACCCGCGGCCGCGGTCCCGGATGACCACCAGCACCTCGCCGTCGGCCGCCTCGGCGAACAGCGACACCTGCGTCACCCCGGCGTGCTTGGCCGCGTTGACCAGCGCCTCGCGGGCGGCACCGACGACCGCGAGGACCCGCTCGTCGAGCTGGCAAGTGCCGACCGTGACCAGCTCGACCGAGACTCCGAAGCGATCCTCGAGCTCGGCTGCGGCAGCCTGCAGCGCCGCGACCAGATCATCCTCGCCGCTAGGGTGGGCGACCGGCTCGTACAGCCAGCCGCGCAGCTCCCGCTCGGCGTGGCGGGCCAGCCGCACGATCGCGGTCGGGTCGCCGCTGCGCTTTTGGATCAGGGTCAGCGTCTGCAGCACCGAGTCGTGCAGGTGGGTCGCCATGGCGGCGCGCTCCTCGGCGCGCACACGGGCGGCGCGCTCACGGGCTAGGGTGCGCGTGAGCAGAAACAGCCACGGGAACGCCACCATCCCCACCAGCGCCACCACGCCGGCGACCAGGATCACGAACATGGCCACGATCCTCGCTGCGTCAGGGTCCTCGGCGCCGCCGCTGGCAACGACGACGGCGACCACGACGCCGGTTCCGGCCAGCGTCACCCCGACAATGAGGGCGCGCTGCAGGATGCGCCCGGCCGCGGCCTCGCCCTGCAGCCGCCTGGCGGCCAGGAACGCCCACGGGCCCACCAGCACCCCGACCACCGCCACGAGCAGGGCGACCAGCCCCGCCAGGGGCGGAGGCGTGGTGTGCTCGGCCAACCAGAGGAACCCGACGAAGAGCACTATGTCAGCAGCGCCGAGCAGCACGGCCCGGCCTGGCCGCAGCCGTGGGCCCGCGCGGGCGGGGGCGCCGGCAGGTCCCGGGCGCCAGGGGCGGAGGTTGTCTGACGCTTCACGAGCCGATCATAACGGCGCCCACCTACTCCAAGGCGATGGCGCGGAGCAGGTTGATGCGGGTGGCGTGGCGTGCGGTCATGCGGGCGGCCAGCAGCGACGCCAGGACCGCGACGAGCGCGCTGCCGAGCAGACCGCCGGCGGGGACGACCAGCCCGGCGCTTGGGAAGCCCGACAGCGTCCGCACCGCCAGCCACGCCGCGGCCAGCCCGACCAGCAGGCCCAGCGCCGTGCCGAGCAGCCCGACCACCAGGGTCTCCGCGCGGATCATCCGGGTGACCTGGTGGCGTTGCATGCCGATGGCGCGCAGCAGGCCGAGCTCCCTGCGGCGCTCGACCAGCGACAGCGCCTGGGTGTTGGCGATGCCGAGCAGGGCGATGAGCGTCACGAACCACAGCAGCCCTTGCAGCAGGGCGCTGCGGAACTCCGCCTCCTGACGCAGGTTGGCGGTGTAGTCGGCCAGAGGCGATGCGCCGAGGTTCTGGTAGCGGCCCAGCACGCTCCTGATGGACAAAGAGCCCTTGGGGCCCTGCAGGTCGAGGTCCGGGCCGGTGAGCAGGTAGGCGGCCACGGTCCGCTGGCGAGCGTAGCCGGCGCTGTAGGTGTCCAGGTGCACCAGGTAGTCGGCGAGCAGGGGGGTGTCGTCATAGACGCCTGCGACGCGGTAGCGTGCGCGGCCGCTGCGGGGCAGCTCGATGGTGACGGTGTCGCCGGCCTGCCAGGCGTGGCGTCGTGCCTGCCCGGCCGAGACCAGCACGCTGCCGCCTTGGAGGTCGGCGAGGCTGCCAGCGCGCAGCCGCAGCCTGAGCACCTGCCCGATGACGCTCGGATCCACCGCGTCCAGGGTGGTCTCGGCGCCCTCGACGCGGGCCCGGCCGGTGCGGACCTCCACGACCTGCCGGATGCCGGGCACGGTGCGCAGCTCGGCCGCGGCCTGCGGGTTGAAGGTGGACTCCTGCCCGACGGCGGAGGCGTGGTAGACGACCAGGTCGGCGTGCACACTGCCGGTCAGCGCAGCCGACGTGGCGGCCTGCCATGACCTGGTGTAGGTCGCGGCGGCCACGACCGTGGCCAGGCCGACCATCAGCGCCGCTGCCGTGGCGGCCGTGCGCCGCTGGTTGCGGGTGGCGTTCTCGGCGCCCAGCCGGACGCTGATCCCCAGGCGGCGCCCGGCGGCCCGCAGCGGCCCCTCCAGCCCTCGCACCACGACCGGGAGCCCCAGCGTGGCGCCAGCCAGGCAGAGCCCGGCCCCGGCGAGGTCAAGCGCGCCGTTGGCGGTCAAGAGCCCGCCGAGCACCAGGGCGGCACCGGCTGCGGCGGTGGCCGCGGCCCCGGCGGCCAGCAGGCGTGGCCGAGCTGCCGCGGTCGCCCCGTGGTGCAGCGTGCGCAGCGGCGGGACCCTGCTGGCGCGCAGCGCGGCCGGCAGCGACGCCGCCACCGCGGCCCCGGTGCCTGCCGCCACCGCGACCGCCAGCGTGCCCGGGTGCAGCGCCAGCTCCGCTGGCAGCAGGTCCTTGCTGGCCAGCCACGCCAGCAGGCCGGCGGCGGCGCCAGTCCCCACGATCGCGCCCAGCAGGGAGGCGCCAGCACCGATGACGGCGGCTTCGCAGCCCACCAGCAGGCCGACCTGCCGCGGTGTGGCGCCCACGACCCGCAGCAGCCCGAACTCGCGGGTCCGCAGCGCGGCCAGCATCGACAGGGTGTTGAAGATCAAGAACGAGCCGACCGCCAGCGCGAGCGCGCCAAAGCCGCGCAGGATCCCGGCCACGGTCGCAAGCAAGCCGCTCACGCCGGCGCTGTCGTCCTGGACGGCACGACCAGGTCCGACCAGCTCGACCGGGCCGGCGGCGCCCAGGCCGGCCAGCCGCGCGGGCGTCAGCGCACCCGGTCGGGCGAGCACGTCCACCAAGCTGTAGCCGGGCACGCCGAGCAGCTTGCGCGCCGTCGCCAGGTCGAACACGGCCACAGACGCCGGCCCGGCGGCGTCGCTGCCGTTGACCCGGACGATCCCGCTGATCCGCAGGTCGGTGGTGCCTTGCGAGGTGGTGATCTCGACGGCGTCGCCCACACCCACCTGCCCGCTGCGTGCGAAGGCGGCGCTCACGGCGGCCTCGCCGCCGCGGGGCGGCTGGCCCGTCACCAGCTGCAGTGGTGACAGCCTGGCGTCCTCGGGCCACGACAGGCCCAGCGATGGGCCGGCGACGTTGCCACGTTCGGGGCGAAGCTGCACGCCGCCGATGACCTTGCCGGCGGCTGCCCGCACCCCGTCGAGGCGGCGCAGCCGCGCCGGCAGGTCCGCGGGCAGCGCGGGACGGGCCTCGTCGGCGAGGGTGGTGGCCGCGCGCACGGTGGCGCTGGCCCGCTGCGGCGCGAGCGCGGCGATCCCGGCTGAGAGGCTGTCGGTGAGCAGCAGCGTCCCGGTGATGAACGCCACCCCCAGTACGACCGCGAGGGCTGACAGCGTCAGGCGGGCCTTGTGCGCCCACAGCCCCGTGCGGGCCAGGGTCCACACCGCCCCGGTGCCCCTCACGGCAGGAACGCGTCGTCGTCGCGGGCGTGCCTGCGACCCAGGATGCGGTGCACCAGGATCGCCGCGACGCAGACCGGCACCGCGACTATGGCGAGCATCAGGACCAGCAGCAGCGGCCCGTCAGTGGGCGGCTCGGTTGTCGAAAACACCACGCCGAGCCCGAACAGGCTCGCCGTGCAGGCGGCCAGGACGGCCAGGACGAGCGCGGCCTTGCCGAGCCGGCGCTTGGGCCCGCGGGGGTCGCGGGAGGCGAGCGGGCGTTGCATTGGCGGGTGTTCCATATCTAGCCCCCTTGGTGGTCGCTTGAGCGTTCCAGCCGCCTGATGCGGTCGAGCACGGCGTCTGGGGTCGGGTCGGCCAGCGCGCCGGTCACCCGGCCGTCGGCCAGGAACACAATCCGCTGCGCGTAGGACGCCACCGTTGCGTCGTGGGTCACCATGACGATCGTCTGCCCGCTGTCACGGCAGGTGGCCTGCAGCAGGGCGAGCAGGTCCGCGCCGGTGGCCGAGTCCAGCGCACCGGTGGGCTCGTCGGCCAGCAGCAGCTCCGGCCTGGTGACCAGCGCCCTGGCAACCGCCACCCGCTGCTGCTGCCCGCCGGACAGCTCGGCGGGCCGGCGTCGCAGTAGCCCGGCCAGGCTCAGGGAGGACACCAACCGCTCCAGCCAGGCCGGGTCCGGCCCTCGTCCCGCCAGCGCCACGGGCAGCCGGATGTTCTCGGCGACGGTGAGGGTCGGCAGCAGGTTGTAGGCCTGGAACACCACCCCGATGCGGTCGCGGCGTAGCACGGTCAGCGCCCGTTGACCGGCTCGGCCGATGTCGCGGCCTTGCAGGTGGATCTGGCCGCGGGTGGGCGTGTCAAGCCCACCGAGCAGATGCAGCAGGGTCGACTTGCCAGAGCCCGACGGGCCCATGACCGCGGTGAACGTCCCGGCCTCGAAGGCGACCGAGACGTCGTGGAGTGCGGCCACGGCGCCACCACCCTGCCCGTAGATCTTGGTGATCCTGACGGCCCGGGCGGCGGCGGTGTCGGTGGGCACGTCGACGGCGGCTTGCATGGCGGTCCTCCTGCTGCGTCCAGATGGTGGGCTGCTCGCTGTCGGCGTGATTGTCGGCGACGCCAGGCCACGCCACATCCGGCCGTGGCACGGAAAGATCCCGGAGGCGATCCCGGAGGTGCCTCCGGGATCAGGTCGGATCGGGCAGCCTCCGGGGAGGTTGCAGGCACCACGCTCGTCTTCGCCGGACCGAGCGCCTGGCGCAGACCGCGGTGGCCTGGACGGAAGAAACCTCGGCAGACACTGATAGCTGAGTGATAGCTGGGTGACAGGTGAGTGATGGTGATGGCTGAGTGATAGTGCACTCAGCTTGTCACAATCCGGACATCCCGGCAGCAACCACGCCACTGGTCGACGGGCCGGTGATCTGTCTGCCGGGCCGCCACGCCAAGGTCCGCCGGTGGTGATGGTTGACTGGTATGATGACCGCATGTCCACTCAAATGACCGCCACAGAGGTGAAGGCCAAGATCCTCTCCCTGCTCGACGCTGTCGCGGCCGGGGAGGAAATCGAGATCACCAAGCACGGCCGCACCGTGGCTCGCCTGGTGCCCGCCAAAGGCCCCCACACCCTGAAAGGCAAGCTGACCGGGGTGGCGATGAGCACCGCCGACGACGAGGAGCTGTTCAGCACCGGGGCAACCTGGGACCTGCCATGACCACCGTCCTGCTCGACACCCACGTCGTGCAGTGGTGGTCGGCCGAACCCGAGCGGCTCAGCGCCACCGCCACCAAGACCTTGGCCGGCGCCGACCAGCTCGCGGTCGCCGCAATCTCCTGGTTCGAGCTGGCATGGCTGGCCGCACACGAGCGGATCATTCTGACCATCCCCCTGCGGTCCTGGCTAGATCGACTCGCCGATGGCGTGCAGACCCTGGGGGTGACGCCCGCAGTCGCCGCGACCGCGGTGTCGCTGCCATCATCGTTTCCCGGCGATCCCGCCGATCGCCTGATCTACGCGACCGCTGTGGAGCACGGCTGCTTGCTGGTCACCAAGGACCGCCGGCTGCGCAGCCACCGTCACCCTCGACCCGTGACCGTCTGGTAGCGCCTGCTGGCTCCTGCTCGGCCTGGACAGGTACGCCGTCGACGCGCCGGCGGTTCGGTCGCGTCGGCGGTGCCGCCAACGTAGCCGGCGTCGTCGGTGGTGATCACTTCTCCTCGGACGCGCTCAAGAGCGCGGCAGTGGTTGGAGTCGACTCGCATTTCCTGGAAGCCGACCGGCACGTTGGAGTCGATGTCCAGGGCACCGCGGACATCGACCGTGCCGCTCACCTGAACGGTGACCTCCTCCAGCCAGACGCCCACGAGCGCGGCGAGCATCCGAAGCGTGCCGTCAAAGCAGGTGGCGAGGGTGGCGCACAGCAACTCGCCGGGACTCGGCGCGTCGCGGAGCCGCCCACCGCCTGTCCGCGACCACAACGACCTTGCCGGCGGTGAGGGTCGATGCCCCGCGCAAGCCGGTGCGTGAAGCGGCCGCTGGCACGTCGGGGCCGTCGACGATGAGCGCCAGCGACCGCGTCCCAGCAGGTGGCGGCGACCACGATCGCCGCCGCTGCGCGCCGGACATGGTGGTAAGCCCGAGCGGACGCAGAAGGGTGCTGGGGTATCAGGGTCACCCGGTTGTGGCGCCTGCGGCCGGTGTCACAAGATCGAGGTCATGGCCGTCCCATGGTTGAGGACGAAGAAGGGGAACATGAGCAGGGTCTTGGTTGCAGGGGCGACCGGTGCCTTGGGTCAACCGCTGGTCCGTCGCCTGGTGGAGCACGGCGTGGAGGTGGCCGGGCTGACGCGGCATGCGTCCAAGACCCCGCTGCTCAGCGCCCTGGGCGCCGAGCCCGTCGTGGCCGACGCCCTGGACGCTGCGGCCATCTCCGCCGCGGTCCTGGCTGCCCGGCCCGACGCGCTGGTCCATGCCCTCAGCGCCGTTCCCAAGCGGGGCCCGCTGCGCGCCGGCGACCTGGACCGCACCAATCGCATCCGGCGTGAGGGCACGGCCAACCTTCTGGCCGCGGCCAGGCTGGCCGGAGCACGCCGGTTCGTCGCCGAATCCATGATCTTCGTCTACGGGTTCGGCGACCATGGGCAGCAGCGCCTGACCGAGGACGGGGCCGGTTCCTCCGACGACGCGACGCCCTGGCTCACCGAGGCCATCGGGTCGGTTCGCGACCTGGAGGCCCAGGTGCTGTCGGCCACGACCAGGGGCGAGGTGGACGGGGTGATCCTTCGGTTCGGCTTCTGCTACGGCGTGGGAGCCGGAACCGACCTCATGGCGCGCCTGCTGCGCCGCCGGATGCTTCCGGACCCAGGAGACGGCGCGGGCGTGGGCTCGTGGATCCCGGCCTGGCTCGGCAGGCTGGTGGCCCCGCTGCTGATGGCCGACCTGGAAAGCCGGATACCGCTCTCCAACGCCAAGGCCAAGCGTGAGCTCGGATGGTCACCGATCCGTTCCTTTTGGTCCGCCCGCTGCTGTTCTCGATCGGCTACCGGATGCTCGGCAGCGCGACCGAGGCCGACGACGTCGTGCAGGAGGCCTACCTGCGGTGGCGCACGGCGTCGCGCGAGCGCGTCGTCTTCCCGCGCTCCTACCTGTGCGCGATGGTCACGCGGCTGTGCATCGACCGGCTCCGCTCGGCCGCGGCGGCCCGTGCGGCGTACGTGGGCCTGTGGCTGCCGGAGCCGGTCCTAAGCGACGTGGAGCCGGGCCCGGAGGAGTCGGTCGAGCTCGCCGAGTCGCTCTCGATCGCCTTCCTGGTGCTGCTGGAGTCGCTGTCTCCCCTGGAGCGGGCGGTCTTCCTGCTGCGCGAGGTGTTCGGCTTCGAGTACGAGGAGATCTCGCAGATGGTGGGCAGAAGCCAGGCGGCGTGCCGGCAGCTTGCCTCCCGGGCGCGCCGGCATCTCGGGGAGGAGGGTCGAGGTTCCGGGCTGATCGCGCCAGGGGCGGAGAGCTGGCCAATCGCTTCCTGGCCGCATGCGCCTCCGGAGACCTGGCCGGTCTCATGCGCTTGCTGACCGACGACGTGGTCGCGCTGGCCGACGGAGGGGGCAGGGCGCGGGCGGCTGCTCGACCCATCGCCGGCAAGAAGCGCGTGGCCGCCTACCTGGTGGGGATCTCGAAGCTGGCCAGCTACATCAGCGCGATCTTGCCGGCCACGGTCAACGGGCAGCCTGGCTTTGTCTTCTTCGACCAGTAGCGCCTCGATTCGGTGCTCGCCTTGGACGTCGTGGCGGAGGGTGTGCGAGGGGTTCACATCATCGCCAATCCCGACAAGCTCGGGTGGATCACCAGGCAGCTCGGCAGGAGCGCCGGGGATCCTGGTAGCGGGGCGGCGCCTCCACGGGAGCCATCCGGCGACGCCGCCCACGACGGGTTGGCCTGGAGGAGACCGAAAGGGTGAGCGAGCGACATGGATGTGGGACAGCGGACCGCTGCTCACCCGCCGCAGGCCGATCGGGCGCGCCTGCGGCGACATCGATGGCAAGGCCGTCATGCGTTGCGGGCGGCTCGACACCTCACGTGGCGTTCGCGAGGAAGCCGGCCAGCGCGACGGTATCGAAGTAGAACATCTGCGCGCGGGCGAGCCTCCCATCGCGGACCTGGTAGAGGCCGAGCACCTGGCCGTCGAAGCGCTCGCCGGCGGGGCTGCGTCCTCGCTGCCGCCACAGCACCACCACCTCACCGCTGTCCTTGTTGGCGGCGACGATGCGCGGATCCATGCGCCGCTCGGCCGCGGTCGGTTGCAGCGGGTTCCAGGTTGCGGCCCAGGTGGGCCGGCCCTGCTGGGCGTCGCCGTCGAGATCACGGTAGCTTCCGCCGTAGGGCAGCGACGGCGGCCAGTGGACCTCGAAGTCGGGATGGACCAGCTCGGTGAACCGCTGGGTGTCCCGGCGCTCGACAGCGGCAAAGACCGCGAGCATGAGCTCGTTGTCGTCCCGCCTGGTCGCTTTGGTGCTCATGATCAGCTCCTTGTGCCAGCAGCTGCTCGGGCATTGGGCTTCTCGTCGCACGCCGGTCGGGTGCGGGGCCGGCGCGCCAGCACGTGCCGGCGCGCGGCTGGCGACCTGACCGGCGCGGGAAGGCCTCCTGCACCACCTCCTCGGCCTCGAAGCCGCTGCCCGGCATCCGGTAGGCCAGCCCGACCAGCCGGCTGCGTTCGGCATGCCCATCCGCCCACCGCACCCGCGTCGCTGCCTCGTCGAGCCCACCTCACAGGACATGACGAGATCACCATCGCCGCTGTGACATGCGCCTCGGTCATCTAGTGTCCCGAGTTAGAGATTGGCTGTAGATATCTGGCGATGCTGTCGAGGATCTGATCGGCGGTCTTGTGCCACACAAACGGCCGAGGATCCTCGTTCCAGGTCTGGATCCACGACTGGATCGAC
>JBIOYL010000213.1:0-5961 GCA_044870185.1 Actinomycetes bacterium | reverse complement strand
GCCGCCACGACGGCCGGGCGGCCGGCCGCCAGCCCGGTCAGCGTGGCGACCGTGAGCGCCCCGGCGTAGCTCACCGCGACCAGCGTGGCGGCCGCCCCGACGCCGACGCGGGCGGCGAGCCCGGGGTCCCCGGCGGCCGCGTCGGTCTCCACGTCGGGCAGCGAGTCGGCCAGGTGCACGGCGACCGCGGCCAGCGACCCGATCGGCCATGCCCACCACAGCACCGGCGGGAAGCGTCCCGCGGCCGCGTAGCCGAACAGCGGCACCAGCGGCAGGGCGACCGCGAAGGGGACCAGGCTCGCCGGGGTGCGCTTGAGCCACAGGTCGTAGGCCCAGGCGCAGCCGAGCCCCACCGTGGCGAGCGCCACGGTGGCCGGGCCCAGGGCGAGCGCGGCGGCAAGCGAGGCCGCCCCGGCGGCGATGGCGAGCGTGGCCGTGGCCCGGCGCGAGATCTCGCCTTGCTGGATGGGCTTGCCCCGGCCGGCCGCCGCGTCCAGCGGCGCGTCGACCGCGTCGTTGAGCGCGCCCGCCGCGTACTGCTGGGTGACCAGCATGACGGCAAGCAGCAGCAGGCGGCCGGGCGCCAGGTGGGCGCGGGCGGCGACCGCACCGAAGGCGAGCCCGACCGTGATGACGGTCGCCGCCGGGGCGGCGTGCAACAGCTCGAGCTGAACCGCGGGATGCCAGGGGCGCCGCCGCGGCCGCGCCGCGACCGGCGCGTCCTGGCCGGCCACCGGGGCGTCGCGTGCGCCCACCGGGGTGTCGCGGGCGGCTATTGGGATGTCCGTGGGTGTGGGCTGAGCGGCAGGCGCGGCCGGTCGCTGCGGGTCGGCTCCGAGTCCCAGCCCTCGGGCAGGATCCGCTCGCCCGGCCCCCTGCCCCCGCACGTGCAGGTCGACGCCGTCGACTTCACCTTCACGGCGCCGCAGCGCTCGCAGACATAGGAGCCATCCTCGTCCGGCAGCTCGGTCACGCGTCCCTCCCGGGTCGGTCCATGGTGGTCGTGTCAGCCTACCGCGGCCAGGTCGGCCAGGACCGCGGCGGCCGCGCGGCCAGGTCGGCCAGGACTGCGGCGGCGGCGTTGCGGCCGGGCGGCCCGGTGACCGCGCCGCCCGGATGGGTGCCCGACCCGCCGAGGTACAGCCCGGGGATTGGGGTGGCATAGTGGGACCAGCCGGGCAGCGGGCGGCGGTCGAACAGGGCGCCGGGCAGCAGCTCGCCGTGGAAGATGTGCCCGCCGGTCAGGCCGAAGCGGCGCTCCAGGTCGGGCGGGCCGAAGATCCGGTAGTCGAGCAGGACCTCCCGCAGGTTCGGCGCGTAGGCGCCCAGCGTGTCCAGGATGATGCCGGCGATCTCGTCCCGCCGGCTGTCCCAGTCGCCCTCGGCCAGGGTGTACGGCGCGTACTGGGCGAAGATCGACATGGTGTGCCGGCCGGGCGGGGCAAGGGTCGGGTCGGTGACCGACTGCAGGAACACCTCCATGAACGGTGCGGCCGCCGGGCGGCCTGCGTTGGCGTCCTGCCAGGCCCGGTCGAGGTGGTCGACCGACGGGTTGATGGTGATGGTGCCCCGATGCTGGGGGCCCGGCGCGCCCGGTCGGGCGCGGAAGTCGGGCAGCCCATCCAGGGCCGCGTTGACCTTGACGACCACGCCCGGGGGGGGCCAGGCGCGCAGCGCCTCGGCCACGCCGGCGGGCAGGTGCTCGGCGCCGACCAGGCCGAGCAGGGTGCGCTTGGGTTCGGCGCCCGACAGCACGATGCGGGCGTCGAGCTCCTCGCCGCCGGCCAGCACCACCCCGGTGGCCCGGCCGGCCTCGATGCGCACCCGCTCGACCGGCGCGCCGGTGCGCACGAGCGCGCCGTGCTCGGCCGCGTCGGCGGCGATGGCGCCCGCCACCGCCCCCATGCCGCCGCGCACATAGCCCCAGGTGCCCGGCACGCCGGCCACCTCGCCGGCGGCGTGGTACAGGAACACGAACGCGGTGCCCGCATCGTAGGGCCCGGCCGCGGTGCCGATCACCCCCTGGGTGACCAGGTACGCCTTGACCTGGTCGCAGGTGAAGTAGGCGTCGGCCAGCTCGGCGACGCTGCCGGCCACGAACCGCCGCCAGCCGGCCCGGCCCGGCAGGCCCGCCAGGTCGGCGAAGGCCGCCTCGACCTCCGCCTCGACGCCGGGCGGGGCGACCAGCAGCGGGCGCAGCCGCGCGGCGGCCGCTTCCACGTCGGCCCAGAAGCGCGGCCAGGCGGCGGCGTCGCGCCGGCTGAACGCGGCCACCGACGCGACCTGGCGGGCCGGGTCGCGCCACAGCAGCAGGTGGCGCCCGTCCGGGAACGGCAGGAAGACAGCCGGGTCCTTCGGGTAGACGCGCAGGCCGTGGCGGGCCAGCTCGAGCTCGGCGACGACCTCCGGGCGCAGCAGCGACAGCGAGTAGGCGCAGCTGGACAGGTGGAAGCCGGGCAACAGCTCCTCGGTGACGGTCGCCCCGCCGATGACGTCGCGCTGCTCCACGACGCACACGGCCAGACCGGCCCGGGCCAGGTAGGCGGCGGCGACCAGGCCGTTGTGGCCGGACCCGATGACGACGGCGTCGTAGGCGGCAGCGCGCATCGTGTCGTCCTTCGTTGCAGGTTTGGTGCCAAAGCGCACCGTAACCCACGCCGTGGGCGGGTAGCATGCCTGCGTCGGCATGCATGGCGCCGGCCGGCGGCACGCCCGAGGGGAGCTTCGTTGAAAGGTCTGCTCTACCGGCTGTATGAGCGCCGGCTCGCCGCCGACCTGCGCCGCCGGGGCGGGCTGCCCCGCCACGTCGGCGTGATCCTGGACGGCAACCGGCGCTGGGCGCGCGAGCTGGGCATGGACAGCGCGGCCGGGCACCGGCGCGGCGCCGAGCAGATCGACCATCTGCTCGCCTGGTGCCGGGAGCTCGGCATCCCGGTCGTCACCTTGTGGCTGCTGTCGACCGAGAACCTGCTGCAGCGCCATCCCGACGAGCTGGTCGAGCTGCTTGGCATCATCGAGCGCAAGGTGACCCAGCTCGCCCGGGACGCCGCGCCGGACGGCTTCCGCATCGTGGCGGTCGGGCAGCTCGACATGCTGCCCGAGGACACGCGGGCGTGCCTGCTCGCGGCCGAGGCCGCCTCGGCCGGCCACACCGGCGGCGTGCTGCACGTCGCGGTCGGCTACGGCGGCCGGGAGGAGATCGCCGACGCGGTGCGCCGCCTGCTCGCCGAGTACGCCGACAAGGGCGCCGACCTCGCCGAGGCGTCGGGGCTGGTCGCGCCGGACGAGATCGCCCGCCACCTGTACACGGCCGGCATGCCCGACCCCGACCTGATCATCCGCACCTCCGGCGAGGTGCGCCTGTCGGGGTTTTTGCTGTGGCAGTCGGCCCACGCCGAGTACTACTTCGCCGACACCTACTGGCCGGACTTCCGTAAAGTGGACTTCCTGCGCGCCCTGCGGTCGTACGCGCAGCGCCAGCGGCGCTTCGGGAGGTAGAGGCAAGGTGGGACGCAAGGAACGAGCGGCCGCGCGCCGGCGCCACGCCATCCAGCGGGCCAGGGCGGCCTCGGGGGTCTCCCCCAAGTCCAAGCCGGACCGGCCGGCGGCCAAGTCGGGGTCCAGGTCGCCGTCCAGGAACGGGGCCCGCGGCCCGCGTCCGGCCGGGCAGCGCCCGGGCCTGCGCAAGATGGTGGCGGGTGAGCGGGACGCCCGCGGCCGGGTGTACGAACGGTCGATGCTGCTGCACCCGGGCGTGGCGCTGCTGCTGTCCATGGGGCTGCTCGGCGCCGCGCTGCTCAGCACCTGGAAGCTGCGCAACATGGTGCTCACCTACGCGCTGATGGCGCCGGCCGCACTGCTGATGGCCGACAGCCAGCCGCGCAAGCGCACCGCCTGGCTGTTTGTCGGCCTGGCCGGGCTGATGGCCGCGCTGGCCGGCTGGATCCTGGTCGCCGGGGTCATCGTGCGTGGCTGAGCAGGCGTCGTTCCCGCGCCGGCACGCCCGCACCCGCGGGTTCACCCTGGGCCAGCCACGCGCCGTCTCGGTCAGCCCGGACGGCCGGCGGGTCGCCTACCTGCGGTCGGCGGCCGGCGACGACCCGGTCAACCGGCTGTGGGTGCTCGACCTGGCCGCCGCCGCCGAGCGGCTGGCCGCCGACCCGACCGTCCTGCTCGCCGGCGGCCAGGAGACCATCGGCCCGGCCGAGCGGGCCCGCCGCGAGCGCGCCCGCGAGCAGGCCGGCGGCATCGTCGCCTACGCCACCGACGACGCGGTCCGGCTGGCCGCCTTCGCGCTGGCCGGCCGGCTGTTCGTGGCCGACCTGGCCGGCGGCGAGGTGCGTGGGCTCGCCGCGGCCGGGTCGGTGTTCGACCCCCGGCCCGACCCGACCGGCAACCGGGTCGCCTACGTGGCCGGCCGGGCGCTGCGCGTGGTCGAGCTGGCCGGCGACGACCGGCTCTCGGCCGGCGCCGACCGGCTCGTGGCCGGCGAGGACGACCCGGACGTCAGCTGGGGCATGGCGGAGTTCGTCGCCGCCGAGGAGATGGACCGCCAGCGGGGCTTCTGGTGGGCGCCCGACGGCCGGGCGCTGGCCGCGGCGCGGGTCGACGTCGGCCCGGTGCAGCGCTGGCACCTGGCCGACCCGGCCAACCCGGCCGTCCCGCCGGTGACGCTCGCCTACCCGGCCGCCGGCACCGCCAACGCCGCGGTGTCGCTGGCCGTGCTCGGCCTGGACGGCCACAGGGCGGAGGTCGCCTGGGACCGCGCCGCCTTCCCCTACCTGGCCCGGGTGGTCTGGCCGGCCGACGGGCCGCTGACCCTGGTCGTGCAGGCCCGCGACCAGGCCGAGGTGCGCGTCCTGGCCGCCGACCCGGCCTCGGGCGAGACGACCTGCCTGCGGGCCGACCGCTCGCCCGCCTGGTGGACGCTGGTGCCGGGCGCGCCGGCCTGGCTGCCCGGCGGGCGGCTGGTGTGGACGGTCGACGACGCCGACAGCCGGCGGCTGACCGTCGACGGGGTGCCGGTCACCCCACCCGGCCTGCAGGTGCGGGCCGTGCTCGGCCGCCTCGGCGGCGACGTGCTCGTGCAGGCGTCGGCCGAGCCGACCGAGCTGCACGTCTGGCGGGTCTCGGCCGCCGGGACGGCGACCCCGCTGACCGCCGAGCCGGGGGTGCACACGGCCGTCGCCGGCGGGGAGGTGGTCGCGGTCACCTCCACCACGCTGGGGCGCCACGGCGCCACCGTCCAGGTGCGTCGGGACGGTGAGCTGCTGGCCGCCGTCCCGGCCGCCACGGTCGCACCGGGCCTGGACCTCAACGTCAGGCTGCTGCGCGCCGGCGGGCGCGAGCTGCGCTCGGCCCTGCTGCTGCCCGCCGGCTGGGCCGGCGGCGGGCGCCTGCCGGTGCTGCTCGACCCCTACGGCGGGCCGGGCCATCTGCGGGTGCTGGCCGCCCGCGGCGGCCTGCTGACCTCCCAGTGGTTCGCCGACCAGGGCTTTGCCGTGCTGGTGACCGACGGGCGGGGCACGCCCGGCCGGGGGCCGGCCTGGGAGCACGCGATCCGCGGGGACCTGGCCGGGCCGGTGCTGGACGATCAGGTGGACGCGCTGCACGCGGTCGCCGCCGACCATGCCGAGCTGGACCTCGGCCGGGTGGCGATCCGCGGCTGGTCGTTCGGCGGCTACCTGGCCGCCCTGGCCGTGCTGCGCCGCCCGGACGTGTTCGCGGCCGCGGTCGCCGGCGCGCCGGTGACCGACTGGCGCCTGTACGACACCCACTACACCGAGCGCTACCTCGGCCTGCCCGGCGGCCTGCCCGGCGGCCTGCCCGGCGGCGTCGCCGCCGCGCGGTCGCCGGCCGCCGACCGGCACGCGCCGGACGATGCCGCCGGCCTGCCCGACGACGCCTACGCGCGCTCGTCGCTGCTGGCCGCCGCGGCCAAGCTGGAGCGGCCGCTGCTGC
>JBIOYL010000212.1:0-2487 GCA_044870185.1 Actinomycetes bacterium | reverse complement strand
AGCAGCCCGGGGATGGCGATGCCGGTGCCGCAGCCAAGGTCAAGGCAGGTGCCTGATCCGGCGCCGACCAGCCGGCCGAGCGTGTCGAGCGCGGTGGTGGTGACCTCCAGCACGCCGATCTCCCGGTCGTACCAGTCGGCCAGGCCGTCATAGCGCGGTGGGCTGGTCATGGCGGCAGGATAGCCACGGCCTGGTGGCCGGGTCACGACGCCGACGGTCAGCACGACCCAGGAAGGTGCAAGGCTGCCGCCACGTACGACGGACTCGCTCGACCAATCCCCGCTAACCTCGATTCACGGGGGGGCGGGCTGAGCCCGCCTTTGTGCTGTCGAGAACCGCTGGGTCGTGCAAGTGCCCTGGCCGGGGCGTTGGCGGCCAGGCATGGCAGCCGTAGCTCAACGGATCTCTCTGAACTAGAGAGCCAGAGTGACGCACGCTGAACCGCGACACGCTCCCCGTACCCCACCCGGCTCTCGGGCCATGATCCCGCTACGGACAGGCAACGACCGGCGTGTTGCGCCAACGATCCACCGTGACAGTAGAATCCAGCACCAACACTGAGGTGTGACGCTCATGGGGATCGGTTGAGGCCAGGCGCAGCATACTTCCTCCAGCCTGACGGCAGCCAACAGCGCCGCTACGAGGCCCTGCGCGCCTACTTCGTCGACGGCCTGCCCGCCTCCCAGGTCGCTGACCGCTACGGCTACTCCACCGCGTCGGTCCACCAGATGGCCACCCTGCTGCGCTCCGGCAAGCTGCGCCTGTTCGCCCACACCAAGCCGGGCCCCAAGGGGCCGCGCAAGGCCACCGGCGAGCTGCGCACCAAGGTCCTTGCGCTGCGCGCCGCCGACCACAGCGTCATGGAGATCGCCCAGGCGCTCACCGCCGACGGCCTGCCGGTCTCCGCCCAGACGGTCTGGCAGCTGCTGCAGGCCGAGGGGCTGCCCCGGCTGCCCCGCCGCGACGAGGGCCGCCGCGGCCCGCCGACGCGGCTGGACCCGGTCAAGGCCGCCAAGCTTCGGGGCTGGCCGGAACGGCCGCTCGCCTTGCCCTGCGACCACGCCGGGCTGCTGCTGCTGTTCCCCGCCATGGCCACCCTTGGCCTGCACGACCTGGTCCGCAAGGCCGGCTACCCATCCACCAGCCAGCTCAGCGCCTGGCAGTCGGTGGGCGGCCTGCTGCTGGCCAAGTGCGCCCGCCGCGCGCGCGTCCACCACGTCGGCTCGCTCACCGACGACGCGGGCCTGGCATTTGCCCTCGGGCTTTCGGCCCTGCCCAAGGCCACCCACCTTGGCAGCTACTCCTACCGGGTCCGCCGCCAGTCCAACCTCACGCTGCTGGCCGGGCTGGTCGGGGAACTGCGCCGGCTGGGGCTGGCCACCGGCGAGGAGGGGTTCAACTGCGACTTCCACGCCATCCGCCACCACGGCAGCGACGCGCAGCTGGAACGCCACTACGTGCCCCGCCGCTCCCAGCGCACCCGCGCGGTCCTGACGTTCTTCGCCCAAGACCACGCCTCGGCCGAGATGGTCTACGCCAACGCCGACCTCACCAAGGCCGAGCAGGCAGCCGAGGTCATCGCCTTCGCCGACTACTGGCAGCAGGCTGTCGGCACCGACCCCGGCCTGCTGGTCTTCGACTCCCAGCTGACCACCTACGCCATCCTCGAGCAGCTGTCCGGCCGCGGCATCACCTGGCTCACCCTCCGCCAGCGCGGCAAGGCCGAGCTCGCCCGGCTCGCCGCCCTGCCCGCATCAGCGTGGAAGACCGTCACGATCAGCAGGTCCGGCCGCTACCGGCGGCCCCGCCTCCACGAAGACATGGTCAGGCTGAAGGAAGTCACCACCAAGGTCCGCCAGGTCGCGGTCACCGGCATTGGCCGTGACGAGCCCACCCTGCTCATCACCAACAACCTCACCGCCAAGGGCAAGGACCTGTTCGCCCGCTACGCCGAGCGGATGACCGCCGAGAACGAGCTCGATGCCTACATCAGCGGGTTCCACCTCGACGCCCTCACCTCCGGCGTCCCGCTCAACGTCGACCTCGACACCACCCTGACCGTCATCGCGGGCAACCTCTACCGGCTGCTCGCGCTCAAGCTGTCCCGCTACCAGAACGCCACCCCGGAAAGGATCTGGCGGCACTTCCTGGACGCCACCGGCACCCTGCACGCCACCAGCAACGGCGTCACCTGCGCGCTGAACCTGCGCAGCCACCACCCCGTGCTCATCGACGCCGGGTTCGCCGACCTCGAAGTCCCCATCCCCTGGTGGGACGGCCGCACCCTACGCTACCGGTTCCCACCACGCTGACCAGCCAGCTCGGGGCAACCTCAACACAATTGCCGCACCGGGAATCGAGGCTAACCGGCAACTAATAGGTAGGGCCTGATGCGTCTGATGCGTCGTAGCTGGCTCAGAGGTATCGGCGGACCGAGGTCTTGTAGCTGCGGTACCCGGTGCCGAACCGGTGTTGCAGGAAGCGCTC
>JBIOYL010000211.1:0-4847 GCA_044870185.1 Actinomycetes bacterium | reverse complement strand
CCAGCGTGACCAAGCCGTTGGTTGCCACGGTGGTGCTGCAGCTGGTCGCCGAGGGCCGCCTGTCGCTGGCGGACACCGTGGGCCACTGGCTGCCGGGCATCCTGCCCTACGGCAACCAGGTCACCATCCGCCAGCTGCTCAACCACACCAGCGGCGTACCCGACTACGAGGCCGCCGTCCTCCCGACGCTGTATGGGTCCCGGCCGGGACGCTTCCGCGCCTGGACCCCGCGCAGCTGGTCGCCCTGGTTGCTCACCAGCCGCCGGACTTCCCGCCGGGCACGGCCTGGTCGTACTCCAATACTGGCTACGTGCTGGCCGGCTTGATCGTGGAGGCGGCCACCGGCCACACGCTCGGCCAGGAGCTGGCCCGGCGCATCGTCGGGCCGCTTGGGCTGCGCGACACCTTCTTCCCGGTCAACGCCCCAGGGATTCCCGGGCCGAGCTCGCGCGGCTACAGCCTGCCGCTCGGCCAACAGCAAGGCCCGCTGCTGGACTTCACCGTCCTCAACCCGTCGGTGGCCGGGGGGTCGGGCAACCTGATCTCCAACCTTGGCGACCTGACCCACTTCTTCCGCGCGCTGCTGGGTGGCCGGCTGCTGCCGCCTGGGCTGCTGGCCGAGATGCTGACCCCGGTCCCCACCGGCCGGCCCGGCTTCGGCTACGGCCTGGGCGTGCGGGTGATCGAGACGCCGGCCGGGCGCCTGCTCGGCCACGAGGGCGCCATCCCCGGCTTTAACAACGTCATCTTCAGCACCGAGGACGGCCGCCGGCAGGTTGGCATCATGATGAACGAGGAGTTCGCCACGCCCGCCGTGTATGACGCGTTCGGCCAGGCATTCATGGCGCTCGCCTTGGGGCTGCTGGGAGGGGCGCCCGTGGGCGTGGCCTCGACCAGCGCCTCCCCGTCCGGGCCCTGGGCGCCGACACCCGCAGCACCGACGCTCGACCGCGCGTTGGCCAGGATGGCCGCTCGCGCGCAGCGTTGACAGGCCGACACTTGCGCTACGTCAAATTGGTGCGGTTCTGCCGTGGGCGGCCGTGCCGTGCGGCCGGGCGTCCGCGGGGCCGGTGCGGCTACGATGGGCATGTGACCGAGCTCATCGCGCCGCCCGACGCCCTGGCCGCCGCCCGCGCCGGGGTGGTCGTGGTCGAGCGCCCCGACCTGGCCGCGCTCGAGCTGACCGGCGCGGACGTGCTCGGCTACCTGCACCGCGTCAGCTCACAGCACACCAGCGACCTGCGTCCCGGCGACGCCACCCAGGCGCTGCTGCTGTCGGCCAAGGGCAGGGTCGAGTTCGCGTTCCGGCTGGCCGTGCTGGCCTCGTCGGTGCTGCTCGACACCGACGCCGCGGCCGCGCCCGCTCTCGCCGAGCGGCTCGACCGGTTCGTCTTCCGCTACGACGTCCACGTGGGTCCGCCCGTCCCGGGTGCGCTGAGCGTGCTCGGGCCGGGCACCGATGAGGCGCTGGGCGGGGCGGGGCTGCCGGTCCCGCCGTCGTCTCCAGGACGGGCCGTGGCCGCCTCCCCAGCCCTGGTCGCCCATCGGACGGCGGTCGGGGTCGACGTGGTGGGCGGCGCCGCCCCATCCGCGCGGCGCGCCCTGGTCGAGGCCGGGGTGCCGGCGGCCGCGCCCGAGACCTGGGAGCTGGTGCGCATCGAGCGTGGCATCCCGCGCTGGGGCGCCGAGCTGGGCGACGACGTCATCGCCGAGGAGGCCGGCCTGCTCGGCTCGCACGTCCACCTCGACAAGGGCTGCTACCCGGGGCAGGAGACGGTCGCCCGCGTCCACAACCTCGGGCAGGTGCAGCGGCGCCTGGCCGGGTTGCGCTTCCGGGGCGAGGAGCTGCCGGCGCCCGGGTCCGATCTGCTCACCGACGACGGCCGCCGGGCCGGGCAGGTGCGCAGCGTCGCCCGCCATCCCGAGCTCGGCCCGATCGCGCTCGCCTACGTCCGCCGGGTGGTGCCGGCCGGTCAGCTCGTGCTGGCCGGCCCGCTCGCCGCCGAGGTCGTGGAGCTCCCCTTCGCCGCCGCGGCCCAGCCCTCGGGCCGCTGGCGATGACGCTCGAGCCGCCGGCGATGACGCTCGGGCCGCCCACGATGACGCTCGAGCCGCCGCGATGACGTAGGGATCTGCCCTCGCCTGCCACCAGGACGGCGGCCGGCTGTTGGTGTCCGTGGCGTTCACGGGACGCCCCGAGAGCAAGGAGCCCGCGCCGATGGAGGTGCTCGTCGAGATCGAGCGGTCGGGATTCGTGGAGAGCCGCCACGTCGGCGTCGTGGCCGTCGCCGATGCCGACGGGAAGGTGCTCGGCGCGGTCGGCGACCCGCAGCTCGTGGTCTATGCGCGGTCGTGCTCCAAGCCGTTCCAGGCGTTGGCCGTGCGCCGGCTCGGCGTCCAGGAGCGTCTCGGGCTTGGCGAGCTCGCCCTGGCCGGCGCCTGCGGCTCGCATGACGGCGCGCCCGCCCACGTGGAATCGGTGCGCAAGGTGCTCGCCGCGGCCGGGCTGGACGAGGGGGCCCTGCGCTGCCCGCCCGCCTGGCCGGGCAACCGTGAGGCGCGCGGGCGGGTCGAGGCCCGCGCGCCCGTGTACCACAACTGCTCCGGCAAGCACGCCTACATGCTCGCCGGCGCGGTCGCTCGCGGCTGGGCGCCGGACCGCTACGCCGAGCCCGAGCACCCGTTGCAGGGCGTCGTCATGGACGCCTTGACCGACTATGCCGGCACGCCCATCGTCCACGTCGGCGTGGACGGCTGTGGTGTGCCCGTGCACGCCATGCCGCTGGCCGGGCTGGCCACCGCCTACGCCCGGCTCGGGGCGCGGGCGCTCGCCGGCCAGGAGGATCCGTCGGCGCTGATCGAGGCGGTGCGCCGCCATCCGTTCATGCTCGCCGGCAGCGGCCAGCTCGACACGGTGCTGCTCGAGGCGACCGGCGGCCGGGTGCTGGCCAAGGTCGGCGCCGAGGCGGTCTACGCGGCCGTCAACCTCGCCACCGGCCACGGCGTCGCCCTCAAGGTGGTCGACGGCTCGCCGCGCGCCCGCGGGCCGGCCCTGGTCGCCGTGCTGCAAGCCCTCGGCTGGGTCGATGCGGCCGAGCTCGAGGTGATCCTGCCCGCCGCGGTCACCGAGGTGCACGGCGGCGGCCGGCCGGTCGGCACCGTCCACCCGGCGAAGGTGCGGCTCGCCCCGCCGACCGCGCCCGAGCCGTAGCCGCCGCCACCACTCGGGGCGTCGCCGCCGAGGCGTCGCTACCCCGCCGCCACCCGAGGCGCCGCCCCGCCACCCCCCGAGGCGTCGCCGCCTGGTTGCCGGTACCTTGAGGTACAGGAAGGAACACCGCCATGCCCAACATCGCCGACCTGGACCCGGCAGGCACCGTGCGGGACGTCGGCCGCTACATCCGCGAGCAGCGCCGCCAGGCCGAGCTGTCCCTGCGCAACCTGGCCAAGCAGGCGGGGGTGTCCAACCCCTACCTTTCCCAGATCGAGCGGGGCCTGCGCCAGCCGTCGGCGAAGATCCTCAAGGACATCGCCAAGGCGCTGCGCATCAGCGCCGAGACCCTGTACGTGAAGGCGGGCATCCTCGACCAGGCCACCGAGGACAGCGACCTGGCCGTGGCCATCCTGCGCGACCCGTACCTGTCCGAGCGGCAGAAGCAGGTGCTGATCGACATCTACGCCTCGTTCCGTGCCAGCACCGAGCGGAGCGCCCCGAACCTGGCCGCCGAGCCCCCGGCCTCCGCCGCGTCCACGGCAGCGCCCCCGCCCGCAGCCTCCGCCGAGCCGCCCACCACCGCCTGAGCCGCCACCGCCCGCGGACGCCTCAGGGCCTCGGCAACGTGCCGGAGTGTCGGGCTCATGGGCTTGTGATGCCGAGAAGTGGCAGGACTCGGGTGGCGTCGCTGGAGTCCGCGCCTGTCTCACATTCACCCCTGGCGGCATGATGCCGTGTCCCTCGTGGGCCGCGGTTCTCAAGGCAGCCGGTCCACAGCCTCGGCCTGGAGCGTGCCGCGATCATGGGCTTCTCGCTCGGCGGCGGCGTCGGGTTGCGAACCGCGATCCAGCACCCGGACGTCGTCGAGCGCCTGGTGCTCGTGTCGACCCCGTTCAAACGGCAGGGGTGGTATCCGGAGATGACCGCCGGCATGGACGCGATGGGCCCGGAGGCCGCCGGCTCCATGATGCAGACCCCGATGTATGAGGCCTACCAGCGGATCGCGCCGCGCGTGGAGGACTGGCCGATCCTGGTACGGCAGGTCGCCGAGGTCATGAAGATCGACTACGACTGGTCGGCGGAGATCCCCCGCCTGCCGATGCCGGTCATGCTGGTGATCGGTGACGCCGACGGTCTGCCGCCGTCCCATGCGGTCGAATTCTTCGGCCTGCTCGGCGGCGGCCAGCGCGACGCCAACTGGGACCGCTCCGGGATGACCCACCACCGCCTCGCGATCCTGCCGGGCGTGACCCACTACGACATCAACCTCGTCCCGGCGCTCTCCGCCGCGGTCATCCGTTCCTGGACGGCGGGTAGGGGCAGCGCGGACCCTGTCAGGGTTTGCGGCCGACGCCGGCCCAGTAGTAGGCGCTGTGCGGGTCGGCGGGCGGCTCGGCGCCTGGCCGCCAGGACCGGGACCACAGCCGGCTCCACCAGCCCGAGGACGGTTCCAGCATGGTGGTGACCATCTCGTACGGGTTGGGCTTGGCGGTCTCCCCAACCTCCTCACTCCGGTTCGACAGTTGTAGGTGAACGGGCTGGTGGAACTGGCCTGTGAGCAGGCAGGCTGCAAGCAGGCCGGAGGGGCCCGTGTGCCTACACCGAGGCTGGAGCCCGCCGGCGCCGCGGCCGG